>JAXDPL010000171.1:0-41292 GCA_034668385.1 Sphingomonadales bacterium | reverse complement strand
GCAGAGATCGAGCGCCGCGACCCGGCCGATCCGGGCGGCGACATGATCGGGCGGCTGATCGCTCAGGGCCTCCTCGATAAGGGAACGATCCAGCGCACGATCGGCGGCACCTTCGTCGGAGCGATCGACACCACCGCCACCGTCGTCGCCAAGCTGGTCAAGCTCGCCGCCGGCGATCCCGACATAGCCTATGCCATGCGCCGCGACGCCGACGATCTGCCGCGCCTCTACGGCTGGTGCCTCGACGCTCTGCGGCTCTGGCCGCACAATCCCGCTTTGCTGCGCAGCGCGCTGGCCGATGCGACGATCGCCGGAGTGCAGGTCAGGCGCGGCGATACCGTGGTCGCCTGGACCCAGGCGGCGATGCAGGATTCGAGCGTCTTCTACGAGCCGCGCCGGGTCCATCCCGACCGCGCCCGCTCGATCTACCTCCATCTCGGCGGCGGGCTTCATCCCTGCGCGGGGCGGGCGGTGAATTCGTTCCAGATTCCGTTGCTGGTCGGGGGGCTGGTCCGGCGCGGGCTGGCGAGCGCCGGCGGAATCGCCTGGGCCGGGCCGTTCCCGAACCGCCTCCCGGTCGTGCTTCGCGAAGGGCCGCGCTGATGGACAGCCTCACCACCATCGTCGCGCCGATCCGTGCGTCCGAGGTCGCCGCCCTCGACGCCGCCATCGACCGCCTCGGCAACCCCGCCGCGCCCGCGCTGCGCGCCGCGCTCGACCGGCTCGATCCGGACGGCGCCGGCACCCATTTCATGAGCCTCCACGCCATCCCGGGCGAGGAGGCGGGCGAGGCGAATCTGGTCTTCGAGTTCACCGCCGACGGCGGCGAGAGGCGGGCGATCGAACGGATCGTCGAGGCAATCGGCGCCGATCTCGAACCGATCTTCGCGCGGGCCCGCGACTGGCGCGGCGGGTTGCGGGACTATCTGCTCGCCCACCGGATCCCGGTCCGCCAGGGCCTGTTCCTCAATCCCGGCCTGTGCTTCCCCGGAACGCCCGCCATGTCGGTCGGCCGGATCCGCGGCGAGGCGGAGCTCGCCCGCTTCGTCGGCGGGATCGTCGACAACGGGCGGCCCGACGTCCGGCCGATCGACCGGCTCGCCGAGGTGCGGCGCGCGGTCGCGGCGGACCCGGGCCTGGCCTGGGCGCTCGACACTCCGGCGCCGCCGCCGCGCACCGGCTCGAACCCGTCGGCGCTGATGCTGGTGTTCAAATATGCCCTGCCCTTCTTCCCGCAATTCCTGTGGCCGTTCGGATTGCTGTTCGTCGCCGTCGCGATCCTGCTCGTCGCGACCCTGTCGGGCTGGCACCTTGCCGCCGCCTTGATCCTCGCCGTCGTCGGCATCTTCAGCCTCGCCCTGGGCAGCGTCGCGCTCGCCTTCCTGGCGCTTCGCAAGCAGGAGAAGAACGACTGGCCGGACCCGCGCGCGCCCGACCCCGAGACCCTGCGCGAGATCGTCGCCCGCGAGAATCACTGCGCGCAGAACCACATGCTCTCGATCACGCGGCGTAAGCCGGGGCCGGTGCGGTGGCTCACCACCCACGTCGCTTTCTGGTCGGGCCGGCTGAACGTCAGCAAGACCTATCCGCCCGGCTATCTGAGCGGAATCAGCACGATCCACGCGGCGCGCTGGATCACCATCCCCGGCACCCGCCAGCTCGTCTTCTTCTCCAATTACGGCGGCAGCTGGGAAAGCTATCTGGAGGATTTCATCACCCTCGCCCATGACGGGCTGACCGGCGTCTGGTCGAACTCGATCGGCTTCCCGCGCTCGAAGAACTTCTTCCAATTGGGCGCCACCGACGGCGAGCGCTTCAAGCGCTATGCAAGGGCGAGCATGCGGCCGACCCGCTTCTGGTATTCCGCTTACCCCGACCTCATCACCGATCAGATCCGCACCAACAGCGGCATAAGGCGCGGCCTCGCCGCTTCGCTCAGCAACGACGAGGCGGGCCAGTGGCTGGCGCTGTTCGGCTCGGCGCCGCGGCCCGACGCCAGGCTCGAGACCCGTCAGATCCAGAGCCTGGTGTTCGGCGGCCTCGGCTTCATGCCGCACGGCACCTGCCTGCTCTACGACCTGCCCGAGGACGAGGCCCGCGCCCGCGCCTTCATGGCCGCGCTCTACCCCCGGACAGCTTTCGGCGACGGCCGCAAGCTGAGGCGAGACGCGGTGCTGACCGTCGCGCTCGGCGCCCGGGCGCTGGAGCGGCTCGGCCTGCCGCCCGAATGCGTCGGCGGCTTTCCGCCCGCCTTCCTCGAAGGCATGGGCACCGACGGGCGGGCGCGGATCCTCGGCGACACCGGCGAGGATGCCCCGGAGAATTGGCGATGGGGCCGAAAGGCCAGCGACGTCGCGCTGCTCGTCTACGGCGTGAGCGAAGATGCGGTTGCCGCACTGGAGAGCGAGGTCGCCGCTGCCGCGTCGGTGAGCGACATGGCCGAGCCGTACCGCATCCCGCTGGTGACGGCGAAGAAGCCGGCGATCGAGCCGTTCGGCTTCGTCGACGGAGTCTCGCAGCCGGTCATCCGCGGCACCGACCAGGCCAACCGCACCAACGACCCCATTCACCTCGTCCAGCCCGGCGAGTTCGTCATCGGCTATCCCGACGATCGCGGCAACTTCCCGCCCGAGCCCGAGCTGTCGCCGCTGGCCGACCCAAACAACCTGCTGCCGATCGCCGACAAGAGCCGCGCCTTCGGCACCGCCATCGTCGAGGCTCCCCGCGCGATCGGGCGCAACGGCACCTTCCTCGTCATCCGCCAGCTGGAGCAGGACGTGGCAGCGTTCGACGCTTATTGCGAGGCGCAGGCGGCGAAGCTCGCCGCCCGCCTTCCCGAGCCCTACGAAGTCGACGCCGATTTCGTCGCCGCCAAGCTGATCGGGCGCTGGAAGGACGGCTCGTCGCTGGTCCGCAATCCTTATTATCCCTACGGCACCGAGCGCCGCCGAAAGGCGGAACGCGATGCGGCGCGGGAAGCGGCCGCGCTCGACCCGCCTCAGCCCGAGCGCAGCAGCGCGCTCGAGACGGCCCGCCCGGAAAGCGCGCCGCCCGCGGGAGCGCCGATCCCCGCCCCGACCGAGCCGAGCAGCCGGCAGGACAACGACTTCCTCTACGGGACCGAGGACCCGCAGGCGCTTCGCTGCCCGATCGGCTCGCACATCCGCCGCGGCAATCCGCGCGATACCCTGATGCCGGGCTCGATGGAGCAGGTGTCGATCTCGAACCGCCACCGGATCCGCCGGGTCGGGCGGCTCTACCAGCCGGAGCCGGGCGGCAAGCCGGGCCTCCTGTTCCTCTGCCTCAACGGCGACATCGAGCGGCAGTTCGAGTTCGTCCAGCAGACCTGGCTCGCCAATCCCGGCTTCCAGGGGCTGGCGGGTCAGCCCGACCCGCTGATCAACGACAGCGCCAAGGGCTCGAGCGGCTATACGATCCCGACCGGCGACGGCCCCGCCCGCCTCGACCCGCCGCCCCGCCTCATCCGTACCCTGGGCGGCGGCTATTTCTTCATGCCGGGGCGGAGCTTCCTGGCGTTTCTGGGGGGACTCTGAGCGGAATATCCTCCCCGGCTTTTGCCGGGGAGGGGGACCGCACGTAGTGCGGTGGAGGGGCTTCTTTGCGAGAGGGCCCCTCCACCATGCTTCGCATGGTCCCCCTCCCCTGCAAATGCAGGGGAGGATGTCAAAGGTCAATGCAGGCCGCCAAGCTTTCGAGCTTGCGGATGCGCTCCTTCAAATCCGCGAGCTCGATCCGCTCTCCAGGGCCCGCGGGTCGCGCTGCCGCGCCGCCGGCGAGCTCGAGCCGTTTCAGCTCGAGCCAGCCCTGCCAGCCCCTGAGCGCCGCGCCGAGCAGCAAAGCGAGGCCGGTGAGCGCGAAGCCCGCCATCGCCAGAGTGTCGATCTGTTCCGTCATCATCGCCTCCCTGTCCCTGTGGCTTACGAGCGCAGGCTCTCGATCTCGCGCTCGAGGCTGGAATTGCCGGTCGCGACGTAGGTCTCGACCTCGGCCATGCGGCGGTCGAGGCCGGTCATCGCGGCCTTGACGTCGCTTCTGGTGACCCGGGCCGGCGGGCCGAAGCCGTCGCGCTGCCAGGCCGGCCGCCTATCCTTGGCGACCAGGGCGGCGACGAGATAGGCGACGATCGTCCAGGGCAGGGCCAGAGCGAGCACCGCCGTGGCGACCCGCACCAGGGTGACGTCCCACCCGGTCATCTCGGAAATGCCGGCGCAGACGCCGAAGACGCGGCCATTGGCCTTGTCGAGATGGAATTTGCCCCATTTGCTCATTTGATCCTCCTCAGGCTGTCGCTCTTGTCTTCGATCGGCTCGGCGCGCGGCTCGTCGGCGAGCGCCCGCCAGTTGGGATTGTCGGCCGTCATGATCCGCTCGACATTGGTCAGGCGGTCGTCGAGGCGGCGGGCGATGTCGTGCATCTCGTCGAGCAGCCGCTCGTCGGCGCCGGTCAGGGTCGCGGCCATCTTCCACTTGGTGATGTAGTGGAAGATCAGCCACGGCAGCGCGACGAACAGGATTCCGAGCACCGAGATCACGGTGATGATCTTGATGAGATCTTCCGCCATTTCAGGCGTCCTTCGCCGCGGCGAGCCGCGTCTTCATCGCCTCGAGCTCGGCATTGACCTTTTCCTCGTTGCGAAGCTCGGCGATCTCGTCCTCCAGCGACTTGGGCGGAAGCAGCGAATCGGCATGGCCCTCGGCCAGATCGGCGCGGCGCTCCAGCACCTCGAAACGGGTGAACGCCTCCTCGGTCCGCGGGCCGGCATAGGCTTCGCGCATCCGCGCCCGCTGGTTGGCGCTGTCGAGACGGGCGCGGATCGCGCTCTGCCGCATGCGGGCCTCGCGAAGGCGCCCCTGCAGCCGGGCGATGTCGGCCTCCGAAGCGCGCAACGCCTCGTCGTGCATCGCGATCTCGGCCGCGAGGCCGTCCGCGAGGTCGGCATATTTCTGCTTCTCGACGAGGGCGGCGCGCGACAGATCCTCGCGGCCCTTGGACAGGGCCAGCTCGGCCTTCTCCGCCCAGCCGTCGCGCACCCGCTCGAGCTTGCCGACCTGGCGGCGCATCTCCTGCTGGTCGGCGATCGTGCGGGCGGCGGAGACGCGCACCTCGACGAGCGTCTCCTCCATCTCGAGGATGATCATCCGGATCATCTTCGCCGGGTCCTCGGCCCTGTCGAGCAGCTCGCCGAAATTGGCGGCGACGATGTCGCGGGTCCGGGCGAGCAGGCCGGCCGGAAGCAGCTCGCGAAGGGCGAAGAGCGGCCGGGACGGCTGCGGCGCCGGGCGCGGCCGGGGCGGCGGCGGGGCCATCCGCACCAGCTCTTCCCGAGCGACGTGGATCGTGTCGGTCATCGAGGGCCTTCCGGCTCAGGCGGCTATCGAAGCGGACGGGGCCGTCTCGATGGCGCGGGCGGGACCGACGGCGGCGCCGACGGAGACGGTGGTGAGGATGGCGGCGGCGATGACCGCGACGATCCCCTGCCTGATGTTTTCGATGCTGAACATGGCACTTGCTCCTGAAATTCATGCGCCGCCCTCGCGGCGGTCGAACCCGGTGTTTCAAGGTGCGTGCCAAATACGGGAAACGGCGGAAATCCGCCAAAAAGGCCGGCTGCGCCGCTAGGGGAAGCTCAGCGCATCAACCCAAGCTTGGGCTTTTTCACCAACAATTGGCGCGGGCGCGGGCCACCACCCGGCTGAGCGTCGTTCGGCGGATGGCGGGGGGCCGGGTGGCGTCGAGCAGCTTGGCTCCGGCCATGAAGACGGCGCCGGTGCAGGCGACGAACAGCAATTTGCCGGCGAAGCCGGGATAGAGCTCAAGGTAATGGACGCCGCGGGCGGTGGCCCCCGCGGCGAGGGCGTAGATCACCGCCCAGGCCTCGAGCCGGTTGCGGATCACGAACAGTCGCGCCAGCTTCTTCATCATCGCGCGAATTGCAGCAAGAAAGGGGCCAATGGCGGTTTTCCGCGATTCCAGGCGGTTAACGGTTACGCGACTGTAAATCCTACCGACGCTTTAACCTTGTTCGGAAAGATCCAGCTCGATCCAGGTCGGCGCGTGGTCGCTTGCCCCCGGCCGCGCCCGAACGTCGCGATCCACGCCCGCCGCCACGAGGCCGCGCGCCGCCTTCGGGTTGAGCAGCAGATGGTCGATGCGGATTCCGGCGTTGCGGGCGAAGGCGTTCCGCCAATAGTCCCAGAAGGTGTAGATGCGCGCGTCCGGGTGGAGGTGGCGAAGCGAGTCGAGCCAGCCCGCGCCGACGAGGCGGCGATACTGGGCGCGCGGCTCGGGCTGGAACAAAGCGTCGTCGAGCCAGCGCTCGGGCTTGTAGACGTCGAGGTCGGTCGGGATGACATTATAGTCGCCGGCGAGGACGACCGGCGCGTCGAGGCCATGGAGCCGCTCGGCGTGCGCGATCAGCCGCTCGTTCCAGGCCAGCTTGTAGTCGAACTTCGGCCCCGGCACGGGATTGCCGTTGGGCGCGTAGAGGCAGCCGACCAGAACGCCGCAAATCGCCGCCTCGATGTAGCGGGCCTGCGCGTCGTCGGGATCGCCGGGAAGGCCGCGGTGGGTCTCGACCGGCTGGCAGCCGCGGCCGAGGAGGGCGACTCCGTTCCAGCGCGGCTGGCCGATCCAGATTGCGCCATATCCCGCCTTCTCGATCGCGGCGGCCGGGAACTTGTCCTGCGGGGCCTTCAATTCCTGCAGGCAGACCGCGTCCGGTTTCGCCTCCGCCAGCCATTCGAGGAGCAAAGGCAGCCGCCCGTTGATGCCGTTGACGTTGAAGGTCGCGATCCGCACGGGCGGCCAACGCGGGCGGGTACGGGAGGTTGCGGCCTAGACCGGCCGAAGCCGCACCCGGTCGCCTTCGAACTCGAGGCCGATGGTGAGCAGCGCCCGGAAGATGTTGTAGCCGCCGGTGCCGGGGTGGAAGGCGTGGAAGAAGAGCTGGGGCCGGCCGTCGAGGCCCGGGGCGACCGAGGCGTGGCCGGGCGCCGTCCACTCGCGGGTCGAATGGAGCAGGGGCTCGGGCTGCTTGACGTAGGGACCCAGCGGATGGTCGGCGACGGCGACTCCGATGCCGTAGGCGGGAGTCGAGAAATCGTTGCCGGCGTAGAACAGCCAGTAGCGCCCCTCTTGCCGCGTCACCCACGGCCCCTCGATCAGATGGCCCTCCCAGTCCTGGTCGTTGGCGAGCACCTCGACCGGCTCGCCGACCAAAGAGGCGCCGTCGTCGGCAAGCCGCTGGGCGAAGATCGGGGTGCGCATCGCCTCGAGAATCGCGCCGGCGAGGCCGAATTCGGCGAGCGCCTGCTGCACCGGCTGCCAGTTGGCGAGCGCCGCCTCGATCAAGGGCTGCATCAGGAAGAAGCGCTGGATCGGCGGCCGGCTGTTGGCCCAGGGCTGGACGGCGGCGGCGAAGGCGGCGGTACGGCGGTCCTCGTCGCTCGCGAACAGCCGCTCGATCAGCTCCGGCCGCTCGCGCAGCAGGCCGGCGAGCGGACGGGGCCAGATGCCGTTCGCGTCGGCCTTCCAGTAGAGATAGCGGTCGCCGTTGGTGTCGATGAAGATATGCGCGTCGATGACCCCGCCGCTCATCAGCGGCCGGCCCGGATCGTCGCCCAGGCCGGTCGTGTTGACGGCGTGGCCGGCGATCAGGGGCCGGCCGAGGTCGCGCCAGGGGCCGAACGGGCGGTCGCTCCTGGCGAGTCCGATGGCGAGCGCGTTGGAGCGCTGGCGGGCGGTGTAGCAGAGCCAATATTCGTCGCCGACCTTCGCCATTTCCGGCGCCCAGAAGTCGCTGACCCGACGGCCCTGCGAGGTCCAGGCCGGCGCACTCCCTTCCGGAAAGACGAAGCCGCGATGCTCCCAGTGGCGGAGGTCGTCGGAGCGCAGGATCGGGAAGGCGTCCGGAGCGTCGTTCGAGGTGGCGACGAGGATATAGCCCTCGTCCGTCCTGAGCACGGCGGGGTCGCCGTAGCCGGCCGTCGTTCCTTCGTGGAGATTGTCGGTGATCAGCGGGCGCCAGGGCACCGCGCTTTCGGGCGCGGCCGACATGTCGGCGGCGAGGATGTGGGGGAGGCGGGTGCCGAAATCGCGGGCGAGGCGGGCGAAGAAGCCGGCATAATCCTCCTGCTCGCCGCCCTCCAGCCGGTAGGCGCGAAGCTCCGACGAGCGCGTTTCGCGGACGACGAAGCGGGTCCCCTCGCCTTCCGCCACGGCATCCACCTCGAAGCCGAATCGTGCATTTTTCAACATCGGCGGCCCGGTAGCGGCCTCGCATTCATCATACAAATGGAATAGCCTCACCCGACGGCCGGGGCGAGGGAGGAAATCATGGCGTCGGCGCCGGAGGCGCAACGGAACGACTGGGAGCCGGCGGACATCCTGCGCGGCCTCTACGGCGACGGCATCATCGCCCTCAAATCCGCCTTTTCACCGGCCTGGGCCGACCGCATGCGCGGCGAGATCATGGCCCTGTTCGACGCGGCGATGAAGGTGCCCGGCGGAGCGCTGCCGCGCGGGCCGGAGCGCTGGTATGTCGAGGTCCAGCCCGAGCGCATCTCCGGCTTCGTCGACATCGCCGTCCATCCCTGGTTCGTGGCGGTGTGCGAGGCGGTGCTGGGGCCCGACTACCGGATCGTCGAGATCGGCTTCGACATCCCCTTCCCCGGCGCCGCCGACCAGCCCTGGCATCGCGACTTTAAGGCCCCGGAGGCGACGACGAAGGGGCGGCGGCTGAATTCGCTGGCCTTCAATCTTACCGCGGTCGACAGCCGCGAGGAGCACGGCGCGTTCGAGATCGCGCCGGGCACGCAGTGGGACGACCTTTCCGGCTGTCCGAACGCGATGTTCCCGCCGCGCGAGCTCTGGCCGCGCTACATCGGCCGCGCCCAGCCCAAATTGCCGCAGCGCGGCGACATCTCCGCCCGCTCGGCGCTCACCATCCACCGCGGTACGGCCAACCGCTCGGACGAGCCGCGGCCGGTGCTGGTGGTGGGCGTCGACGCGCCCGATGCAACCAATTCCGCGCACCACGACCTGCAGGTGACTCGGGCTTATCTCGACGGCCTGCCGGCGCGGGTTCGCGACCACCTCACCTGCCGGGTCACCGACCAATTGCAGGCGGTGATCCAGCACCACGTCATCGAAGGCCTGCTCGAGCCGGCTTACTAGGTCCCCCTCCCTGGAAGAAAGGGGTTAGGGGTGGGTTCGCCGAAGGCGCCGAAACGCCGAGTCAGAAAGAGTCTCGCTACGCTCGACTACCCACCCCCTGCCCCTCCCTTCCAGGGAGGGGAGGCACGCTCAGCGGGTGAACCGGCGCCGAACGCTCGGTTCAGGGAGCCTCAACTTCCCTGTGGATAAAATCGCGAAACAGGCTTGCGGTGCGGTTCCACCGCGTTAGCGTCGCCCGCGGGGAATGTGGGAGGGGTGTGTTGTATGAGTAAGCTGGTCAAGGACTTTATCGAGATTGAGGATTGCGGCTCGCTCGATGGGCTGATCGAGCGACTGACCGAGGTCCGGGACAGCCTTCCCGACACCGCGGACCCGCAGATCCGGATGCGGGGCGACGACATTTTCGGCCGCCACATCTGCGTCAGCTTCTATCGCGCCCAGACCGAGGACGAGGCGGAATGCGACGCCCGCTACGCCGAGGCCTATCGCCAGTCGCGCGAGCGCGAATTGAACCGCCTGCAGGATGAGCTGGGCTTCTGCCCGGTGCCGCAGGCGACCGGCCGCCGGCGGCTGAGGATCGTCGCTTAGTTCCAAAATTCCTCTCCTCGATTTCGAGGAAGGGGGACCGCGCGAAGCGCGGTGGAGGGGCTTCTTCGGCAAGGCCGCTCCACCATGCTGCGCATGGTCCCCCTCCCCTTCAAAGGCAGGGGAGGATTTTTTACGTCACCATTCCGCGAAGCTGCCGTCGTGCTGGCGCCAGACCGGGTTGCGCCAGCGGTGGGGTTCCTTTGCCGACTCGCGCACTCTTTCTTCGTCGATCTCGACGCCGAGGCCGGGGCCGGCCGGGATCGGCAGGTAGCCGTCGACGGCGGTGAGCGGCGCCTTGTCCTTGACGTAGGTGTAGAGGTCGGCGCCGACATTGTAGTGAATGCCGAGCGACATCTCCTGGATGGCGACGTTGGGCGCGGTCGCGGCGAGTTGGAGGCAGGCGGCCAAAGCGAGCGGCCCGAGCGGGCAGTGCGGCGCGACGGCGATGTCGTAGGCCTCGGCCATCGCCGCGATCTTGCGGCATTCGGTGATCCCGCCGGCGTGGCTGAGGTCCGGCTGGATGATGTCGACCGCGCCCGATTCGAAGAAAGGCTTGAAGTCCCAGCGCGAGAACAGCCGCTCGCCGAGCGCGATCGGAGTCGCGGTGAGGTGGGCGATCTGGGCGAGGCCCTCGTGATTCTCGGAGAGCAAAGGCTCCTCGATGAACAGCAGGCCCAAAGGCTCCAGCACCTTGGCGAGCTGCTTGGCCATCGGGCGGTGGACCCGGCCGTGGAAGTCCAGCCCGACGTCCATCCCCTCGGCCTGCGCCGCCACGACGCGGGCGATGACGTCGTCGAACAATTTGGACGTTCCGATCCAGTCGAGCTCGGCGGTGGCGTTCATCTTGACCGCGGAGAAGCCCTGCGCGCGGCGGGCGCGGGCCGCTTCGCCGATCTCGTGCGGCCGGTCGCCGCCGATCCAGGCATAAGCGCGGATCCGCTCGCGCACCTTGCCGCCCATCAGCTGCCACGCGGGCTGGCAGAGCGCGCGGCCCTTCAGATCCCATAAGGCCTGATCGAGGCCGGCGAGCGCCGACATCAAGACCGGCCCGCCGCGGTAGAAGCCGCCGCGATAGCCGATCTGCCAGATGTCCTCGATCGCGAACGGGTCGTGGCCGACGAAGCGGTCCTTGAGCGCCTCCATCGCCCCGTCGACCGCCTCGGCCCAGCCTTCGAGGCTCGCTTCCCCCCAGCCGAACTGGCCGTCGTCGGCCTCGACGCGCACGAACAGCCAGCGCGGCGCGACGGTGAAGGTCTCGATCCGGGCTATCTTCATTTGCGTCATTCCGTCCTTCGATACGGGCCTTCGCCTTCGCTCAGTCCCTACTCAGGATGAGCGGTCGTGGCGATCCTCTTCGCTCATCCTGGGTAGCCGGTAAGCCTGTCGAACCGGCGTATCGAAGGACGTATCGAAGGTCTCATTCCGCGCTCTCCGGATTGCCGGGCTCGGTGACGAAGTCCTTGAGGCGCCGCGCCGCGTCCTCCTGCTGCTCGCGCACGTACATGCGCTCCGAATGCTGCGGCGTGACGATCGGCACGATGAGGCAGAGGCTCGACGCGGGAAGCACGTCCTTCCAGTCGGCGATCAATTTCTTGTAGGCGCGGCCGACGTTCCTGATGTTGCGGTCGAGGTCGTAGAGGCCGAGCGGATTGACGGTGCCGTTCTGCTCGCGAAGCGCCGTGTCCCAGTCGACCTGGTCGGTCAGCGAATACCAGGTGAAGCCGACGGTCGGGATCCCGACGTTCCTGATTCGAAGGACGTTGGCCCATTCCTTCCACAGCCACTGCACCGCTTCCTGGCCGGTCTTGCCCTCCCTCATGTTGGTCTCGGTGTGCATCACGGGCAAGCGATAGCGGTTGTAATATTGCCGGGTGATCTCCGCATAGCCGAACACCTCGCCGGAGCTTTCGGTGTGGCCGTCGGCGAACACCCGGTGCTCGTTGGTCATGTAATAATCGTTGCCCAGGATGCAGTGCTGCTTGAGCCGGTGCTCGAGGAAGAAATGGTATTCCTCTCGGGTCATGCCGTTGTCGAGCAGATACTCGTACATCTCGGTGTCGATGCGGCGGCCATAATTGAGGTCGAGCGGCAGGAAGCGGGTCGAATTCAGCACCTCGGCGCGGCCGATCGCCGCCGGGCTGTCGGCGTGGAAATATTCCGAGCTTTCCGACTGGATGAAGATGGCGTCCGGCCGGCGCTTCAATATCTCGATCATGGCGAGCACGTTCGCCTTGGCGATGTGCTTCAAAGCCGTCACGAACGAGCGGTCGTCGGTCGCCTGCTCGTTCCACCAGCCATATTTGGCCGAGAAGACCGCGCAGATGAACATCTCGTTGACCGGCGTGTAGAGCTGCACCCACGGGAAACGCTCGGCGAAGGCGCCGCAATAGGTCGCGAAGAGCTGCGGGAAATCGGGGTTCTGAAAATTGCCGATCCAGTCCGGGACTCCGAAATGGCACAGGTCGACGATCGGCGTGATGTTGCGCCGCTTCAATTCGGGGAAGGTGAGGTCGGCGAATTCCCAGTCATAGTGCCGGGGCCCGAGGAAGGTTCGGTAGAGCGCCGGCCCGTAGCGCAGATACTGGATGCCGAGCTCGTCGACGCAGTCGAAATCGGTGCGCCAGTGGCGGTAGTGGCCGCACACCTCCATCTGGTCGACCCGGGTGCGGCCGCCATGGATCGTGGGGATCGAATTCTCCACCCCGGTCGCGAACATGAAATTGGCTATCGTGACCTCCTCTGACCGCCGCCGCGGCGGTCGCCGTTGGCAGCCGCCGGAATAGCAGACGGCTTGCAACGCAGGGGCTTCGTATACGCCCCGCGCGCCGCCGGGTTTCCGCGGCCGCGGCCTATACCGTCAATCTCGCGCCCACTATAGCCTTTTGCATGAATGCGGGCCGCGACAGCCTCCGCCATCCCCGTGCCGACGAATTTCTGTGGTCGGCGGGGATCGAGGACACGTTCATCACCGCTCCGGGCGGTCCGCTGAACCGGATCCTCGACGAATATGAGCTGATCGACCATTATCGCCGCTGCGAAAGCGACCTCGACCTCATGCGCGGCCTCGGAGTCCGCACCGCGCGCTACGGCATACCCTGGTACCGCCTCAATCCAGCGCCGGGCCGCTGGGACTGGGAATGGGTCGACCGGCCGATCGAGCACATGCTCGAAATCGGCATCCGGCCCATCCTGGAATTGGTTCACTACGGTGTGCCTTCCTGGATCGAGGGCGCCTTCCTCAACCCGGACTTCGCCTCCCACCTCGCCGAATATGCGGCGCGGCTCGCGGAGCGATACCGGGGCCGCGTCACCGCCTTCACCCCCCTCAATGAGCCGCGCATCACGGCATGGTATTCCGGCCGGCTCGGCTGGTGGCCCCCCTACGGCCGAAGCCAGCGCCAATTTGCCCGTATACTCGTCGCCATCGTCTCCGCGATC
The DNA here is from genome assembly GCA_034668385.1 of Sphingomonadales bacterium. Lineage (GTDB taxonomy): Bacteria > Pseudomonadota > Alphaproteobacteria > Sphingomonadales > Sphingomonadaceae > Allosphingosinicella. Next base: position 28,071 of record JAXDPL010000171.1, on the reverse strand, counting down.
GCCGACGCGACCCGAGCGCTGCGTTCGGACGCGCCGGACGCGGTCATCGTCCATTGCGACGGGGCGGACCTCTACGGCAGCGACGATCCGAGCCTCGCCGACCGGGTGCGCCACAGCCAGGAGCTCGTCTTCCTGCCCCTCGACCTGCTCTTCGGGCGCGTTGGACCTCGCCACTCGCTGTGGGACTGGCTGACCGCCATGGGCGTGGCGCCGCAGGAGATCGAGCGTCTCGGCGAGTCGCCGCAGCCGCCCGACGTGGTGGGCCTCAACGCCTATCCGATGTTCTCGAGCAAGGTCTACGAGCGCTCCGGCGACCGAATCCGGCTTCGCAATCGGGTCGCCCCGCGCGGGGTGATCGAGCAAGGAACGCGCCTTCACTGGGAGCGCTTCGGAAAACCGATGATGATCACGGAGACCGCCGGCCGAGGCAGCGTCCGGCGCCGGCTGGAGTGGCTCGAACAGTCCGTGCGGGAAGTTCGCGGTCTGCGGGCCGAGGGAATTCCGCTGATCGGCTATACCTGGTGGCCGATGATCTCCCACATCGCCTGGGCCTATCGGCAAGGCCGCAAGGACGCGGGAGCCTATGTCGAGCATATGGGATTGTGGGACCTTGAGCCCGAGGCGGACTACGCGCGCAAGCCGACGGCGCTTGTCGATGCCTATCGCGCGCTGGTGACCGGCGGGGCATCGGCGGTAGGGTCTGTCGCCGCCCAGAGCGGTTGAGCACGCGGCGGCGGCTTTGTTCGGCTACCGATCCGGCGGACCGGGGGCGCCGGAGGCTTTCGGGACGGAGGCGACCTGAGCGAGCGTCTTCGAATGATAGATTTCAGGCCATAACAGCACGACGATCGTCAGCACGATGGCGATCAGGCCCGCTATCATCACCGCGTATTCGACGCGATCGAAGCCGCTGCGATATTTCAGCCAGGCGAAGGCGAGCATCAGCGCGGGCGTCAGAACGAACAATCCGTATTTCGCAAGACGCTCCAGATGCTCCATCGGGCCGTAGCGGGGCATCAGGTAGCTGGCCCATCCCGGGCAGTGGGAGGCCGCTTCCTTCTCGCGCAGATATGAGCCGATCGCGATGAGCAGCATCGTGTTGTACGAGAAGCTCGCGGCGAAGAACAGGATCAGGATCGGATAGGCGAGAAGGGCGATCGGCAATTTCTCGCTGGTCCCGACGGTGACGATCGTGCCGGCGGTGATGATCGTGAAATTGAAAAGGTTGTTGCGGAACTCGACGCGCTTCAACGTCTCGTCGCGCAGCGATCCATATTCGTCCGCGGCTGAAATCCAATCGGGCACTGCGCCCTCCCCCGTATGACCGCCCTCGCAAGCCGAACGCCGCCCGCTACCATAACCGACCGCGCCGCGAACATCGAATCTGGGAGGAACCCGTCACGCGGCGGGGCGCTCGACGCGTAAACCTACCAGTGAACCGGGCAGGCGGCGGGGCGCGCGGGTATCGTCCCCTGCACCGGCGGTTCGGGGAAATATTGGGTCTGCTGCTGGACGAAGGCGGCGACGTCGGTTCCGGCGAGGAGCTCGATCAGGCGAAGCGATTCGTCGAGGCCGGACGAGATTCCGGCGCCGGTGAGGCGGTTGCCCGAAAGGACGAAGCGGGGATGGCCCTCCGCCACCTCGACGTTGGGAAAGCGCTTCAGGCATTCGGTGAAGGCCCAGTGGGTGGTGGCGCAATGGCCGTCGAGCAGGCCGGCCTGGGCGAGCAGCAGCGCCCCTTCGCAGACCGAGCACACCCACGACGCCGATTCGCCCGCCTGCCGCAAATAGCTGAGATAGGGCCCGTCGCGGTGGCGCATGATCCGGCCGAGCGCGTCGGGAAGGCCGCCCGGGACCCAGAGGACGTCGAGCGAGCGAACGTCGGCGAAGCTCCGGTGGGGCGTCAGGACGAGGCCGCTGCCGGTGGTGACCGAACGGCCGTGCTCCGACAGCACATAGGCCCTGACCTTCTTGTTGGCGGGAATGCCGGGCGCCTCGTTCACCCAGCACAGCATTTCGTAGGGACCGGAAATGTCGAGCAGGTCGACCCCTTCATAGGCGGGTATTCCGATCGTGATCATGCGCTACCCCATCGGTGGCCGCGCGAACCGGCGGCCGACGCAAGACTATCGAGGAATTGGCTGGCGCAAGTCCAACCGCGTCCGCAAGTGAATTTTAGTTCGACTTGGACAATACTTGGACGCGACGTCCGGCTAGGCAGGCGCGCCGCTCGGCGATAGAGGCGCGGCGACAGCCTTTCGGGAGCCGGTGCGATGAACCCCAAGGACGAAATCAGGCGGCGCCTCGATGAATGCCCATTGGTGGCGATCATCCGCGGCGTCACACCGGACGACGCGGAGGCGATCGGCGAGGCGCTCTACTCCGCCGGAATCAGGATCATCGAGGTGCCGCTCAATTCGCCGGACCCGCTCGAGAGCATCCGCCGGATCGCGGGGCGGCTGGGCGAGAAGGCGCTGGTCGGCGCCGGCACGGTGCTCGATCCGGCCGACGTCGGGCGAGTGCGCGAGGCCGGGGGGCGGATCATCGTCTCGCCCAACACCTATCCGCCGGTGATCGAGGCGACGGCGCGGGCCGGCCTGGTGTCGAGCCCGGGCTATTTCACGCCTTCGGAAGCCTTCCGCGCGATTCGCGCCGGCGCCCACGCGCTCAAATTATTCCCGGCCGAGAATGCCACGCCCAAGACGGTCAAGGCGCAGCGGGCGGTGCTTCCCAAAGACGTGCCGATCCTCGTCGTCGGCAGCGTCACCCCGGACGCGATGCGGCCGTGGATCGAAGCGGGCGCCGACGGGTTCGGGCTCGGTTCGGGCGTCTACAAGCCCGGCCAATCCGCCGAGGAGACGGCGATGCGCGCCCGCGCCTATGTGGAGGAGCTCAAAGCGTGACGATCCGGGTCGGAATCGTCGGCTACGGCAAGATCGCCCGCGACCAGCACGCGCCGGCGATGCGCGCCGACCCGCGCTTCGAGATCGTCGCGACGGTGAGCCGCGGAGGGCGCGGCATGGAAGGCGTGCCCTGCTTCCCCAGCCACAATGAGATGCTGGCGAAGGTCGAGGGCCTGGACGCCGTCGCGATCTGCACGCCGCCGACGGTGCGCTACGCGATCGCCCGCGACTGCCTCGCCGCCGGCAAGCACGCTCTGCTCGAGAAGCCCCCCGGAATCTCGCTGGGCGAGGTCGAGGCGCTGGCCGCAATCGCCGACGAGAAGAAGGTCGCGCTGTTCACCACCTGGCACGCCCAGCACAACCCGGCGGTGCCCGCCGCCGCCGACGCGCTCAAGGGCAAGACCGTCAAGGCGATGCGAATCGCCTGGCGCGAGGACGTGAGGAAATGGCATCCCGGCCAGCAATGGATCTGGGAGGCGGGCGGCTTCGGCGTGTTCGACCCCGGAATCAACGCCCTCTCGATCGCCACCCGAATCTTCCCCGGCACCCTGTTCATGCGCGAGGCGGAGCTCTCCTTCCCCGAGAACAAGCAGGCGCCGATCGCGGCGCGCCTGCTTATGGCCGGGACGGGAACCGAGGCGGCGATCGAGGCCGAGTTCGACTGGCGCCACAGCGGCGACGAGGCGTGGAACATCGAGATCGCCACGGAGGAGGGCGAGTCACTGCTGCTCTCCGAAGGCGGCGCGAAGCTCAGCGTGAACGGCCGCGACACGGGCGCGACCGGCCCGGGCGAATATCCCTCGATCTACGCCGAGTTCGCCGGGCTGGTGGAGGCACGCCGAAGCCATGTCGACCTCGCTCCCCTGCGCCTCGCCGCCGAGGCCTTCCTGCTCGGTACGCGCAAGTTCGTCGAGCCGTTCGAGGACTAGACTCCGCCGGCCAGCTGGCGAGGAAGCTCCGCCTCGGCGCGGCGGAAGGCGGGTTCGTCGTCGACGTCGAGCCACCAGCGCCCGTCCGTGTCGAAGCCCCAGGCGGTGCCATCCTGCGCCAGCCGCTCCACCCCTTCCGAGAGGGAGCCGCTGCCGCCCGACTCGACGCTCGCCCCGATCGCCGCGAACAGGGCCGGGGTCGCGAGGAAGATGCCGGTGTCGATCGCGTTGAAGTCGGCGAGCGCCTTTCCGATCGCGGCGATCCGGCCGGCGGGGTCGAGGCGGAGCTTGGTCGCGTCGTCGAGGTCGAGAAGCGGGTTGGCGACGTCGCGGTCGGCGGCGAGGGTCAGCGCCGAGTCGGGCCGCCGGCCGGCGATCAAAGCGGCGAGGATCGCCGGATCGAACAGATGGTCGGACATGAGCAGCACGAAGTCGCCGGCGAGGCGCGGCTCGGCGGCGAGCACCGAGAGTCCGTTGGGCCGCGCCCAGTCCAGGTTGCGGACCGCCTCGACCGGCGCGCCGACCCGCCCGGCGAGGCCGGGCAGAGCCGCCTCGACCCGCTCCGCCTCATAACCGGTCACCACCAGGAATTCGCTGGCGCCGCCCGCCTTGGCGCGCCTCAGCACATGCTCGAGCAGCGGCGCGCCGTTCAGCTCGGCGAGCGGCTTGGACGGCGCGAGGCCACGCAGGCGGGTGCCCTGCCCCGCCGCGATCACCAGGCATTTCACGGCAGCGAGGGGCCGGCGTCGAGAGCGAGCGGAGCGGGCGCCGCGGCGCTGCCGTTGCGAAGCAGCGACGGCAAAGCGAGCAGGATCAGGAACAGCCAGAGGCTGGCGAACAGAGCGAGGCCGAGGGTCACCATGCGCGGCTCGCCGGAGAGGATCAGGACCATCGCCCCGAAGGCGAAGAAGTCGCGGCTGGTGATCATCACGAACATCTCGACGACGAAGCGCGGGAAGCCGGCCGGACAGCGGGCGCGATAGAAGCGCTTGATGATGTCGTAATTGCCGGGCTCGCCGACCTGCCGGACCAGCCACGAGAGCAAGGCCAGGCCGCTGAGGCCCGCCAACACCGCCCAGCCGCCGACCATCAGCTGGATCCGCCCGTAAAAGTGCGACAGGCTCGCGGTGAGGCCGACATAGAAGAGCAGGTTGGTCGCCATGTCGACGGCGCTGTCGAGCACCGCGCCGGCCGGCGAGCTGCGGTAGGTCGCCCGGGCGATCTCGCCGTCCACCCCGTCGAGCACCGAGGCGGCGTGAAACAGGATTCCGCCGAGGATCAGGCCGGGCCAGCCGCCGAACATCAGGCTGGCGAACATCGTGAGGGCGACGACGAAGGTGACGGCGGTCGCATGGTTGGGGCGCACCGCCGGGAAGCGGGTGAGCAGGAAGGCCGAGATGGCGCGCGACACCGGCCGATTGAGGCGCCGGGAAACGTAGCCGTCGCCTTCCTTGCCGGTCGAGCGCAGCAGCCAGCGCGTCGCTTCGCTCCGGTCGCCGAAGGGAAAGGGATGATGCAGGGCGGTCGCCTCGCCGGCGCCCTGGCGGACGGCGATTCCGGGGCAAGCCCGCCGAACGTCGTCGAGCGCCGACTCGGAGAGGCGCGAGCGGTCGCGAAGGTCGATCCAGACCTCGCGCACTCCGCGCCGGCCGGCGAGATGGGCGGCGTGGGCGACACTCGCGACGCCCGCTACCTCGGCTTCGGCCGAGTCGGCATTGCAAAAGGCCAATCGAACCGACAAGGCAGCCGAACCCGGTTTTTCGAACGTCATGACATGGCTCTAGAACGAGATTCCTGCGGAGCAAGAGGGGATATTGGGTTGAAAGGCGTATCGGCCGCGGCCGCAGACGAGCGTCGCGGCGACGATCCGGCCCGGCCCGCGGAGACTCCGGCGTCGCGCTGGCCGGAGATGGACGACTGGCTGAACGGGCGAATTTTCCACCCGCTAGCGCACCGGCTGGCCCGCGGGCTCGCCGCCACCCCGGTCACGCCCAATGCAGTGTCGGTCGTCGGCGGGCTGCTGATCGTCGCGGCGGCGATTCTCTACACGAACCTCGCCTGGCCGGTCTCGGTGCCGCTCGGCTTCCTCGCCCACGCGCTCTGGCACGTGTTCGACGGCGCCGACGGCGACCTCGCCCGGCTGACCGGCAAGGCCTCGCCGATCGGCGAGCTCGTCGACGGCCTGTGCGATTATTTCGGGCATATCATCCTTTACGTCTTCCTCGCCGACTTCCTCGACGATTGGATCGGCGGCTGGGCCTGGTTCCTCGCGTCGCTCGCCGGAGCGTCGCGGATCCTCCAGTCCAACCATGCCGAGAGCGGGCGTCGCACCTATTTATGGCGCGTCTACGGCGTCGAGTGGCTGAAACACAGTTACGAAAGGGACAGGGGCGCGCTTCGCCGCGCCGGGCTGTTCGCGACCCTCGCCGAGCCCTTCGCCCGCGCCTACGTCCGCGTCGCCTCGGCCGCGAGCCCGCTCGGCGGCCGGATCGACGCCCTGCTCGAACGCGCGTCGCGCTCCCCGGCGGCCGAGGAACGCGCCCGCCGAATCTGCCGCGAGGAGAGCCGCGTTCCGCTGAAGCTGCAGACCGCGCTCGGCCCGAACCTCAGGACAATCGCCCTCGGCCTCGCCATGGCCGCCGGTTCCCCTCTCTGGTTCTTCCTGCTCGAAATGACGGTCCTCAACCTCCTGACGCTCTGGTCCCTCGCCCGCCAGCGCCGCGCCGACCGCCGAATCGTCCAGCGCCTGGAGGGCAATGCGGCGATGCTGGGGGCCTGACACCCCAATCCTCCCCATCCGCTTCGCGGACAGGGAGGATTAGGCGCGCTTCAACCCCGCCTCCAGGAACGCCAGGATCTTCTCCGCCCGCTTATCCCACGTCAGAGTCTCCGCCAGCGCCGCCGCGCCGTCGCCGAGCCTGCGCCGCAGCGCTTCGTCGGCGATCAGCGCCGCCAGCGCCTCCGCCGCCGCCGCCGGGTCGTCCGCCGGGACGAGCCGCGCCGTCTCGCCGTCGCGGAGCAGCTCGGCGGTGTCGGGCGAGGCGGGGGCGAGGATCGGCCGACCGGCGGCGAGATAGGCGAAGATCTTGAGGGGCAGAACGCAGTCGCCGAAGCGGCGGAGCGGCGCGCTCGACGGGGGGATCAGCAGGATGTCGGCCGCCTGGAGCCAGAGCGGCAGTGCGTCAGGCCCGGCCCAGGGCCGGATCTCGACGTTGAAGAGGCCGGCCGCGGAGCGCTCCACCTCGCCTTCGCCTTCCGACCCGACCAGGACGAAGCGGATCTCCGGCCTCAGCCGCGCCAAAGCGAGCAGCTGGTCGAGGCCTTTGCGGGCGCTGAGCCGGCCGGCGTAGAGCGCCACCGGGCGCCCGTCGCCGAGCCCTAGCGCCGCCCGCGCCTCGGCCGGAGTCCGGCGCGGCAAAGCGCGCGCGAGGTCGACGCCGTTATGGGCGACCAGCAATTTCTCCTCCGGAACCCCGATCCGGCGATAGCTGCGGGCGGCGAAGGCGGAATGGAGGATGAAGCCGAGGCAGTGCCGGCGGCGGGCGGTTCGGCGGATCATCGGCCTCAGCATCGGCAGCCGGTCCGGCCAGGGCTGGTAATGCTCGACCGCGAACGGGAGCGGCGAGGTGCCGCCGCCGGCAAAGGCGGCCGGCATCCGCGAATAGAGGATGTCTGCGCCCTTCACGAGGCGGGTGCGCGCGACCTCGAGATACCAGAGCGCGCTCATCGGGAAATGCACGCCGCGAAACGGCGTCCGGAGCTGGACCAGTTCGAACGGGCCTTCGACCTGGAACCAGTCGCGGAGCGCGCCGGCGTCGAGCGCCGGGTCGCTCGGCCCCCGAGGCATGACCAGGGTCACGTCGGCGCCGGCGCGGGCGAAGGCGGCGGCGGTGCTCACCGACTGCTCCTGGTCGGCCTTGCGGCCGAGCCGCGACCACAAGAGGGGATAGATCAGCCGCATCGGCCAGTGACCCGGTCGTAAAGCGCTTCGAGGGCGGCGATCTGCAGGACGGAATCGAACCGCTCCTCGGCCATCCGCCGCGCCGTCCCGGCCATCCGCGCGCGCAAGTCGGGCGATTCGAGCAAGGTCTCCAGGCGCTCGGCCAGCGCCACGGCGTCGCCCTCTGGCACGATGAATCCGGTCTCGCCGTCGACCACCGCCTCGGGAAGGCCGCTATGGTCGCTGGCCACGACCGGCAGGGAAGCGGCGGCGGCCTCGCAGACCACGGTCGGCAGCCCCTCGCTGTCGCCGTCGGCGGCGGTGACGCTCGGCGCGGCGAGCAGCCAGGCGCGGCCCATCCAGCGGGCGACTTCTTCCGGCGGCAGCGCGCCGGCAAACGTCACCCGTTCGCCCGCCTGCCGCTCGAGCCGGGCACGAAGCGGCCCGTCGCCGACGATCACCAGCCGTGCCTCCGGCCGCCGCCGAGCCACTTCGGCGAAGGCGCGAAGCAGCAAGGCCGTCCCCTTTTTCTCGACCAGCCGGCCGACATGAAGGACGAGCCCCGGCTCGGGCGTTCCGGCCTCGAAGCGGGCGAGATCGACTCCGTTCAGCAAGGTGACGGTGCGTTCTGCGGGGAAGCCTTGCGCGAGCGCCCGCCGCCGGATCGCGTCGGAGACGCCGACGAACAGCGCGCCGCGCGCGCGCAGCCGCCGGCCGAGCCAAGCGTAGCGCATCCAGCCGGGCCTGCCCGAGCGAAGCAACGCCGCGCGCGAGCGGGTGACATCGAAGCCGTGAAGCGTGGTGACGAGCGGCACCCCGAGCGCCTCGGCGAGCGGCAAGGCGAGCAGCCCATCGGTGGCGAAATGGGCATGGACCAGCGCCGGCCTCACCTCGCGCAGGCGGGCGAGCAGCCGCGGCGCCGACCCGAACAGCTTCAGCCGAGCGCCCTCCGGCTCCACGATCAACGACGGCCGCAACTCCGCCCGCGCATTGCCCTTGTCCTCAACCCCGGCCACGACCGCCCGGTATCGCCTGAGCCCCGCCGCGTGCGCCTGCACAAAGGTCTCCGACCCATTGAACAAAGGCGCCCGAAAAATCGCCGCCACGGGCCGCTCGTCGGTCGAAACCATGGCGCTTGCTCGGGCGACGCCGCGCCCCGCGCAAGCGAAATGTTGGTCCTTCCTAGTCCTCCCTGAGAAGCGCAGCGCCATGGGGGAGGGGGTGTAGGCGGGTCGGAATGCCGGGGGCATGCCGAGAGCCGGAACCGGCTGTGCAGCAGCCGTCGTGCGAAGCACGGTGGAAAGGCAATTCCGACTCAGCATGTTGCGTCCAAAAATCGGTGACAGGCACCGATTTTCCGCTTTTCGCTGCGGCGGGTAGCGGCTGCGCGTCACCGGTTTTGGGGGGCTGGGCCGTAATCGGTGCCTGGCACCGATTTTCACCCACCGATTTCCGTAATCGGTGCCTGTCACCGATTTCGCGCGCAAGACGGTTCACCGACGGGGATGTTGCGCCGCACCCGCGCCGCGTTCAGGGGGACGACATGAGCGCGACGCCACGGGATCCGGGAGCGATGATCGTCAGGGGGGCGCAGGCGACGGCGGCGGGCTTTGCCGGGCGGCTCGCGGCGCGCCTCTTGTTCCTGTTCGTCGCCGGGCGGCTCTACGGGCCGGCGGCGTTCGGGGCCTATGTGCTGGCGGTGGCGGCGGTCGAGCTGGCGGTGAGCGTCGGCTCCCTCGGCATGAAGAAAGTCATCTTCCAGCTGCTCGACGCCGAGGACCAGGCCGGGCGCCCGCCGGGCCACGTATTGCTCGACGCCGCCCTGCTCGTCGCGCTCGCGAGCGCGCTGCTCGCCGGAGCGATGATGACCGCGGCCGCGCTTCTGCCGGCGCTGCCCGGCGACGCGGAGCGGGCCCTGTTCCTGCTCGCGCCGATGGTCGCCGGCCAGTCGCTGCTCGACCTGTTCCTCGCCGCGACCCGCTGGCGCCACGCGATCCGCTACGAGGTGGTGGCGCGAAGCCTGGTCGAGCCCTACGCCCTGCTCGCGGGCGCCGCTTTCGCCTGGGCGATGGGGTTCGGCAGCGACGGCCTCGCCTTCGGCTATGGGTGCGGAACGCTCGCCGCGCTCGCCTTCGCCGCCTGGGGCGCGCGCGGCGTGTTCAGGGGGCTTCGCCTCAGGAGCTGGCGGCCGGAAGGGCGGATCCTCCGCCCGATGCTCGGATTCGCCGCGGCCAATACCGCGACCGACCTTCTGAACGCGCTCTACACGAGGATCGACCTGTGGCTGGTCGGCCTGCTGATGGGGGCCGGGCCGGCGGGAGTCTACGGCATGGCGCGGCAGGTCGCGGTGCCGATCCGCCAGGTACGGCAGAGCTTCGACGGGTTGCTCATCCCGCTTGTGGCGCGCACCTTGAACGAGCGCGGGTCGCGCGGCTCGGGCGAGGCCCTGGCCTCGGCGACGCGGCTGATCCTGGCGATCCAGCTTCCCTTGCTGGTCGCGATCCTCGCCGCGGGACGGCCGGCGCTCGCCTGGCTCGGCAGGGAGTTCGAGGCCGCTTACTGGCCTTTGCTCGCCCTCGCCGCCGCCGAAGTCATCCAGGCCGCCTTCTCGATCGGCGACCTCGTCTTCGTCTATTTGAGGCCCCGGCTCGGGCTCGGGCTGACCCTCGCCAGCATCGCGATCGGAATCGTCGCGGCGCTGCTTCTGATCCCGCTTTGGGGATTGACCGGCGCGGCCGTCTCCGTGCTCATCGCCTACGCGCTGAGGGCGGCGCTTCGAAGCCTGGTGCTTCGCCGCCGCTTTCACCTCGACGTGCCCGCCTCGCACCAGGCCGGGCCGTTCGTCGCCGCGGCGGCGGGGCTCGGCGCCGCCCTCGCGGTCCGGGGGGCGGACGGCTTCGTCCTGCCGCTCGTCGCCGGGCTCGCCGCTTATGCCGCCGCGCTCGCCGCCTGGCTCGCGCTGCGCCACGAGAGCCTGTCGCTGACCGGCTTCAGCCGCTAGACCTTCGGCGATGCGCAACCGGGCGGTGACAGGGTGAGCGAGATCGTCGCGGCCGATATCGGCGGAACCCACGCCCGCTTCGCCCTCGCGGAAGTGGCCGAAGGTCGCGTCGTGGCGCTCGGCGAAGTCTGCACGCTTGGAACATCCGACTATCCGGATCTCGAAGGGGCGTGGCAGGAATTCGCCCGCCGAATCGGCCGTCCGCTCCCCTCGGACGCCTCCGTCGCCGTCGCCGGACCGGTCGGCGATGGCCCGTTCAGGCTCACCAACGGCGACTGGGTGGTGAACTTCGCCAACATCCGCTCCGCCCTCGGAGTGGAGCGCTGCCGAGTGATAAACGACTTCGGAGCCGTAACGTACGCCGTCGAAAATCTCGGTGCGCGGCACTTTCGCCAACTTTGCGGTCCGGAGTCACCTTTGCCCGACGAGGGGGTGATCAGCATCGTCGGCCCCGGCACCGGCCTCGGGGTCGCCCAGCTGGTGCGCCGCGGCGGCGGCTCCCAGATCGTCGAGACCGAGGGCGGCCATATCGCCTTCGCCTCCCTCGACCCGGTCGAGGACCGAACCCTCGCCCGCTTGAGGGCGCGGTTCGGCCGGGTCTCGATCGAGCGGATCGTCTCCGGCCCTGGCCTTGCCAACCTCTACGAAGGGGGAATCCGGTACAGCGACGACAAGGCGCTCTGGGACGCCGCGCTCTCGGGCGAGGACGATCGCGCCGGCGAGGCCCTCGACCGCTTCTGCCTCGCGCTGGGATCGGTGGCCGGCGATATCGCTCTGGCCCACGGCGCGGACGCCGTCGTGATCGCGGGTGGGCTCGGCCTCAGGCTCGCCGACCGCCTCTCCTCTTCGGGCTTCCGCGACCGCTTCGTCGCCAAAGGACGGTTCAAGGAGCGGATGGAGGCCATTCCAGTCAAGACCGTCACCCATCCCCAGCCCGGACTGTTCGGCGCCGCCGCCGCCTTCGCCGAGGAGTTTGTCGAATGAAGCTGGCGCGGCGCGAGGTCGAGAAGCCCTGGGGCCGTGACGACGGCTCGGGGCGGTTGATCGGCGAGATCTGGTTCGAGGCGCCGGACGGGCGATCCATGCCGCTCCTCGTCAAATATCTTTTCACCAGCGAGAAACTGTCCGTGCAGGTCCATCCCGACGACGCCCACGCCCGCGCCCGCGGCCTTCCCCATGGCAAGAGCGAATGCTGGTACGTCGTCGCCGCCGAGCCGGGAGCAAGGCTCGCTCTCGGCCTCAAGGAAGAGATGGGCGAGGCCGAGTTGCGCGAGGCCGCGGCGGACGGCTCGATCGAGCCGCGGCTCGACTGGATCGCGCCGCGGCCGGGCGACTTCTTCTCGGTGCCGGCGGGGACGATCCACGCCATCGGCCCGGGCCTCACTCTGATCGAAATCCAGCAGCCGAGCGACGTCACCTACCGCCTCTACGATTACGGGCGCGACCGGGCGCTGCACGTCGACGACGCGGTCGCCGTCGCCAATCGGGCGCCGTCGCGCGGTTCGCTCCGCCGCGCCGGGCCGGAGAGCGCGATCCTCCTCGCAGCGCCGCCTTTTTCCGTCGCCTATGTCGGGGCGGGGGATACCGACCCGTTCGCCGGCTTGGAGCGGTGGCTGCTGCCGCTCACCGGAGGGTCCGGCGATTGCTTCTACCTCCGGCCCGGCGAGCCGGATCCGGCCGGACACGGACCCCGTCTCGTCGCCACCGTGAACAAGATTTAATCCCCGCGCCCCTCATCCCGCAAAGCCGCGCTCCCTAGATGGGGCGGTCGAGGGCGAAGGATATGTCTAAACCGGTCTTCCTGGACCCGTCGGGCCGGCGGGGCCGCTGGACTCGATCGTCGATTCTGGCGCTGCTTTTGCTCGTCTTCGGAGCGGCGGCCGTGTTCGCTCTGACCATCGTCGAGGTGCCTTTGCCCGGCCCGCTGCCGCTCGGCATCGACCGCTCGCCGCTCCACGCCCTGGCGGAACGGATCGGCTTCGCCCACCACAAGCCGGTGGGGCGCGAATATTATGGCGGCAACTGGCTCCCCGCCGCTCCGGCCCGCGGCGCCCACCAGGGCCGGCCGACCGTCTCGGCTTTCTACGTGCCGTGGGACGAGACCAGCCGCGCCTCGCTGGCCGAGCATGTCGACGAGATCGACGAGGTGATGCCGGCGCTGGCGACCGTCACCGGCCCGGGCCACGACTTCCGGATCGTCGCCGATCCCGCCTTCGACCAGATCGTCGCCGGCGCGGCGCGGCCGCCCAGGGTCCTGCCGATGGTGCAGAACGTCAACGATTCGACCTGGGACGTCGCCGGCACAATCGCCCTGCTCCACGATCCGGCGGCCCGGGCGCGGCTCACCCGCCAGGTCGCGGATTTCCTCGCCGCCCGCGGCGCGGCCGGCGTCGTGTTCGACTTCGAGGAACTGCCCGAGGGCGCGCAGGCCGATTACAAGCGCTTCCTCGCCGAGACCCGGCGACTGCTGGCACCGAGGGGCCTCAGCGTCGGCTTGACCGTGCCGGTGGCCGATCCGTCGTGGCGGCTGGCCGATTACGGCCGGGTCGCCGACAAGCTCTACCTCATGCTCTACGACGAGCATTGGATGACCGCCGACCCCGGACCGATCGCCTCGCAGCCCTGGTTCGTCGCCCGGATGGAGGAAGCGGTGCGCGCGGTCGGCCCCGGCAAGGCCGTCGCCGCCATCGCCAATTACGGCTACGATTGGGCGCAAGGGCACCCGGCCGAGGTGCAGACGATCGAGGAAGCCTGGCTTTCGGCCCACGACAGCGAGGCCGAGATCCGCTTCGATCCCGCCAGCGGCAACGAGACGTTCGATTATGAGGACGAAGAGGGCACGCCCCACCACGTCTGGATGGTCGACGCGGCGAGCGCCTGGAACCAGCTCCGCGCGGCGCGGCTCGAGGGGGTGAGCGGAGTCGCCTTGTGGCGGCTCGGCAGCGAGGATCCCGGCGTCTGGAAGGACCTCGCCGCGTTCGGCCCCAACCGGCCGGTGCCCGACCTCGCCGCGCTGAAGAGCCCGACCAACACGGACGTCCAGGGCAGCGGCGAGATCCTGCGGATCGTGGCGACCCCCACCGACGGACGGCGCGAGGTCGTGGGCGACGCCAAGCGGCTGATCCGCGGCGAGCGGTACCAGGTACTGCCGACGCCCTACGTGATCCGCCGTGGCGGCTACCGGCCAGGCTTCGTGGCCCTGACGTTCGACGACGGGCCGGACCCCGGCTGGACTCCGAAGATCCTCGACGTCCTGAAGGCGAAGAACGTGCCGGCGACCTTCTTCATCGTCGGCGAGAACGCGCTCGCCCATCCGAGCCTGCTCAACCGGATCGTCGACGAGGGGCACGAACTCGGCAACCACAGCTACACCCATCCCAACATGGCCGCCGCTTCGGACCGCGCGGTCAGCCTCGAGCTCAACGCGACCGAGCGGCTGGTCGAGGCCTATACGGGGCGCGGCATGCGGCTGTTCCGGGCGCCCTATTTCGGCGACGCCGAGCCGACCACCGCGGACGAGCTGGGGCCGGCGCTCGACGCGCAGCAGCGCGGCTATCTGAACGTCGGCCTTCACGTCGACACCGAGGACTGGCAGCAGCCGGGCGTCGACGCGATCGTCGACAACGCGCTTCGCGAAGTGGCGGCGGGCAATGCCGACCGCTCGGGCAACATCATCCTGCTCCACGACGGCGGCGGCAACCGCGCTCAGACGCTGGCGGCGCTGCCGCGGCTGATCGACGCGCTTCGGGCGCGCGGCTATCGCTTCGTCAAGGCCTCGGCCCTGGCCGGGCTGACGCCGGCGCAGGTGATGCCGAAGGTCGAGGGGACCGACCTCATCGCGGTCCGCGCCGACGTCGCCATGTTCATCGTGCTGGCAGCGCTCAGCGTGCTGCTCTCGAGCATCTTCTTCGTCGCGATCGGACTCGGCATCGTCCGCGCCGTTTCGCTCACCTTGCTCGCCGCCACCGACCGGCCCCCACCCCCGCCGGAAGGCTACCAGGCCAGGATCTCGGTGCTCATCCCCTGCTTCAATGAAGTGCGTGTGATCGAATTGTCGGTGCACCGGGTCCTTGCCAGCCGCGGTGCCGACATCGAGGTGATCGTCGTCGACGACGGCTCGACGGATGGAACCGCCGACAGGGTCGAGCGGGCGTTCGCAAGCGACCCGCGGGTCCAGCTCCTGCGGCTCCCGAACCGGGGCAAGGCGCACGCCTTGAACCGCGGGCTTGGCCTGGCCCGGGGCGAGGTGATCGTCGCGCTCGACGCCGACACCCAGTTCGAGGCGGAGACGATCGCCAGGCTCGCACGCTGGTTCGCCGACCCCCGGGTGGGTGCCGTCGCCGGCAACGCCAAGGTCGGCAACAAGGTCAATCTCGTCACCCGCTGGCAGGCGGTCGAATATGTCACCGCGCAGACTCTCGAGCGGCGGGCGCTGGCCCGGCTCGGCGCGATCATGGTCGTCCCGGGCGCCGTCGGCGCGTGGCGGCGCTCGGCCCTGGACGCCGTCGGCGGCTTCCCGGTCGATACGCTGGCCGAGGACCAGGACCTCACCATCGCCGTCCAGCGCGCCGGCTGGCGCGTCGCCAACGATCCCGACGCCGTCGCGTGGACCGAGGCGCCGCAAACCCTGCGCGGCCTCGCCCGGCAGCGCTTCCGCTGGGCGTTCGGCACGCTCCAGTGCCTGTGGAAGCACCGCGCGGTGCTGGCGCAAGGCTCGCCGAGAGGCCTCGCCCGGGTCGGCATGCCGCAGGCCTGGCTGTTCCAGATCGTCTTCTCGATCGTCTCGCCGCTGATCGATCTCGCCCTGCTGCTCAGCCTGGCGGCGACGATCGGCCGGGTCGAGCAGCACGGCTGGGCACAGACCGATACCGACCTGTTCCGAATGGCGGCCTACTGGATCGTGTTCGCCGCCGTCGACCTCGCCTGCGGCCTGGTCGCCTACCGGATGGACTCGCGCGAGCGCCGCTTCCCGGGCCTGCTGCTCATCGCCCAGCGCTTCGTCTACCGCCAGCTCATGTACTGGGTGGTGATCCGCGCGGTCGCCGCCGCGGTGCACGGCCGCTGGGTCGGCTGGGGCAAGCTCGAACGGACCGGCCGCGCCGCCGCGCCGAGCGCCGCGCCGGCCTGACTGGCGCAGCGAAGGGGTCGCGGCTAGAGCGCCGGGATGGCACTCGATTCCGCGGCCGAGGCCGCGTCGCTTCTTTCCCGCTTCGGCCTGACGCCTGAAGGCGACCTCGAATCCGTCTCGCCGATCGACGGCAAGCGGATCGGCGCCGTGGCGACGACGGCCGATGTCGGCGCGGCTGTCGAGCAAGCGCACGCTGCCTTTCTCGCCTGGCGCTCAGTGCCGCCACCCCGCCGCGGCGAGCTGGTTCGCCTGTTCGGCGAGGTGCTTCGCGAGGAGAAAGCGGCGCTCGGCCGCCTGGTCAGCCTCGAGACCGGCAAGATCCTCCAGGAGGGGCTCGGCGAGGTCCAGGAGATGATCGACATCTGCGACTTCGCCGTCGGCCTGTCGCGTCAGCTCTACGGCCTCACCATCGCCACCGAGCGTCCGGGCCACCGGATGATGGAGACCTGGCATCCGCTCGGCGTGGTCGGCGTGATCTCGGCGTTCAACTTCCCGGTCGCGGTATGGGCCTGGAACGCCTGCCTCGCCTTCGTCTGCGGCGATTGCGTGGTCTGGAAGCCGTCGGAGAAGGCGCCGCTTTGCGCCGCCGCCGTCCAGGCCCTGTTCGAGCGGGCCGCGGCGCGGTTCGGCGAGGCGCCGGCGAACCTCAGCCAGGTGGTGCAAGGCGGGCGAGAGGCCGGCGAGGCGCTGGTCGACCATCCCAGGGTCGCCTTGCTCTCCGCGACCGGTTCGACCCGGATGGGCCGCAACGTGGCGCCGCGGGTCGCCGCCCGCTTCGGCCGGGCGCTGCTCGAGCTCGGCGGCAATAATGGCATGGTCGTCGCGCCCACCGCCGACCTGGCTCTGGCCGAGCGGGCGATCACCTTCGCCGCCGTCGGCACCGCCGGGCAGCGCTGCACCACGCTCAGGCGCCTGTTCGTCCACGACGAGGTGTACGACCGCCTCGTCCCCCGGCTGAAGCAGATCTGGGCCGGAGTCGGGGTCGGCAACCCGCTCGAGGACGGCATCCTGGTCGGCCCGCTGATCGACGCGGCGGCCTTGGACGCGATGGACCGCGCGCTGGAACAGGCGCGGGCCGAAGGCGGCGCGGTCGCGGGCGGCGAGCGGCTCGGCGGCCTCTACGTCCGCCCCGCCTTGGTCGAGATGCCTGCGCAGACGCCGATCACGCTCACCGAGACGTTCGCCCCGATCCTCTACGTGATGCGCTATGCCGCGCTCGACGAGGCGATCGCGGCGCACAACGCCGCGCCGCAGGGCCTCTCCTCCTCGATCTTCACCAACGACCTCAGGGAAGCGGAGCTGTTCCTCTCCGCCGCCGGCTCCGACTGCGGCATCGTCAACGTCAATATCGGCCCCTCGGGCGCCGAGATCGGCGGGGCATTCGGGGGCGAAAAGGAGACCGGCGGCGGACGCGAAAGCGGCTCCGACGCCTGGCGGAGCTACATGCGCCGGGCGACCAACACGATCAACTACAGCCGCGACCTGCCGCTGGCGCAGGGCATCGATTTCAACATGCCCTGATCCAGGTGCGCGGACGAATCGCCATTCTCACCCCCGACTCGACGTCGGAGGGCTTCCGAACCCGCTGGCCGGAGGTGCTCGAGGACAGTGCCGCCCCGCTGCGCGCCGCCGGCCTGGCGGTGGAAGGGCGGGACTGGGCCGCGGCGGAGGACCTGGCCGAATTCGATCTCGTCCTGCCGCTTCTCGCCTGGGGCTATCCGTTCGCGCCGGAGCAGTGGCTGGCGGCGACTCGGCGATGGGAGGCGCAGGGCGCGCGGATCGAGAACCCGCCGGCGGTCCTGCGCTGGAACATGGACAAGGCCTATCTCGGCACGCTCGCCGGTCGCGGCGCGCCGGTCGTGCCGACGCGCAACGTCGAGCGGGTCACCGCGGAAGCGCTCGACGAGGCCGCCCGGGATTTCGGAACCGGCCGAATCGTCGCCAAGCCGCGGATCTCGTCGAGCGGCTGGCGGACGATTCGCTGGTCGCCGGGCGAGCCGGTCCGGGGCGGGCCGCAGGGCGCGGCGATGATCCAACCCTATCTGCCCGCGATCGAAACCGAGGGCGAAGTCTCGCTCTTCTATTTCGGCGGGCGCTACAGCCACTCGGTGTCGAAGCGGCCGCGGCCGGGCGAGTTCCGAGTCCAGCCCGAGTTTCACGGCATCATCCGCCCGCACGCCCCGGCGCCCGACCAGCGCGAGGCCGCCGAGCGAATCCTCGCCGCGGTGGACGAACCCCTGCTCTACGCCCGCGTCGACCTCCTCCGAGGCCGCGCCGGCGCTGCGCAGCTCCTCGAGCTCGAGCTGATCGAGCCGGATCTCTATCTCGTCCATGCGGCAGACCGCGGCGGCGCCTTCGCGCAGGCCGTGACGGATCGCCTTCCGCACTGACCGCCGGCGGGAACCGAGCGCAACTTTGGCCATCCAATTGCGCGCGCGGCGAGAGAACTGGTTACGGCGGCGTTATTGCGCTAGTCTCCCGTCCGGGTTCGCGTACCACAACGACAAAAACAACTTGGGAGATGGTTCATGAGCACCCGTACATTCGCGATGATATTCGGCATCGTCTTCCTGATCGTCGGGGCTGGCGGGTTCATCCCCCAGCTCAACATGATGGACCATGCCGCCAATGCCGCCGATGCCAACGTCACGATGAAGACGATGTTCGGCTACGAGCTGGGCATGTTCCCGGTCAATGTGCTCCACAACATCGTCCATATCCTGTTCGGCATCTGGGGCATCCTGGCGGCGCGCAGCCTGGGCGGCGCCCGCTCCTATTTCCGAGTGGTCGCGATCGTCTATGCGCTGCTGACGGTGCTGGGCCTGTTGCCGGCGACCAACACCACCTTCGGCATGATCCCGATCTACGGCAACGACGTCTGGCTGCACCTCGTGCTGGCCCTCGTCGCCGCTTATTTCGGCTGGATGAACCGCGACACGGCGACGGCCGCCTAAGCCCGAGCCCCGGCGAACCGGTCCGGCCGAGCGCCGGGCCGGTTCGCTTTTCTTTTCCGGCGCTTGCGCCCGGCTTGCCGCCCGCTTCAGGCGGCCTTAATAGTCGGTCCTGCCTATGGTGGACGCGGCCCGGCGGGGGCGAAAGTCGCGGGCGAACCATGCGTTAGGATCGTATCATGTCGAGCCGTTATTTGCTTCCCCTCCTGCTGGCGGCGACCGCCGTACCGGCCGCCGCCCAGTCGACCCAGGAACTCACCCCCACCGCGCCGCCGCCGGTCGCCCAGCCCGCGCCGACCCCGGCGCCGATCGTGGTGGCGGGAGATTGGAAGAAGCGCGACGCCGAAGACCTCCTTGCCTTCATCCAGGCGATCGGGGACGAAGGCCTCGACCCCGGCGATTACGATGCCGACGCCCTGCGCCAGGCGATCGACGCCGGCGACAAGGACGGGCTGAGCAAGGTCGCGACCCGCGCCTTCGTCAAGGTCGCCAGCGACCTCAGCCTCGGCCACGTCTCGGCCGAGGGGCGGGTCGACTGGCACGTCCGCGACGATCCGTTCGGCCCGGCCGAGCAGCAGGCCCTGCTCACTCGCGCCCTCAAGGACCACAATATCGGCGACACGCTCCGCTCGGTACTGCCCACCCATCCCCAATATGCCGCGCTGAAGGCTTTGCTCGCGTCCACGACGGACAACGCGCTCAAGACCAAGATCCGACTCAACCTCGACCGCTGGCGGTGGATGCCGCGCGACCTCGGCGAGAAATACGTCATCGTCAACGTGCCCGCCTACACCGTCTCGATCGTCGAGAACGGCACGACCCTCAACCGCCGCCGCGCCGTCGCCGGCGCCCTCAAGACCCCGACTCCGCAGCTTTCCGCCATCATCACCGGCGCGATCTTCAACCCGTGGTGGGAAGTGCCGACCAGCCTCAGTCACGAAGTCGCCGGCAAGAAGGGCTACGTCTCCGTCCCGAACGGAAGCGGCGTGCGCTGGCGCCAGCCGCCGGGGCCGGGCAACGCGCTCGGCCGGGTCAAATTGGTGATGGGCAACCCCTTCGCCATCTACCTTCACGACACCAACGCCAAGCATCTGTTCGACAAGCAGGCGCGCGCCTACAGCCATGGCTGCATCCGCACCGAGGAAGCGGTCGGCTTCGCCGAGACGCTGCTCGACGGGACCGAATGGGACCATGAGAAGGTGCAGCAGACCGTGGCATCGAAGAAGACGGTGCAGGCCAACCTCGCCCAGCCGATCCCGGTCTACATCGTCTATTTCACCGTCGCCTCGACGACGGACGCGGCCGGCTATCTGAGCTATTCGGACATGTACAAGCGCGATCCGGTCGCGCTCGCCGCGCTCAACGATCTGCCGATCCCGGCCCCCGCCGTCCCGCCCGCCGCCAAACCGGCCAAGCCGACGCCGAAGCCGACCACGGCGGCGGCGAAGCCGGCCAAGCCGAAGCCGGCGGCCGTGGCGTCCAACGGGCAATAGGATCACTTCCCCTCGCCCGCTCGCGGGAGAGGGAGGGGCCGCGAAGCGGGAGGGTGAGGGGCTGTACCGCGGGCTCAGCAAGACCCTCACCCTGCCCTCTCCCGCGAGCGGGAGAGGGGAATATCTCTCCCCCCTACCCCCGCGGCGCGTCGGGGAGGCGCTGGCGCAAAGTGAGCATCTCGGCCCAGGGATCGGCGCGCTGGCGCCTGAGCAGCGCCGGCACGGTCTCGACCGTGTAGGCGCGCGGGTCGAGCCCCTCCTCCACCTGGTCCCAGCGCAGCGGCAGGGCCACCGGCGCGCCGGGGCGGGAGCGGGTGGAATAAGGCGCGACGGCGGTCGAGGTCGGGTCGTTCCTCAGATAGTCGATGAAGATCCGGCCGGCCCGCTCGGCCTTGGATATCCTGGTCAGGTACTTGTCCGGCGCATCGGCGGCCATTTCGGCGGAGACGCCCTTGGCGAAGCTCTTGACCTCGCGCCAGGCGACGGTCGGCTCGACCGGCACGACGACGTGGAGGCCCTTGCCGCCGGTGGTCTTGACGAAGCTTTCGAGGCCGAGCCGCTTCAGCCGCTCGCGCACCTCGCGGGCGGCGCTGATCACATCGCCGAAGCCGAGCCCCTCGTCCGGATCGAGGTCGAAGACGATCCGGTCGGCCTTGTCGGGACGATCGACGGTGACTCCCCAGGGGTGGATCTCGAGCACGCCCATCTGCACCATCGCCACCAGGCCGGCGACGTCGGAAATGTAGAGATAGGGCTCGTCGAAGCCGGGGATCGTCACCTCGTGGAGCTGCGGCGGCACGCCCGAGCCGGCGTGGCGCTGGTAGAAGCATTTGGTCTCCTGCCCCATCGGGCAGCGCACCATCGTCACCGGCCGATTGGCGACGTGCGGCAGCATCCGCTCCGCCACCGCGACGTAATAATCGGCCAGTTCGCCCTTGGTGATGCCCTGCTCGGGATAAAGCACCTTGTCGGGGTTCGAGAGACGGACGCCCTCGACGATCCGCTCCGGCGCGCTCATTTCACCGCCTCGAGCGTCGCGGCGAGCTCGGCCGGCCGGGCCTCGGGCTGGAGCTGGTCCATCCGGCATTGCGCCGGCGCCTTGTCGGGCCGCCAGCGCAGGAACCGGGTGCCGTGGCGGAAGCGGCCGCCGGTGACGTGGTCGTAGCGTACCTCGACGACCAGCTCCGGCCGCAATGGCTGCCACTCGCCGGTCCGCTCGGTCGACCAGCGCGACGGGCCGCCGGGCGCGTCGCCGGTGAAGCCGGGCGGCTCGATCATCGCCTCGAGCCTCTTCGTCAGCGCCGGCCGCTCGTCGGCGGGGATGGCCGAGGTGAAGCCGACATGGTTGAGACGCCCCGCCTCGTCGTAGAGGCCGAGCAGCAGCGAGCCCACCTCGCGGCTGTTCTGGGCGTAGCGGAATCCGCCGACGACGCAGTCGGCGCTCTTCAATTGCTTCACCTTCAGCATCGCCCGCTCGCCCGCCTCGTAGGCGCCGTCGAGCCGCTTGGCGACGACCCCGTCGAGCGCGCCGCCGGCGCTGTCCAGCCAGCCCTGCGCCGCCGCCCGGTCCGTGGTGGCCGGCGAGAGCAGCAATTCGTCCAGGGCCTCGCCCTTGTAGACCGTCTCCAGCGCCTGCCGCCTGACCTCGAGCGGGGCGGCAAGGTAGCTCGTCTCCTTGTGGAACAGGAGGTCGAACAGCATCAATTGCGCGGGAGTTTCGGCGGCGAGCCGCTTCACCCGGCTCTCGGCGGGGTGGAGACGAAGCTGCAGCGCGTCGAACGAGAGGTGCCCGCCGACCGGGATGATCAGCTCGCCGTCGAGCACGAAGCGGTCGGCGCGCATCTGCAGGATGCTGTCGGCGACCTCGGGGAAATAGCGCCCCAACGGCTTGCCGGCCTTGGACTGGAGCCAGACCTCGCCGCCATCGCGATAGACGAGGCAGCGGAAGCCGTCCCATTTGGGTTCGTATTGCCAGCCGCCGCCCTCGGGCAAAGCGTCGACCAGCTTCGCCTCCATCGGCGGCAGTCCGGGCTTCACGGCGAGTCGTTCGAATCCGTCCATCCTGCGGTCATTACGCAGCCGTGCCGCGTCCGGTTCCGGGACAGCGATGCGGCGAACCGACTCATCGGCGCGGCGGGATGCATCCGGAGGGCCCGCAAATCGTTGAGCCCGCGCACCGATTAAGCGACAATCGCGCGCTTGGGAGGGCTTGTGACGCTTTCACGACGGAATTTCCTGGGCGCGGCAACGGCCGCCGCCGGCGCGGCCGCTATCCTGCCGACGCGCGCCTTCGCCAGCGTGGCGTCCCAGCCGGTCATCAATCCGCTGCTCAAGGCGCGGGCGCTCGCCTCGCTCGAGGCGAAGCGCGACCTGATCCAGCGTACCGACGTGATCGGCATCGCCGATTTCTCCCGCGCCTCGCGCGATCCGCGCTTCTACATCGTCGACCTCTCTTCGGGCTTCGTCACCGAGCATCTCGTCGCCCACGGCCGCGGCTCCGATCCGGCGCACAGCGGCTGGCTCGAATTCTTCTCGAACGAGCTGGGCTCGGCGGCGACCTCCGAAGGCGCCTACCTCACCGGCGAGGCCTATACCGGCAAATACGGCTATTCGATGCGCCTCACCGGCCTCGACCCGTCGAACAGCAACGCGCTGGCGCGCGAAATCGTCGTCCACACCGCCTGGTATGCGGAGCCGAGGATGATCGACGCCTACGGCAAGCTCGGCCGCTCCGAAGGCTGCTTCGCCCTGCCCGGAGTCAGCCACGCCGAGGCGATGACCCGCCTGGGCTCCGGCCGCTTCCTCTACGCCGAGAAAATCTAGCACCAGCCGAACTCCCCTCCCTGCAAGGGAGGGGTTGGGGTGGGTGCGAGCGGAGCGAGCTTCTCGGCTCGGTGTTTCGGCCGCCTGCGGCGGGGCCCACCCCTAGCCCCTCCCTTGCAGGGAGGGGGACTTGGTTCCACCCCTCCCGCCAACCCGCCGCCAAGCGTGCCGGACTCGCGGCGAAATGCGGCGGCAACCACCTGTTAACCCATTCAATCCACTCAAAATTCACCAAGCGCTTCCTATATGGGATGGCCATAGCGGAGGGGTTTCAGTGGAACTATCGCGCAGGCATTTGCTTGGCGCCGGCCTTTGTGCCGGTCTGGTCGCCACCACGGCGAAATCGACGACGCTCGTCGACGCCATAAGGAACGCAAGGCCGGCAATGGCCGTGCCGGCGCGGCCGCGCGTCGTCGTCGATCCGGCGGTCGATCCGCAGCTCCTCGCCCGCGCCCGCGCCTCGTTCGACCGCCATCGCGCGGCCCTCACCCACACCGACATCGTCGCCATCACCGATTTCAGCCGCCCCTCGCGCGAGGCCCGCTTCTTCCTGCTCGAGACGCAGACCGGCCAGGTGACCAAGCACCTCGTCGCCCATGGCCGCGGCTCCGACCCCGACCATAGCGGCTTCCTCGAGCGCTTCTCCAACGCGATCGGCTCCGAGGCGAGCTCGGCCGGCGGCTACGTCACCGGCGATTATTATCCGGGCAAATACGGCAAGTCGCTGCGCGTCGCCGGCCTCGATGCCTCGAACAGCAATGCCGAGGCGCGGGCGATCGTCGTCCACAGCGCCTGGTATGCCGAGCCGGAGCAGGCCGAGCTGCACGGCAAGCTGGGCCGGTCGGAAGGCTGCTTCGCTCTCTCCTACGCAAGCCTCCAGGAAGTGCTGGAGCGCCTCGGCCCCGGCCGCTTCCTCTACGCCGACAAGATAGCCTGATCCTTCGGCCGCGGCGGCTGCCGCTGCGTCAGCCTCGCAAATGGGCCGCCCGCCGCGCATAATGGCGGCACGCCGAACGAAACGCTTCCGCGTCCGTGCGGTCCGGCGCCTGCGGCGTTTCCGGCTCTTGGGCGCCGGAAATCCGATCTTCCTCGTCGCTCTGCCGTTTCTTCACCGACATCCGCCGCTCGCTTCCTTCACCGCTTTGCGCTGAATACATCCATAATGGATGTCATAACGGATGAGTCTTAACGAAAGCTACGGCTGCTTGCGAGCGACGGAATTCATGAAGCTGTCGATGTCCTGCGGCGGCGCGGGCCTGGCGGGGGCAGCCTTGGCGGCGGGCGGCGGAGCCGCGGCCGGCGGCTCCGCGCCGCCGGGCGGCGGCGGCACCGGAGGAGGCGCCGCCGCGGTCACCTGCGACATCGTGATGTTGGCCGGATCGGAAACCGCCTGGTGGAGCTGCGGCCCGATCCGGTCCAGCTCCTCCGGTGTCGCGCACCAGCGGACATAGGCGTCGGCGAGCAGATCGGACGGGTCGGCGAACTGGATCTGCGGGGTCGAGCCGACCAGCGCGATCTTCGCCGGCGTGATCACGAACGGGAGGAAGGGCTGGTTCGCCGACGAGACCTCCCCGCACACCGCTCCGCCCGCGCCGGCCCGGACGTTGCGATACTGGGCACCCCTGACATTGCCGAGGGCGGCCGGCATCGTCTCGTCGATCAAGGCCTGGAGCCGCGCCGGATCGGCGTTGCGGTCGACCAGCTGGAGGTTGGCGAGCAGGTCGTTCTGGGCCTCGGCCTCGGCATTGCCCTCACCCTTCGCGCCGCACGCGCCGAGAAGCAGGAGCGAGAGAATGATCGCATATCTCATGCCGCGATCTTGGCCTGACCGGGAACGACTTTAAAGGCCCTAATGGAGCGGCCAGACGGCGAGGATCAGCGGCACTCCGACGATGACGACGATCAGGCTGAGCGGTGCGCCGAGCCGGGCATAATCGCCGAAGCGGTAGCCGCCGGGGCCCATCACCAGCGTGTTGCACTGGTGGCCGATGGGGGTGAGGAAATCGCTCCCCGCCCCGACCGCGGTCGCCATCAGGAAGGCTTCCGGCCGATAGCCGAGGCCGGTCGCGAAGGTGGCGGCGATCGGAGCCACGATCAGCACCGTCGCGGCGTTGTTGAGGAACGGGGTGACGGCCATCGCCGCGACGAGGATCAGCCCGACCGCCGCCCAGGCCGGCAGCGAGGCCGCCGTGGCGGAAAGGAAATGGGCGATGAGGTCGGTCGCGCCGGTCGTCCGCAACGCATCGGATACCGGGATCAGAGCGCCGAGCATGACGATGATCGGCCATTGGATCCGTTGATAGGCCTCGCGGGCGGGCAGCGCGCCGAACAGCATGACGAGCGAAGCGGCGGCGAAGAAGGCGACCGCGACCGGCACCAGGCCGAGCGCGGTCAGCACCATCGCCCCGCCGAGAATGGCGAGCGGAACGAGTCCGCGCCGGGCGCTGCCGAGCCGCAAGGTGCGCTCGGCGAGCGGCAGGCAGCCGAGCTCGCGCAGCCGCTCGGGCAGAGTGTCGAGGCTGCCCTGGAGCACGACGACGTCGCCGGGGCAAAGGACGACGTCGCGCAGGCGCCGGCTGATCCGCTCGCCGCGGCGGCTGACCGCGATGAGGTTGACTCCGTGGCGGTCGTGCAGAGCCATCCGCCCCGCCGCCTCGCCGGCGAGGATCGAATCGCGGCGGATCACCGCCTCGATCACGCCGACCTGCGCCGCGCCCGCGGCCGCGGCGTCGCGATGGTGGCCTTCGAGCTCGAGGCCGGCAGCGACGATCGCCCGCTCGAGCGCGTCCGGCTCGCCTCTCAGCATCAGCACGTCGCCCGAGTTGAGCGCGGCGTCGGGGAGCGGCGGCAGGATGCCTCCCCGCTCGAAGCGCTGAATGCCGGTGACGGCGACCTCGCCCTCGGTCAGCTCCAGGAAATCGGCGACGGTCCTGCCGTCGACGGGCGAGCCGGCGCCGATCGCCGCCTCCGTCGCGTAATCCTCGATGTCGAGCGCCTCGCCCATCGTCGGCAGGGCGCGGCGGCCGCCGGGGAGCAGGCGATAGCCGAAGCGGAGGAAGATGAGGCCGGCCACGGCGATGCCGAGCCCCACCGGGGCATAATCGAACATACGGAAGGGCTCGCCTGTCATCTCCTGCCGCACCCGGCTGACGATGATGTTGGGCGAGGTGCCGACGAGGGTGACGAGGCCGCCGAGCAGCGAGCCGAACGACATCGGCATCAGGAAGCAGGAGGGCGAGGCCTTCGATCTCTTCGCCATCTGGAAGGCGGCCGGCATCATCATCGCCAGAGCGCCGATATTCTTGACCATGGCCGACAGGAAGGTGACCGAGCCGACGAGCACGAACAGCTGGGAGCCGACACGGGTCATGCCGCTGGTGAGGCGGGCGACGGCCGCCTCGACGACGCCCGAGCGCTCGATCGCGGCCGAGATGACCAACGCCGAAGCGACGATGATGACGATATCGTCGGAAAAGCCGCTGAACGCCGCCTTCGGCTTGACGATCCCGACCACGAGCGAGACGAGCAAAGCCAGCACGGCGACCAGATCGTAGCGGATCCGTCCCCACAGGAAGAGCGCCATCATCCCGGCAAGGACGGCGAAAGCGAGGATCTGGGGCAGGGTCAAGCGGGCGGCTCCACGGGATGGTCACGGACAACGGCCCAGCGGCGACCGGGGTCCGCTCCTTGCCGCCGACCGCGCAAAGCCTTACTTAGCCGTCATGGCGCACGCCCACCATCACGAGACGCACGAAGGGGCCGAGCTCGTCTCGGCGGCGAGGGAGACGATGGTCCGCTCGGGCGAGCAATGGACCGAGATGCGCGCCGCCGTGTTCAAGGCGCTGGCGAGCTTCGACCGCCCGGCTTCCGCCTACGACATCGCCGATCAGGTCTCGAAGAGCGAGGGCCGGCGGGTCGCCGCCAACAGCGTCTACCGGATCCTCGACCTGTTCGTCGGAGCCAACCTCGCCCGCCGCGTCGAGAGCGCCAACGCCTATGTCGCCAACGACCATCCCGACTGCCTTCACGACTGCATCTTCCTGATCTGCGACCGTTGCGGCCAGACCACCCACCTCGACGACGACAAATTGTCGGGCGGAGTCCGCGACGCCGCCAAGGGAGCCGGCTTCTCGCCGCAGCGCCCCGTCATCGAGGTCCGCGGCACCTGCTCCGACTGCCGCGAGGACGACCGCGCGGCCTAGGCCGCCTTCGCCGCCTTCACCCGTCCGCGCGTGATCGTCACCGTCGTTCCGTAGCCGGTCAGGCCGTAGAGCCGCTTGGCGAAGCCCCACGGCAGGCGGATGCAGCCGTGCGAGGCGGGATAGCCCGGCACGTGCCCGGCATGCAGGGCGATCCCGTAGGGCGTGAGGCGCTGCATGAACGGCATCGGCGCGTTGGAATATTTGTTCGAGCGGTGATGGACCTGCTTCTCGAGGATCGGGAAGGTCCCCACCGGAGTCTCGTGCCCACGCCGGCCGGTCGAGACCGGCGAGGCGGCGAGCAGCGCGCCCGCCTTGTAGACGAACGCCTTCTGCTGCGAGAGGCTGACCACGATCCGCACCGGGCCGCCGCCGGATAAGGCCACCGGCAGGGCGGCCGGCGCGGCGGCGGGCCGGGGCTCGGCCAGGGGCTCGCCGGGTGGGACCGCCATAGAGGGCAGCGGCGAAAGGCTTGGCGCGTCGGCCGCGAACGGCTCCATGGCGGCGTAGAGGTGGGCCGGAGCGGGAACCGCAAGCGGCGGCGGGGTCGCCGTGCCGAGCGTCAGCCCGGCGATCACGCAGAAGGGAAGCCGCCACCGCATCGACTCAGCGGCTTAGCATCCTTTGCACATTTCCTGCACTGCCTTGCCATTCGACCGCGCGGCGGTTTTCGGCTAGGCGCGGCGGGCGACAAGGACCATATG
>JAXDPL010000170.1:0-5381 GCA_034668385.1 Sphingomonadales bacterium | reverse complement strand
GAAGCTCGCCTCCCACGCCCAGGGCTGGAGCAAGGGCATGGGCAGCAGCCGGCCGAAGCCCGGACCCATCAGCATCGCCATCCCGCAAAGGTGCAGCCGGCGGTGCCACTCGGTCCGGTGCCGGAGCAGGATGGCCGAGCCGGTGAGCCCGGCGAAGGTCAGCACCGAGCCCGGATCGAACACCAGGAAGTGAAGCGGCTGGAAGAAGAACGGCACCTGCCCGCGCCGGACCATGGCGAAGGTGACTCCGAACCCGAGCACGATCATCGGCACCATCCAGCCGGCGGCGACCCAGCCGAGCCGGCGGTGAAGCTCCATCCGGTTGGTCGCCACGAGGACGTTCTGCAGCAGGTAGATCGTCACCCAGCCCATGAAGATGATGGCGTGGGCGTGGACGAGCGGCGGCGAGTAAAAGGTCGACCGGCCCATCGCCAGCTGGGTCGAGAAACCCGCGACGATGACCAGGGTCATCGCCACCGCCGCCCCGAGGAAGAACCGTTCGTCGCCGGCGGGCCGGACACCGCTGCCGCCGCCCAGCGTATCGCCAATAGTCGCCATCCCAGTCCCCCCGATCTCGCCCGTCCGGAAGATAACGCGACCGGTCCGGGATTGGCCAGAGGCTTTGATCCCTTGCGAGCGCCCGACCGGACGCGCCGCCTGGAGCCGCCGGATCCCCGGCTCGCCGCGCGCCGGCGCCAGCATCGGCCCGGTCCGGCGAACTTCAGGTGCGCGAAGCCCTTGGTAACTTTTCCTGCCTTAATCCGCCGGCAGCTTGGGGTTGGCGGCAACCGGGGCGACCTTCCGGACGGAGATGCCTGCTACGTGCCTGGCACCCTGTCCGCTTCGGAGGAACCGACTCGCCCTGCCCGACCGGCTAGATCGCCGTTCGAGCGTCACCGTCGCCTCCGCCGGCGCCGGGCAGCGGGATGCCATGCCGGCGGCACTGGCCGGCAACGAACGAATCGACCGCCGGGTTTTCCTTCAGGTCCCCGAGCATGTGGTTCCAGAAGTGCACGCCGATGGTTCTCTCGGTCAATTTGGCGCTCACCGGGTCCCCGGGCTCAAACGGGATTCGATAGTCCTGCCAATGTACCGGGTAAAAGACGTCGGACGGGAGCGCGAAGCCGGCGACGCCATGCTTGATGGCCAGGTAGGTTACCAGCCGGGGTCCGGTCGTCGCCCACGGAAGGTCGGAGAGCGCCAGTCCGGCCTCCCGTTGCACCGCCTCCTCCTGATGCCGTCTCTGTGCCTCGTCCCACCAGGGCGCGAAGAATGGCGTCTTCGAGATCAGCGACACTAGCTCCCGCAGCATCTGGCTTTCGGCCGGGATGCTGAGGACGGCGTTATTGATGGAGGTCTCGTCCTCCCATCCAAGGATGTAATCCTCCTGCTGCGTGATCGGGTGCAGGAGAAGCATGTCCATATCGACCCATATGCATGGGAAGCTTGCGAAAAGTTTATATCTGAAGAAATCGCTTCCGAGGGCATAGCTTCCGTTTTCGTGTTGAGAGAATTGCTCTTCAGGCATGATTTGTGCGGCGTCACGGATCTCCACCCCGTTCGGAACGCCAGGCGTTTCCCGGTAGCAGTACAGAATTGTCTCGTGGCCGGCGGAGACCATGGACGTGAGGCAGAGTTTTTCGAGATACGACAGCTCGCCTCCTACCCAAGCGGACACGATCGGCAGCGAAGAAATTCGTGACCCGGATGCGAGGCCCTCCTCGCGTCGAGCCATCTGCGATCGTTCGATCATTTGGAAATTCCCAGCCTCCGGGTCGGATCTCGGCTCCGTTTCTGGCCTGTACGCACGGCAAGTCGGCAATAGCAGATTCGGACGCTTCGGCGAAGCCTCGCTCTCGCGACCAATGGGTGGATCGATGGTCATTTGGTCGCCGAGCGGACCAGCGAGGTCGACGCAGACGAGGGTCCGGGATGCGTTGGAGGAATCGACCGATAGGGGCGCGACCTGCTAAAATCGCGTTTCGGGCCTTCGTTATGCGCCTCGGCGCCGCTCCGAATGGGGGATTTTATGCCGAGAGAGGATCAGTTCATCCCCGAGTTGATCGTCGACGACGGGGCGGCGGCGCTCGATTTCTATGTCTCCGTCTTCGGAGCGGCCGAAGTCCACCGGATGACACAGCCCGGCACCGGCCGGCTCATCCATGGCGAATTGTCCCTGGACGGCCGCAAGCTCTTCGTGTGCGACGAGTTTCCGGCCGGCGAAGGCGGGACCTGCAAGTCGCCGCGCACGCTCGGCGGGACCGGCGTCCGGATCACCCTCCTGGTCGACGATGCCGACGCGACGGTGGATCGCGCCGTGGCCGCCGGCGGACGCGTCCTTCTGCCGGTCCAGGACATGTTCTGGGGCGGCCGCTACGGCAAGATCGCCGATCCCTTCGGGCACGAATGGGGGATCAACCAGCAGCTCCGCGAGCAGAGTCCCGAAGAGACGGAGGCCGCGGCCGAGGCCTTTTTCCGGAAGGATTAGAGCCGCCGGATCCTCGGCTCGCCGCGCACCGGCGCCAGCATCAGCTCGGTCATCGCCCAGACCATCGCATCGGCCCGATCGGGCGAGCGCGACCCGGCATAGCCCCCGCCCCGGATCATCGCGCAGAGTTCGTCCTCGAGCTCGGGGAACGCCCCCGCGAAATACGCCTGGCCGGTCTCGAACAGCATCGCCACCGGCTCGGCCCGGTCGCCCTTGCCGAAGCGGGCGTGGACCGGGCGGACCGGGAGCGCCGGGTCGGCGGTCTTCAAGACGCTGGTCGCCATGTCGCCGCCCTGGTTCTTCTCGACCACCACGCAGTCCGCCCCCCACGCCTCCGCCGCCGCCACCGCCTTGCGCGCCCAGCCTTCGGGCGACAGCCCGCGCACGCTATGGTCGCCGAGCACGAAGCCCATCCCGCCCCGATCCACAGCGCAAGCGACGATCCCGCACGCATCCCCCTCCGCCGAGGCCGGCGGGTCCACCCCCACCACGATCCTCCTCCAATCCCGAGGCAAAGTGCGACTTTGCCTCGATCTCTCGATCAGCGCCCGGGTCCACAGCGCGCCCTCGAAATCCTCGATCAGCTCGCCGTCCAGCTCCTCGCGCCCCTTGCGGGTGCCCCGAAACTCCGCCTCCATCCGCGCCACGGCGGCGTCGGGAAGGTTGAGATTGTCCGCCGTCCGCCCGCGGGTCACCACGCTCGCCGCGACCAGCCGCTTGAGCAAAGGCACCGTCCGCGGAGTCGTCGTCACCAAAGTCCTCGGCGCCGCGCCCAGCCTCAGCCCGAGCTGGAGATTGTCCCACGTCTCCTCCGGACGGCGCCATTTGGCGAGCTCGTCGCACCAGGCGAAATGGTGCTCGGGCCCGCGCAATTTCTCCGGGCAGGCGCCCGAATAGAGGAAGGCCCGCGCCCCGGAGGCGAAGGTGACGATCCCGTTCGTCGCGGCGAAGCGCGGCCTTTCCCCGGTCCGCGCCACCGCCAGCAGGCCGCTGCGCCCGCTCACCATCACCTTGCGGGCATCCTCGAGCGTCGCGCCGACCAGGGCGATGCGGAGGTCGCCGTTCGAGCGGGCCAGCGCGCTCACCCATTCCGCCCCCGCCCGGGTCTTGCCGAAGCCGCGCCCGGTGACCATCAGCCAGGTCGGCCACGCGCCAGCGGGCGGAAGCTGCCCCTCATGCGCCCAGGCCGGCCAGAATTCGTCGAGCGTGCGCTTCTGGGTCACGGTCAGCTGCCCCACCAGCCGCCGCCGCTCCGCCCCCGGCCGCCGCGCCAGCCGCCCGACCGCGCGCAACAGCGCCCGCTCGTCCCCGGTCACCTTAAATCCTCCCCTGCATTTGCAGGGGAGGGGGACCATGCGAAGCATGGTGGAGGTGCCCCTCCACCGCGCTACGCGCGCTCCCCCTCCCCGCGCAATCGCGGGGAGGATCTTTCCCCATCACGCCTGCTTGGCGCCCCGCCCACGCCGGCGCTCGAGCACGTCGAGCTTGGCGAGGATCGCCTCGGCGAGCGCCTTCTCCGGGGCGCGCCGCGGCGGCGCCCCGCCGGGATCGCGCGACCTGGCGGGCGTCCGGCCGAGGCGAAGCAGATCGAGCGCCAGCCAGGTGTCGATCGTCTCCGGCCCGGGGACCTTCGTCTCGCCGGGCACGTAGCCGCCGCCTTTCGCCGCCCGCTCGATCAGCAGCGCCTCGAGCGTCGCATAGCCGGCCTCGATCGCCTCGCCCCATTGCCGAGCGAATTCGGGGTCGCGGCGCCGCGCGTCGTAGACGGTGCTGACCCCGACCCCCGCCGCGGCCGCCGCCGCGGTGACGTTGCAGCAGGCCGCCAGATGATCGAGGAAGATCCGCCTTTTCGCCTCGCCGAACCCGCCCTCGACGCGCTTGCGCGCCTGAACCCGGCGCCGATTGCCCCCGGTCACGCTCAAATCCCCGGCCACGAATCACCTCCTGCCCACGAGCCGGCCCTAATACCCGCCCAGTTCCTATCTGTCTAGGCTTTTTCCTATCCACTTCGGAGGAATCGACTGAGGCACCTTGACGCAAACCGGCCTGGCCCGTATCTCATTCGAGATACAGGAGGCGCACATGGGATCGATGCTGCACGTCCGAATGGACGAAGAGGTCAAGGCGAAGGCGACCGACGCTCTTGCCGCCATGGGCCTTTCCGCGTCCGATGCCGTTCGAATCCTCTTCCATCGGATCGTCGCCGATCAGGCCTTCCCGCTCGAGCTCAAGGTGCCGAACAAGGCGACCCGCGAAGCGATGGTGGAGGCCGACGAGATCATCCGCTCCGGCCGCGCGCGCTTCGCCGACGGCGACGCGCTGATCTCCGGCCTCGATGGCTAAGGCCGGCAAGCGGGCGGCGCACCCGCGCGCCTGCGATTGCACCAGGGCCTTTTCGAAGGATTGGGAGCGCCTCTCCCGTTCGGGCCGCTTCGACATGCACCGCCTGAAGGACGCCATGCTGCGCCTCGTCGCCGCGGACTCGCCGCTCGGCCCCGAATGGAAGGACCACCCGCTCAAGGGCGAATGGTCAAGCCACCGCGAATGCCACGTCGGCGGCGACTTCCTGCTCATCTACCGCCTCGACGAATCCGCCGGCAAGGCCGGCACCCTCGTCTTCGTCCGCGCCGGCACCCACAGCGATTTGTTCGGGGAGTAACGCGTTCACGGTGCCAGCGACGTGCCAGCTACGTGCCAGCTACGTGCCAGCCACGTGCCAGCTACGTGCCTGGCACCAGCAGTCCCGGCTCGCTCTTCGCAAAGGGTGGTATCGGCCACGGGTTCCACATATTATACATGATAAACTTGCGAGCCGCGAAGCGCCAATTGTTTGTGCATGGACATGCGCAAGCTCGTCGGACGCAACGCCGCGCGGCTGCGCGACGCGGCGGGG
>JAXDPL010000169.1:0-3506 GCA_034668385.1 Sphingomonadales bacterium | reverse complement strand
CGAAAATCTCGTCGTTGAGATCGATGTCCTTGCCGGCCTTGCCGTCGAGGCTCTGAACTTTGACCTTCATGGCTTAGCCTTCCTGGCCTTCGGTCGCTTCGGGAGCCGCGGCGTTTTCGGCCGGAGTCTCGGCGGGAGCGTTGTCGTTGTTCTGGCGGATGCCGGCGGGATAGGGCGCGGCGTCCGGACGGGCGACCTTCACCGCGTCCTTGACCAGCAGCCAGCCGCCCTTGTGGCCGGGGACGGAGCCCTTGACGAAGAGCAGGCCGCGCTCGGCGTCGGTGCGGACGATCTCGAGATTCTGCTGGGTGCGGTTCTTGGCGCCCATATGGCCGGCCATCTTCTTGTTCTTGAAGACGCGCCCCGGATCCTGCCGCTGGCCGGTCGAGCCGAGCGAGCGGTGCGAGAGCGACACGCCGTGGGTGGCGCGAAGGCCGCCGAAGCCCCAGCGCTTCATGCCGCCCTGGAAGCCCTTGCCCTGTGTGACGCCCTGGACGTCGACCAGCTGGCCGGCGACGAAATGGTCGGCGGTCAGCTCCGCGCCGACCTCGATCAGCGCGTCCTCGGCGACCCGGAACTCGGCCAGCCGGGCCTTCGGCTCGACCTCGGCCTTGCCGAAATGGCCGCGCTCGGGCTTGGTCATGTTCTTGGCCTTGCGGGTGCCGGCGCCGAGCTGGACCGCGACATAGCCGTCGTCGTCCGCATTCTTGCGCGCCACCACCTGGACATTGTCCAGCGCCAGGACGGTGACCGGCACGTGGCGGCCGTCCTCCTGGAACAGGCGGGTCATCCCCATCTTCTTCGCGATCACGCCGGTGCGCACGATCGTAACTCCTCACTTCGGGGACCCACGAAAGTAGTACTTTCGTGGGAACCCACAGAGGCCCCGCGGCGAAATTGCCGGGGGCGTGAGGGACCCCATCGAAGTAGTACTTCGATGGGAACCCGTTAGCCCGAAATAGATGCGTGCCCCGCCTGGGCTAGAGCTCCGCCCGAAGGCGGAACGGCGGGGACGCAGTCCGGAAGCTCGGCTTCCGCGGTATCACCCATGTGTCCCTGCGAAGGCAGGGACCCAGTCTGGGCTCCTGCTTTCGCAGGAGCACAGGGCCCTCAGGCCAGCTTGATCTCGACGTCGACGCCCGCGGCGAGATCGAGCTTCATCAGCGCGTCGACCGTCTGCGGGGTCGGCTGCACGATGTCGAGCAGCCTCTTGTACGTCCTCACCTCGAACTGCTCGCGCGACTTCTTGTCGACGTGCGGCGAGCGGTTGACGGTGAACTTCTCGATGCGCGTCGGCAACGGAATGGGCCCGCGGATGAGAGCACCCGTGCGGCGCGCCGTATCGGCGATATCGCCCGTCGCCTGGTCGAGCACTCGATGATCGAACGCCTTCAGGCGAATGCGGATATTCTGCGTTTCCATTCCTACACCGATTGCAAAGAGCCCGCCTTCGCTGAAGCTTCGGCGGGCAAGCCCGCGGGAAGCCTCAACGGAGGCCTAAATCAATAACCAAAAGGGCCGCTTGTCCGCCGTAGCCTTGGCGAAGGCGGAAAGCCGCCCGAATCTCCCGACCCGGGCGGCTTGCGGGCCCTATATTACTTCGTGATCTCGGCGACAACCCCCGCGCCGACGGTCCGGCCGCCTTCGCGGATCGCGAAGCGCAGGCCCTGGTCCATCGCGATCGGAGCGATCAGCTTCACGCCGAGCTGAACGTTATCGCCCGGCATCACCCTCTCGGTCCCCTCCGGAAGAACCACCTCGCCCGTCACGTCGGTCGTGCGGAAGTAGAATTGCGGACGGTAGTTGGCGAAGAACGGCGTGTGGCGGCCGCCCTCGTCCTTCGAGAGCACGTAGACCTCGGCCTTGAAGTCGGTGTGCGGGGTGATCGCGCCCGGCTTCGAGAGGACCTGGCCGCGCTCGACCTCCTCGCGCTTGGTGCCGCGCAGAAGCGCGCCGATATTGTCGCCCGCCTGGCCCTGGTCGAGCAGCTTGCGGAACATCTCCACGCCGGTGACCACCGTCTTGGCCGTGTCGCGGATGCCGACGATCTCGACCTCCTCGCCGACCTTGATGATCCCGGTCTCGACGCGGCCGGTGACGACGGTGCCGCGGCCCGAGATCGAGAAGACGTCCTCGATCGGCATCAGGAACGGGCGGTCGAGCGGACGCTCGGGCTGCGGGATGTAGCTGTCGACGGCCTTCATCAGCTCGAGCACGGAGTCGCGGCCGATCTCGGGCGTCTTGTCCTCGAGCGCGGCGAGCGCCGAGCCCTTGACGATCGGAATGTCGTCGCCCGGGAAGTCGTAGCTGGAGAGAAGCTCGCGGATCTCGAGCTCGACGAGCTCGATCAGCTCCTCGTCGTCGACCTGGTCGACCTTGTTCATGTAGACGACCAGCGCCGGGACGCCGACCTGGCGGGCGAGCAGGATGTGCTCGCGGGTCTGCGGCATCGGGCCGTCGGCGGCCGAGACGACGAGGATCGCGCCGTCCATCTGCGCGGCGCCGGTGATCATGTTCTTGATGTAGTCGGCGTGGCCCGGGCAGTCGACGTGCGCATAGTGACGCGCCTCGGTCTCATACTCGACGTGGGCGGTCGAGATGGTGATGCCGCGCTCGCGCTCCTCCGGCGCCTTGTCGATCTGGTCGTAGGCGGTGAAGGTGGCGCCGCCGGTCTCGGCCAGCACCTTGGTGATCGCCGCCGTCAACGACGTCTTGCCATGGTCGACGTGACCGATGGTGCCGATGTTGCAGTGCGGCTTGTTCCGCTCGAATTTAGCCTTACCCATTTGCCTAACCCTCGTTCTTTCTCTTCAAAAAATCCTGCGAAAATCGCCCTTAAGCGAGCTTCGCCTTCACCTCTTCCGCGACGTTCGCCGGCACTTCCTCATAATGAGAGAACTGCATGGAATATTGCGCCCGGCCCTGGGAGAATGAGCGCAGCTCATTAACGTAGCCGAACATATTCGCAAGCGGCACCATCGCCTCGACGACCTGAGCGTTGCCGCGGGCATCCGTACCCTGGATCTGCCCGCGCCGGCTGTTCAGATCGCCGATCACGTCGCCCAGATAGTCCTCCGGGGTGACGACCTCAACCTTCATGATCGGCTCGAGCAGCTTGATGCCGGCCTTCTGGGCCGCTTCGCGCATGCCGCCGCGACCGGTGATCTCGAATGCCAGCGCCGATGAATCGACGTCGTGATAGGCACCGTCATAGAGCGTCGCCTTGAAATCGATGATCGGGAAGCCGATCAGCGATCCGGTCTGGGCGATCTCGCGAATGCCCTTCTCGACCGACGGAATATATTCCTTCGGCACGTTGCCGCCCTTGATCTCGTCGAGGAACTGGAAGCCGGTGCCGCGCTCGCCGGGGACGACCTGCAGCTTGACGCGGCCGAACTGACCGGATTGGCCCGAGTGCTTCTTGTGGGTGTAGTCGACTTCGACCGGGCGAGCCAAAGCTTCCCGATACGCGACCTGCGGGGCACCGACGTTGGCCTCCACCTTGA
>JAXDPL010000168.1:0-14320 GCA_034668385.1 Sphingomonadales bacterium | reverse complement strand
CGACGATGTCGGCGGGCTTGCCGCTCTCGGCCGCTTTTTCGGACGCGATGGAACGCTCGCGCTCGATCAGCGACGGATCGAGCTCGTCGCCGGTGAGCGCCAGCGGGCTGGCCGCGGCGATGTGCATGGCGAGCTGCTTGCCGAGCGCATCGAGCGCCGCCTTGTCGCCGCTCGATTCGAGCGCGACCAGGACGCCGATCTTGCCGAGGCCCGGCGAGACGGAATTGTGGACGTAGGAGACGACGACCCCGTCGCCGACCTCGAGCAAGGCGGCGCGGCGAAGCGACTGGTTCTCGCCGATCGTCGCGATGTTGGCGGTCAATTTCTCCTCGACGGTGCCGCCGGCCGGCCACTGGGCCGCTTTCAGCGCCTCGACGTCGCTTCCCGTGTCGAGCGCCAGGCCGGCGACGGTGCGCACGAACTCCTGGAACTGCTCGTTCTTGGCGACGAAATCGGTCTCGCTGTTGACCTCGACGACGGCCCCGCGGGTGCCGCGCACGGCGACTCCGACCAGGCCCTCGGCGGCGGTGCGGCCGGCCTTCTTGGCGGCGGCGGCGAGGCCCTTGGTGCGCAGCCAGTCGATCGCCGATTCCATGTCGCCCTGGGTCTCGCCCAGCGCCTTCTTGCAGTCCATCATGCCGGCGCCGGTGCGCTCGCGCAGCTCCTTGACGCTCGCGGCCGTGATCTCAGCCATGTCTTGTGTCCTTTGCTTGTCCTTCGATACGCGGCTTCGACTTCGGTCAACCGCTACTCAGGATGAGCGGAAACTCCGATCCTATTCGCTCATGCTGAGTAGGCATTGAGCCCGGCGAAATGCCGTATCGAAGCACGCTCACCCCTGACGGGGATGCCTTACGCGTCGGCCAGCGCCGCTTCGGCCGGCGGCTCGTCCATCGCGCCGAGATCCTCGCCGCGCGAGGCCGCGCCGCCCGACTTGCCGGCGAGCACCGCGTCGGCGACCGCGTCGCAATAGAGGCGGATGGCGCGGCTGGCGTCGTCATTGCCCGGAACCGGGAAGGCGATGCCCTGCGGGCTGACGTTGGAATCGAGGATGGCGATGACCGGGATGCCGAGCACGTTGGCTTCCTTGATCGCCAGCTCTTCCTTGTTGGCGTCGATGACGAACATGACGTCGGGAAGGCCGCCCATGTCGCGGATGCCGCCGAGGCTCAGCTCGAACTTGTCGCGCTCGCGGGTCAGCTGGAGGACCTCCTTCTTGGTGAGGCCGGCGGTGTCGCCGGAAAGCTGCTCCTCTAGGCTCTTGAACCGCTTGATCGAGCCGGAGATGGTCTTCCAGTTGGTCAGCATTCCGCCGAGCCAGCGATGGTTGACGTAGTGCTGGCCGGAGCGGCGCGCGGCTTCCGCGATCGGCTCCTGGGCCTGGCGCTTGGTGCCGACGAACAGGACCTTGCCGCCGGCGGCGACGGTCTGGCGCACGAAATCGAGCGCCCGGGCGAACAGGGGCACGGTCTGCGACAGGTCGATGATGTGAACGCCGTTACGGTCGCCGAAGATGTACGGCTTCATCTTCGGGTTCCAGCGGTGGGTCTGGTGGCCGAAATGGGCTCCGGCCTCGAGCAATTGCTGCATGCTGACGTCGGGTGACGCCATGGTCTTTCTCCTTCCGGTTACGCCTCTGCGGGGCCGAGAGACCTGCCGTTCCCCGGACTTGATCCGGGGTTGGGCGGGCACCGGTATGATGGCCCTGCATGTGGGATGGCGCGCACCTAGGCGCTGCGGCCGGCGAAATCAAGGCTTGACAGCCTCGAACAAAACATGAACATCAGGTTCCTTCAAACTGATATGGATCAAACGCCGCGGCGCCGCGTTGTAAGGCCTGTGGATAATCAAGGGGATAAGTCGTGACATACCTGGCCGCGGCGCTTTTCTTCACCTTTGCTTTGCTGGCGGCGGCGGTCGCCATCCACATGACGGTTCGGGCCCATTGGGCGGAGATCCGGCTCGCCCTGCGCGGCGAGCTCGGCCGGCCGGTCGCCTTCCGGATCGCTCCGGTCAGAGCGGACGTGCGGGCTCCGGCCTATGCGGCGATGCCGCCGCGGCGCGCTGCCGCCTGACCTTCGCATAGCTCGCGACTCCGAGCGGAAGGCCGATCAGGTACAGGATCGACAGGACGCTCAGCGTCTCCCACGTCGCCGAGAGCAGCGCCGCGCCGACCAGAGCGATGATCCCGATCGCCTCGACCCGAACGTGGCGCCGAAGCCGGAACGAGGTCCAGGAGAAGGTCGGCAGGCTCGAGATGGCGAGGAAGGCGACGAACGCCGCCCACGGCGCCACCACCCGATAATCGCGAAGCCACCCCCATTGCTGGTCGGCGGCGAGCCAGAGATAGATCGGCAGCAGCAGCAGGGCGGCGCCGGCGGGTGCCGGAACGCCGGTCAGGAAACCGGCCGACTTGTGCGGCTGGTCCACGGAATCGATCCGGGCGTTGAAGCGGGCCAGGCGCAGCGCCATGCACACCGCATAAGCGAGCGCGAACAGCCAGCCGATCCGAGGCCAGTGCTGGAGCGACCAGAGATGCAGGATCACCGCCGGCGACACCCCGAAGGCGATGACGTCGGAGAGGGAATCGAGCTCGGCCCCGAACCGACTCTGGCCGTTCAGCATCCGGGCGATGCGGCCGTCCATCCCGTCGAGCACGGCGGCGATCAGGATCGCGTAGATCGCGCTCTTCCACTCCCCGGCAATTCCGAAGCGGATGGCGGTGAGGCCCGAGCACAGCGCCAGAGCGGTGACCGCATTGGGCACCACCGCCCTCAGCGGCAGGCCGGGGCCCTCCCGCCGCGGCCGCCTCACTGGGCGACGCCCTCCAGCGCCGCCGCATCGCCGATCCTCGCGACCACCGTCTCGCCGGCGATCGTGCGCTGGCCGAGCAGGACGCGCGACGAGGTGCCGGCCGGGAGATAGACGTCGACCCGGCTTCCGAAGCGGATCAGCCCGACCCTCTGGCCGGCGGCGACATGGTCGCCGGCCCTCACCCACGGCACGATCCGCCGCGCCACCAGCCCGGCGATCTGGGTGAATCCGATCCGGGTCCCGTCGGCGCCCTCCACCAGGAAATGCTGCCGCTCATTGTCCTCGCTCGCCTTGTCGAGGTCGGCGTTGAGGAACTTGCCGGCAATGTAGACCACCCGCTTGATCTCGCCGGCGATCGGCGCTCGGTTGATGTGGACGTCGAACACCGACATGAAGATCGACACGCGGGTCATCGGCTCGCTGCCGAGCCCGTCCTCGCCGGCCAGCTCCCTGGGCGGGGGAACCGCGGCGATCATCGTCACCATGCCGTCGGCCGGAGCGATGACCAGCCCCTCCCCCTTGGGCGTTGTCCGGATCGGGTCGCGGAAGAAAGCGGCGACCCACAAGGTCACGCCGGCGAGGATCCAGCCCAGCCAGTCCCAGCCGACCACGAACCAGAAGAACAAGGCGACCGCCGCGGCGATCACCACGAACTTGCGGCCTTCCGGGTGGACCGCGGGCATCCGGTAGCGGACGTTGGTGGTGACGAGGTCCGGCTTCTCGAGCGAGGTCATGGCCCGCCTCTATCGGCCTTGCCCTGTCGACACAATCGTAACCGCCCCGGCTGGAGCGATGCGGGACCGCGTGTTAGGGGCGCCGCATGCCGGCCACCGCTCCCAGGGTCACGATCATCCTTGCCACCTATAATTGGAGCGCCGTCCTGCCTTTCTCGATCGGCAGCGCGCTCGATCAGAGCTTCGGCGATTTCGAGCTGATCG
Source organism: Sphingomonadales bacterium (assembly GCA_034668385.1). Lineage (GTDB taxonomy): Bacteria > Pseudomonadota > Alphaproteobacteria > Sphingomonadales > Sphingomonadaceae > Allosphingosinicella. The sequence goes on along the minus strand of JAXDPL010000168.1, from coordinate 10,568 downwards.
TCGTCGGCGACGGCTGCACCGACGATTCGGCCGAAACCGTGGCGGCGATCCGCGACCCCCGCGTCCAATGGGTGAACCTTCCGGCCAATACCGGCCACCAGTCCGGCCCCAACAACGAGGGTCTCCGCCGGGCGCGGGGCGAGCTGATCGCCTATCTGGGCCATGACGACCTCTGGCTGCCGCACCACCTTGCCTGCCTCGTCGCGGCCATCGACGCCGGCGCCGACATGGCGTTCGGACTCACCCGCATGGTGCCGCCGCGGCCCGATCTCCAGCGCGGGGCCCTTCTCGACGCCTACACTCCGGGCGCCTGGATCGTGCCGACCGCCACGCTTCACCGGCGGACCCTCACCGAGCGGCTCGGCGGCTGGAAGGACTATCGGGGCATCGCCATGGATCCCGATCAGGAGCTGTGGAGCCGCTTCCACTCCGCCGGCGCGCGCATCGAAGCAGTGAGGCGGCTGACGGCGGTCAAATTCCCGGCCGACGTCCGCCGCTCGGTCTATCGCGAGCGGCCCAGCCACGAGCAGGCCGAGTGGCTCGACCGGATCCGCCGCGAGCCCGATTTCGAGGCCGTCGAGCTCGCCCGGATGGCGACCGAGATGGCTGAGTCCGGCCGCGAGCCGCATTTCCGCTCGCTGGTCGGTGACGTGCTTCGGCGGGGCGTCAGGGGAGTCGCCCGGCGCCTCGGCCGTTCCGGTCCCAAACCCGGTGAGCGGATCGCGGGTCGCCGCGCCTTCAAGGGTCTGGCGCCGGCCGGGAGGGACGCATGATCGAGGGCGCGACCAAGGACGGGCCGCTCAACACGGCCGATTGGCAGATGCGGTGCGCGCCGATCGAGGGCGTCCATGTCCGCGAGGTGCTGCACGTGCCGCGCGACCACGGCATCATCACCGAGATGTACCGGCCGGGATGGGACCCGAGCGGCCTGCCGATCGTCCACGTCTACCAGTCCCGCCTCTTCCCCGGAGCGATCGGCGCGTGGAGCTGCCACGCCCGCAATGTCGACCGGCTGTTCGTCAACCAGGGCCACGTCAAGCTCGTCCTCTACGACGGGCGCGAGGACAGCCCGACCCGCGGCCGGGTCACTGAATATCATGTCGGCGACGCGCGCCCGACCTTCGTGGTCGTCCCGCCCGGAGTCTGGCACGGCCTTCAAAATCTCGGCGGCGGGGACGCTCTGATGATCAACTTTCCATCGAACGCCTACGATTACGACGATCCCGACCATTACCGGCTGCCGATGGACAGCGACTCGATCCCCTATCGCTGGAGCGGCACCGGCGGCGCGCGGCGGCGCAAGGACGCGCCCAGGGCCGGTTGATCGCGCCCGCCCCACCGCCTACAGCGCGCGGCGAAATCGCTCCCAACCGATCCGAAGGAAAGCACGCGCGCCCATGGCCAAGATCAAGGTGAAGAACCCCGTCGTCGAATTGGACGGGGACGAGATGACGCGCATCATCTGGCAGTGGATCCGCGAGCGCCTCATCCTCCCCTATCTCGACGTCGACCTGCTCTATTACGACCTCGGAATCGAGCATCGCGACGCGACCGACGACAAGGTGACGGTCGAGGCGGCCGAGGCGATCAAGGCGCACGGCGTCGGGGTCAAATGCGCGACGATCACGCCCGACGAGGCGCGGGTCGCCGAATTCGGCCTCAAGAATATGTGGAAGTCGCCCAACGGCACGATCCGCAACATATTGGGCGGGGTCGTCTTCCGCGAGCCGATCGTCATCGACAACGTCCCGCGCCTGATCCCGGGCTGGACCGACCCGATCGTCGTCGGCCGCCACGCCTTCGGCGACCAGTACAAGGCGACCGACTTCCTCATCCCCGGCGCCGGCAAGCTGACCATCAAATGGGTCGGCGAGGACGGCCGGGAGATCGAGCACGAGGTGTTCGATTTCCCGGGCCCGGGAGTCGCGATGGGCATGTACAATCTCGACGCCTCGATCCGCGACTTCGCCCATGCCTGCTTCAACTACGGCCTCAACCGCGGCTGGCCGGTCTATCTCTCGACCAAGAACACCATCCTCAAGGCCTATGACGGCCGCTTCAAGGACCTGTTCCAGGAGATTTACGACAGCGATTACAAGGCGAAGTTCGAGAAAGCTGGGATCGAATATCAGCATCGGCTGATCGACGACATGGTCGCCAGCGCGCTCAAATGGTCGGGCAAGTTCGTCTGGGCCTGCAAGAATTACGACGGCGACGTCCAGTCCGACCAGGTCGCCCAGGGTTTCGGAAGCCTCGGCCTGATGACCTCGATCCTGATGACCCCGGACGGCAAGACGGTGGAGGCCGAGGCCGCCCACGGCACCGTCACCCGCCACTACCGGATGCACCAGCAGGGCAAGGCGACCTCGACCAACCCGATCGCCTCGATCTTCGCCTGGACCGGCGGCCTCAAATATCGCGGCAAGTTCGACGGCACGCCCGAGGTCACCCGCTTCGCCGAGACGCTGGAGCGGGTCTGCATCGAGACGGTCGAGGCGGGCAAGATGACCAAGGACCTCGCCATCCTGATCGGCCCCGAGCAGAGCTGGATGACCACCGAGCAGTTCTTCGAGGCGATCCGGGCCAATCTCGAAGCGGCGATGGCCGAAGCCGAGGCCGTCCCGGCGGGCTGACGGCGCTGCGGGCGCCGCCTCAGCGCGGCGGGGGCTTGGCGAGGCTGTAGGTGAGCGAGACCGTGATTCGGCGGCCGCGGTTTCGAGACGTGTCGCGCGAAACGCTGTCGGCCGAGATGTTGGTGCTTCGGAATATGTGAGCCCCGGCGAGATCGGTGACCTTGACGAGGCTCGACAGGCGGTCCGTCAGCGCGTGCGACCAGGACGCGTCCGCGCCCAGGGAGGATGAGACTCGGCTGAATCCGGTGTAGTACGGTCCGGAATAGCGCGTGGTGAGCGCGACATGGTCGGCGCCCCGGCGCCCCTCGGTGCCCTCGCGATAGTCGAGCGTCGCCGATCCGCCATAATCGAGGCCGGCCCCGGCCCGCGCGGCCCCGAACGCGGTCGAGCTCAACTTCGTGTCCGCGACGTGGCCGCTCAGCGAATAATGGAATCGGCGTCCGAGCGAGCCTTGCAGGACGGCGCTGGCGCCGCGCAGCAGCCGGGTGCCGAAATTGACCTGCCGGGTGACCAATACGCCGTCATTGCCCAGCAGGCTCAAGGGGGCCCAGCTATCTTCCGTCTTGCGGCTGTAGGCGGTGAGTTCGAGGCTCCGCCGGGTTCCGTGAACGGCGAGCTTCGCCTCGAAGGAATGGGTGATCTCGGGCTTCAGGTCCGGATTGCCCGCGGAGGCGGTTCTCGGATCGAGGAAGCGGAGCGACGGGTCGAGCGAGCCGATGTCCGGCCACTGGACTCGGCGCGAATAGCTGAGATCGCCGGTCAGCGACTTGGCCAGCTTCCGCTCGAAATGCAGGGTCGGAAACAAATCGTGCCGGTCGAGCCGCGAGACGGCCGCGTTCGCCAGGCTGTAGCGGCGCCCCTCGAGGCGCAGGCCGGGCATGATGGTTCCGCCCAGAAACGGGGCCTGGTAGGTCGCGTAGGCGCTTTCCTCGATCCACGAGCCGCGCACCCGCGAGGAAATCGCCAGCAGCGGCCCGCCCGGAAAGGGTTGGCCCTCCTGCTCAGCCGTCGAATCGTCGCGCACCTGTCCAAGGCTCCCGCCGACGGAGAGACGCCGCTTGGCGAACGGCCGCACGTAGTCGAGCTTGAGCGTCACCGCCGAATGATGCGCATCGGCGCGCGACTCGAACCCGCTTGCCGCCGCCGCGCCGCTGGTCAGGAAGGAGTCGTCGGATCGAACGCCAAAGCCGTAATATTTCGCCGAGGCGGTCAGCGTCTCGTTGTCCCGCGGGCCGTCGCGCCGGTAATCGGCGGTGATTTCCTCGAGATTGTACCGGCCGGTGCCGTGGGACGTCTGCCGGAACGAGGCTGCAGGCGCGCTTCCGAAATCGATATCGGCCGTGCCCGTCGAACGGCTGTGGCCGCCGACCGCGAATCCGGAGAGGCTGATCGTCTGCTTGGCGGTCGGCTTGTAGCTGACGATGAGATTTCCCGAGGCGCTGTCGCCGCTAAATCGGTTGACCGCGCGGGTGATCGCCTGGGGCACGAGCGCGCCGTCCGGGCCGATGCGATAGCGCTCGTCGTCGTTCCGGCTCGTCGCCCGCCCGCCATGGTTGAGGTCGAGGCTGCCCGACAGCGAGACTCGGCCGCGCGCCCAGGTCGGCGACACTTTCAGCTCGGCCGTGCCGAAGCTGTCCCCGTTCGCGGTGACCGATCCGCCGATCCCCGGAGCCGTCGTTCGGCGGGTCACGATGTTGATGATGCCGCCCGTGCCCTGCGCGGAGAATTGCGCCGACGGGTTGGTGATCACCTCGATCTTGGCGATCTGCGAGCCCTGCAAATTGCGCAGCATGGTCATCGCGTCGGCCACCGGCTTGCCGTCGATCAGGATCTTGACGTTGCCGGTGCCGAGCAGCCGGATCTGGCCGCTGGGCGTGACCTCGACGAACGGAACGCGGGCGAGCACGTCGAGCGTGCTCGCGCTCCGCGCCTCGGGCGTGTCGCGGACCAGATAGGTGGTGCGGTCGATCGAAGATCGCTCCTGTGCCGGAGCCACGACGACGATATCCTGGGTCCGGTCCGGCTTGGCCGCGGGCGGCGCCGGCGGCGGCGCGGGCACGGGCTGGGCGAACGCGCCCGCCGCCTGCGCAAGGGCCGTCAGGCCAAACGTCGCTGATGCCGATTTCCCCACCCTGCGGCGGATATCATCGAAAAATCAGCAGCATGCAATGCGGAAGGGCAAGTGATCGCAAGCTCGAGTCATCCCGGCGAAAGCCGCGACCCACGAACGCCGCGGCAGAGAGTGGCGAGACCGTCGTTGTCACCCTCGCATCCCTGTTCATGGGCCCCGGCTTCCGCCGGGGTGACTCTTCAGCGTTACTCCTCGGTTTTGCTTCACCCTAGGCCTTCGGCGACCGGACATGCTCCGGCTTCCAGCCGAAGCCGATCAGCGCCGCGGGAATCCGCCGCAAGAGCGGGAAGCGGTCGAGCAACCGGAGCGCCACCGGCGGACGGAACGCTCCGCCTTCGCGCATCAGCAAGGGGGTGATGATCCGGTCCTGCGCCGCCTTCTGCAGGCCCTGGATCAGCCGCACCGCCGGCAGCCGCCTCTTCTCCACCTTCGCCAGCAGGGGGTCCGGATCCTCTCCCCTCGCCATCGCCGCCGCGAGAACGTTCGCCGCCGCGACGGCGTCCTGCACCGCGAGGTTGATCCCGACTCCGCCGATCGGCGACATGGCGTGGGCGGCGTCGCCGATCGCGAGCAGGCCCGGCCGCGACCAATGGTCGAGCCGGTCGAGCGAGACGCTGAGCAGCCGTACGTCGTCCCAGCCCGCGACAGCGCCGATCGCCCCCGCGAGCATCGGCGCCAGCCCGGCCACCTCGTCGCGGAAGGCCGCGATTCCCCTCGCCCGCACCGCCTCGGCGCTGCCCTTGGGAAAGACGTAAGCGCATTGCCAGTAATCGCCGCGGTCGATCAGCGCCATGATCCGGCCGGAGGCGAAGACTCCGGTCGTGTCGTTCCCGGGCGTCCGCGGCTTCGGCACCCGGAACCAGAAGACGTCGATGGGCGCGCCGAGGTCGCATACCGCGAGCCCGGCGGCCTGCCGGAGGATCGAGCCCCGCCCGTCGGCGGCGATGGTCAGCCGAGCGCGGACCGAGCGGTCCCCGACCCGCACCCCGGCAACCCGTTCGCCCTCGAACAGCAAGCCGGTCGCTTCCGCGTTCATCTCCAGCCGGAAGCCGGGATAGTCCCGCGCCGCCTCGGCGACGAAATCGAGGAACTCCCATTGCGGCATCATCGCGATGAAGTTCCAGCGCCGGTCGAAATGGCTGAAATCGCCGATCTCGAGCTCATGGCCGCCGATCAGCCCGCCGATCGAGGGCACCTTGTCGTGCGGCCGCTCGAGCAGCCGGCCGAGCAGCCCCAGTTCGTGGAAGATTCGCAGCGTCGAGGGATGGACGGTGTCGCCGCGGAAATCCCGCAGGAAATCGCCATGCTTCTCCAACACGACGGTCCGCAGCCCCGCCCGAGCGAACAGCAGCCCCGCCACCATCCCCGCCGGCCCGCCCCCGGCGATCGCGATATCGGCGCGCTCATCCCCCATCGGAGCCTAAAGACGCCGATGCGGCTTCCATGACAAGTCTCCCCTCCCTGCAAGGGAGGGGCCGGGGGTGGGTAGGCCGAAGGCCCCGTCCGCCCCATCAAGCCCCTCCCTTCCAGGGAGGGGAGATGGCTGACTCCGCCTCGGAATGCTGCAACAAGAAAGCCATGGCCGCCGGATTCCCCCATACCCCGCTCTCCGACGCGCTGGTCATCCTCGGCGCGGCGGGGATCGTGATTCCGGCCTTCGCGCGTCTGCGGGTCAGCCCGGTGATCGGCTTCATCCTGGTCGGGATGCTCGCCGGGCCGGCCGGCCTCGGCGCGTTCGTCGCCGAGCGGCCGTGGCTCGCTTATTTCACCATCTCCAACCCGGCGACGATCCAGCCCTTCGCGGAGTTCGGGATCATCCTCCTGCTCTTCTCGATCGGGCTCGAACTGTCGTTCCGCCGCCTCTGGGGGATGAGGCGCGAGGTGTTCGGGCTCGGCGCGGCCGAGCTGCTTCTCTCCGCCGGAATCCTCGCCGCCGGCCTCCGCCTCACCGGCCAGAGCTGGGGCGGCGGCGCCGGCCTCGGCCTCGCCCTCGCTCTATCCTCGACCGCGCTCGTCCTGCCCCTCGTCGGCGCCGCCACCCCGGTCGGCCGCTCGGCCCTCTCGATGCTGCTCTTCGAGGACCTCGCCGTGGTCCCGATCATCTTCTTCCTCGGCGCCCTTGCGCCGCAGGGCGCCGGCGGGGGATGGGAAGCGCTTCTCCGCACCTTCCTGCTCGGCGCCGCCGTCGTCGCCGCGATGCTGGTGCTGGGCCGGCTGCTCCTGCCGCGCCTGTTCGCCCAGGCGGCGCGGACCAAGAGCCCGGAGCTGTTCCTGTCGGCGAGCCTGCTGATCGTCATCGTCGCCGCCCTCGCCACCACCGCCGCCGGACTCTCCCCGATCGTCGGCGCGATCGTCGCCGGCCTGCTCATCGCCGAGACCGACTATCGAAGCGAGGTCGAGGTCATCACCGCCCCGTTCCGCGGCCTTGCCCTCGGAGTCTTCCTGATCACGGTCGGGATGAGCCTCGATCTGCGCCTGATCGTGCGCGACCGCGAGGGGCTGGCCGTCGCCCTCGTCGCGGTGATGCTGGTCAAGGCGGCGGTGACCGGCGGGCTGCTCCGGCTCGGCGGAGCGCGCAACGGCGTCGCCGCCGAGACGGGCCTGATCATGGCCTCGCCGTCCGAGACCACGCTCATCGTCCTCGCCACCGCCGCCTCGGCCGGGCTGATCAGCCGCGAGACCGGCGCCTTCTGGACCATCGTCACCGCGCTAGGCCTGACCTTGACCCCGCTCCTCGCCCGCCTCGGCCGCCGCACGGCGCAGCGGGTCGACCGCGCCGCCGCCCGCGACGATCCCGAGGTCGGCACCGGCGAGTCGGCGCCGGACGTCATCCTGATCGGCTTCGGCCGGGTCGGCCGGCTCGTCGCCGAGATGCTCGCCGAGCACGGCCGCCGCTTCGTCGCGGTCGATTCGAACGTCGACAACGTCGCCGCCTGCCGCCGCGAGGGCTTCCCGGTGATCTTCGGCGACGTCGCCCGGGCCGAACTGATGGACCGGCTGAACCTCGGCCACGCCAGCGCCCTCGTCCTCACCATGGACGATCCGGTGCTCACCGTCCGGCTCACCCGCAAGGTCCGCGCCTGGTGCCCGGATCTCACCATCGTCGCCCGCGCCCGCGACGCGAGCCACGCCGCCGAGCTCTACAAGGCCGGCGCCACCGACGCTGTCCCGGAGACGCTCGAATCGTCGCTCCAGCTCTCCGAGGCCGTGCTCGTCGACCTCGGCATCGCCATGGGTCCGGTCATCGCCTCGATCCACGAGAAGCGCGCCCAGCTCCGCCAGGAGATCATGGAGCAGGGCCGGCTCACCCACGAACCCGCGCTGAAGCGCACCCGGCTCAGGGACCGCATGGCGGGCGATAATAGCTAGTCATCCCGGCGAAGGCCGGGACCCCATGAACACGAAAGGTGGGGATCAGGCGAAGTCGGCCTCGCCTCTCTTCCTGCCGCGGTGTTCATAGGTCCCGGCCTTCGCCGGGATGACTATCTCCCCTTCCGATACCTCGCTCGGCTTCCGCGTCCTCTACCCTAGGAAAAACCGCCGCGAGCGCCTATGTCGCCGCCTCCCATGGAACTAGAGCTCCCCTCCCCGCCCAAGGTCGGCATGGTCTCGCTCGGCTGCCCGAAGGCCCTCGTGGATTCGGAACGGATCCTGACGAAGCTGCGCTCGGACGGCTATCAATTGTCGCCGGACTACGACCAGGCCGACGTCGTGCTGGTCAACACCTGCGGCTTCCTCGATTCGGCCAAGGAGGAGAGCCTCGCCGCGATCGGCGAGGCGATCGCCGAGAACGGCCGGGTGATCGTCACCGGCTGCATGGGCAAGGAAGCCGAGCTCATCCGGGCGAAGTTCCCCGAGGTGCTCGCCGTCACCGGCCCGCACCAATATGAGGAGGTGGTCGGCGCCGTCCACGTCGCCGCGCCGATCCCGCCGTCCGCCTATCTCAACCTGGTGCCGGACGCCGGGCTGAAGCTGACGCCGAGGCACTATTCCTATCTGAAGATCTCCGAGGGCTGCAACCACCGCTGCAGCTTCTGCATCATCCCCTCGATTCGCGGCGACCTCGTCAGCCGCCGGCCCGACGCCATCTTGCGCGAGGCGGAGAAGCTGGTCGCTGCGGGCACGAAGGAATTGCTGGTGATCAGCCAGGACACCTCGGCCTATGGTGTCGACCTCCGCCACGCGTCATGGCCGTGGAGGCGAGCCGGAGGCGAGCCCGGCGAGGTCCGCGCCCACATGACCGACCTCGCTCGCGAGCTGGGCAAATTGGGCGCCTGGGTGCGCCTGCACTACGTCTACCCCTATCCGCACGTCGATCGCGTGATCCCTTTGATGGCCGAAGGCCTGGTCCTCCCGTATCTCGACATCCCCTTCCAGCACGCCTCGCCGCCGGTGCTGAAGGCGATGAAGCGGCCGGCCAACGAGGCCAAGGTGCTGGAGCGGATCGGCCGCTGGCGCGAGATCTGCCCGGACATCGCCATCCGCTCGACCTTCGTCGTCGGCTTCCCCGGCGAGACCGAGGCCGATTTCGCCTATCTGATGGAATGGCTGGAGGAAGCCCGGCTCGACCGGATCGGCGCCTTCCGCTTCGAGCCGGTCAAGGGCGCCGCCGCCAATAGCCTCCCGGGCGCCGTGCCGGAGGAGGTCAAGGAGGAACGCTACGCCCGCCTGATGGAGCTCACCGCCCGCATTTCGGCCGAGAAGCTGCGCGCGAAGGTCGGCCGCACTCTCGACGTGCTCATCGACGTCGCCGACGGCGAAGGTGGCGCCACCGGCCGCTCGAAGGCCGACGCGCCCGAGATCGACGGCGAGGTCCACCTGCGCGACGCGCCGGGCATCGCGCAGGGCGACATCGTCCGAGTCCTCATCGAGGATTCCGACGAGCACGACCTCTATGGCCTGCCCTTGCACTGACGCGCAGCGACTCCGCTATGCCGAGCGGGTGGGAGGGCGGCGGCAGCAACAGCCGCGGCCGCCCGTCCCGGCCTACCCGTTAGAGACGCTGCGGTTCCTGGAGGCACCGCCGGCGAACATCGTCGTCACGGATCCCAGAGTCGTCGCGCCTACGGCCGCTATCACGGACGTTGCGAGCAGACCGCCATCCGGCGCGAGCTGCGGCCCGAGTACGGCCAAAGCGCCCGCTCCGCCGATCCCGGCCGCAAGCTGCGCAAGAATCGCAACAGGGCGGAACCGCAAGGGGTCAATCGGCCACGGGTCCGGGTCCGGGCCCGGCGGACGGGGCGGCGGAAACGGGAATGGCCACCATGGCCACCAGGGCCAGCGCCACAACCACCACCAGCTCCAGCCGAACAGGAATGCGAAGATTATCCAATACCAGGACGGCATGTTCTTCTCTCCCACATGGCGGATTTCGGGAGGATCATCTTCCACCTTTTGGACCGGAAAATCGACCTGTCACGACTTCCGATCTGCGAGCAGCACAATTCTATTAACGTTGAACAAAATCAAACTGACCACCGAAACCGATGCATCTCTCTGCGCAAACGCAGGGCATTTGACATGGATGAGGCCGCCACTTGCCTTGACCACGATAACATTGTCCCCTGGTTTTGGATCTACCGACCAGCTCTTTCCAGCGCCTCGACGAAGCTTTTGCGCCACCAGACCACGTCCTCGCGCTCGACCAATTCGTTCATCGCCCGCCAGCGGCGGATCCTCTCCTCCCTGGGCATCTCGATGGCGCGGCGGATGGCGTCGGAGATATCATCCTTGCTGTAGGGGTTGACCAGCAGGGCGTCCTTGAGCTGCAGCGCCGCGCCGGCGAAGCGGGAGAGGATGAGGAT
>JAXDPL010000167.1:0-6753 GCA_034668385.1 Sphingomonadales bacterium | reverse complement strand
TCGGCGTTCGAGAACCTCGCCCAGCGCATCGACCTCGACGCCGTCCGCGGCGTGGTCACGACCATGATCCAGACCGAGAAATACGGCACGCCGCTGGCGTCGGCGCTGCGAGTCCTCGCCGCCGAGTTCCGCAACGAGCGGATGATGCGCGCCGAGGAGAAGGCCGCGCGCCTCCCGGCGATCATGACCGTGCCGCTCATCCTGTTCATCCTTCCGGTGCTGTTCATCGTCATCCTCGGCCCGGCGAGCTGCTCGATCTCCGACAATCTGATCAACCGGTAAGGCGAAACGGCACGGGGGCGGAACAACCGCCCCCGTCGCCGCGTCTAGCCCTCCAGGTCAGCAGCGACGGAGGAGCCCGTGCCCGCCTTCACAAATGAGCAGTGGATCGTCATCGGTCTCGTCTTCCTGCTCGGAATCGTCGTCGGGATGATCCTGATGGCCGGCGGCAAATGGAAGCGCCGCTACCGTGAGGAGACTGCGCGGGTCCGCGAGCTCGAGGCCGAGAACGCCCGGCTGAGGAAGGACGCGGCCGAGATGGACAGCCTGCGCGGCGCCGCCGCCCGCGACGAGGCCCGGCGGCGGGACGAGGTCCCTCCCCCCTGAGCCTCCCGCCGTCTGGGACGTGCTCCAAAAGTGCGCCTTGCTCGCCGCGGTCGTCCTGCTCGCCGCGTGTTCCAGCCCCGAGCGAACGCCGGCCGCGGCCTATCGCCACTTCTGGGATCGCGCGCTTGTCGCGACGGGATTGGCGGGCGGCCGCTTCGGCCTTCCCTGCATGGAGAGGGTGCACGACGCCACCGGCGACTATGACACCTTCATCGGCAACGAGGCGTGCTACCGGTTCATGCCCGCGCGCAGGATGCAGGGCATATGGATCAGCGAGTTCGAGGGCTCCATCTTTCTGCCCGGCGCGACATCTTCCAAAGTTGAGCCCGACGCGCTCAGTCGCATTTGGCTTGAGCCCCACACGCCGCCGCCTGCCCCGTTCAAGCGCGACGGCGAGAGCCATGTCTACCGGATCGAGTTCGTCGGGCGCGAAAGCCTCTACCCCGGATCCTACGGGCACATGGGAATGAGCCGGGACCTGGTCCTCGTCGAGCGATTCCTGAAGCTCAGCGAGATCGAGCAGGCACCGCGCCCGCGCCCCTAGCCGCCACCGTAATGCAGATAGGATCGCCGCTCATCGAGCCAGGCCTGCTCGTCCGGCGATGTCGCTGCATCGAGATCTCCCGGCTCGGCGGCCGGATCGTCGACCCATTCCCTGAGGCCGGGGCCGCCGTTGATCACGTCTATGGCGAGCTTGCCGAACTCGTATTCGTAGGCGAAGTCCCGCCATATCGGATAGCCTGGCTCCAGGCGACGGATCGCCTTGAAGGCGAGCGCCTGGAGGCGCCAGGGGCGGAACGCCTGGTGGTCGTAGAGCGGCGCCTCCGCATGGATTTGCAGGCCGTTGCAGAGCTTCGACGCATGCTTGTGGAAGGTCGGCTCGAACCAGATTTCGCGAAGGCCGCAGCCTTCCAGCCAGTGCGGCGCGAGCCGGCGCATCTCGGCGAGGATCGCGCGCGCGTCGAGGTCAGGCGCTCCGAAGATTTCGAGCGGCCGGGTCGTCCCCCGCCCTTCCGAAAGCGTCGTGCCCTCCAGCATCACCGTGCCGGCATAAGCGCGGGCCATGGAGAGGTTCGGGGCATTGGGGCTGGGATTGACCCAGACCCGCTCGCCGAGCGGCCAGCCGTGGCCGGGCGCGCCCTCCGGATCGTAGCCCTCCATCTCGATCACCCGATAATCGACGTCGAGCTTGAACCGGTCGACGAACCAGCGGCCGAGCTCGCCGAGGGTCAGGCCGTGGCGCATCGGCATGGGGCCGGCGCCGACGAAGCTCTCCCAGCCGGGAACCAGCGTCAGCCCTTCGATCGGCCGGCCGGCCGGGTTCGGGCGGTCGAGCACCCAGACGCTCTTGCCGTGCTGCGCCGCCGCCTCCAGCACGTAGAGAAGGGTCGTGATGAACGTGTAGATCCGGCAGCCGAGATCCTGGAGGTCGACCAAGATCGTATCGAACGTCCCCATCGACTGGCCGCTCGGCCGCCTGACCTCGCCGTAGAGGCTGAACACCGGGATATTGTGGACGGGATCGGTGAAATCCTCCGATTCGACCATATTGTCCTGCTTGTCGCCGCGAAGCCCGTGCTGGGGACCGAAGGCGGCGGTGAGGTTGAGGCCGGTCGCGGCGAGCGCGTCGAGCGAATGGACGAGATCGCGAGTCACCGAGGCGGGGTGGGCGACGAGCCCGACCCGCCGCCCCTCCAGCGGCGCGCGCAGCGCCGGGTCTTCGAGCAGCCGGTCAATTCCGAATTTCATGGTTCGGCTGCTGGCGGCAGACGGTCGAGAAAGCAACCGGGGTGGTGGAAATCCGGACCCTCGTCGGGATGGCGCGCCGCCCAGAAGGATCTCCCCCCGTCCACATTCTCGAGGATGGCGGCGACGTTCATCGCATAGGGACCGGCACCGAGGCCCGGCGACACCGTCGCCTGGAGCTCGAGGCGGTCCGTGTTCCGGCGCACCCAGATATCGGGCGCCGCGGGAAGCGGCGCGTCGGTCATGCCCCGGCGATAATGGGTGAAGGCGAAGGCCGCCCACTGCCCCGAGGGTGCGAAGTTGAGCTCGAGATAGGAATCCTCCCCTTCGGCGCGCAGAAAAGCCTCGAAGCAGGTTGCTTCCCACAGACGAGGAGTCCTGAGCGGCGGAGCGGGCGGCGGGATCCGGAGCCGGGAAATGTCGCCGATCACGACATAGCGAAATTGGACGCGAGTGCTCGACACCCGATCGACCGCGACCTCGATCGCTTCGATAGGGTCGCAGGGGTAAGCGGGATCGGCCCGAAGCGTCGTTTCCATCCACGTTTCCTTGCGAGCAGAGACGCGACGAAGCAATCCGGCCCCGTCGCCGCCGCCCAGTCCAGCCGTTTCGGGCGGCTTTCAATCCACTTTGGATATAATGTCGATTGTCGCGCCGCGGACGCCGGTCGTAGCTTCGAGGGCTTCATTTCGTGGAGGGAAGCATGGCCAACAGCAAGATCGATTTCGCCAAGCTCGAGACGATTCTCGAGAATCCCAACGCTAAGTCCAGCGACCTTCTAACGCTCATCAGGGGGATCCCCGCGCTGAAGCAATTCAAGCCGGTCCGCGGATTCCCGCAAGGGACACCCGATCCGTTCGTGGTCCGCAGCCGCTACGAGCTCGAGCCCGACGTCGCCCGCAAGCTGAACGAGGGCCTGATGGGCAACACCGACCCGGCGATACGCACCTGGCGGGTGTTCCCGTTTGGGATCGTCAACCCGGAGCGCTACGTCGTCGAGGTGGACGTCGGCAGACCGCGCAGCAGGTGAGCGGGAACGCTGCGGGCGAAATCCGGGCGGACGCCGACGTCCGGCCGATCCTCCAGCTCCACTCGAGCCGGCACTGCAACCTGCTCTGCGACCATTGCTATTCGGTCTCGGGTCCGAAGGAGAAAGGCGGGCTCGGCGAGGCGGCGGTAGCCCGCCTGATCTCCGACGCCTGGGCGTACGGCTATCGGGTGCTGAGCGTCAGCGGCGGCGAGCCGCTGATGGATCCCGGCCTCTGGCCCGCCCTCGCCCACGCCCGCGCGCTCGGCTTCCAGACCGACCTCGTCTCCAACGGGACGCTGATCGGCGAGGCGGTCGCGGCGCGGCTTGCCGGGCTGGCCGATCTGATCGCGATCAGCATCGACGGCAGACCCGAGCGCCATGATTCGATCCGGCGCTCGCCCGGCGCCTTCAGGCGCGCGATCGCCGGAATCCGTCGCCTGCGCGCCGCGGGAGTCACCGTCGGCATCATCCATACGGTGCGGACCGAGACGCTGAGCGAGCTGCGCTGGCTGATCGCTCTCGCCCGCGACGAGGGCGCGGCGATGCTGCAGCTGCATCCGATCGAGGCCGCGGGACGCGCCGCGGCCCTGACCGCGGAGGAAGGCCTGCTCGAGACTCGGCTGGCGATGCTCGCCGAGCTGATCGCGCGCGACGGATGCCCCGGGGTGGCGGTGCATTGCGACGTCTTTCCGGTGGCGGCCTTGCAAGCCGCTCCCCGCTGCAACGGCGAGGCAAGGTCCGCTACGCTCGCCGAGCTGATCGACCCGCTGGTGGTCGAGCCGGACGGGGCGGTGCTGCCTTGGGTGTTCGGGATCGATCGCGCGCTGGCCCTCGGCTCGATCGCCGAGACCCCGCTCGATTCCCTGCTCGCCCGGCGCGGCCCGGCCTGGCTGGAAGACGCCCTCGCCCATCGACGGCGGGTGGAAGAAGATCTTGCACACTGCGACTGGCCGTTCGTGAACTGGTTCGCCGCGCTAGCCGCGCGACCCTGGCGCGACGCCGGCCCGGTCGAAGCCGGCCGGGCGCTGCGCGCCGCGGGCTGACGCCGGGCCGCCAGGAAGGGGAGCGCTTGGTCGCACCCCGACGCCATGCTAACCGCCGCCGGCCATGACCTACCGTTCCGAACTCCTCCGCTTGCTCGACGCGCGCGGCTACATCCATCAGGTGACCGACGCTGAAGGGCTGGACACCCTTGCCGCCAGCCGGATCGTCCCGGGCTACATAGGCTTCGACGCGACCGCGCCGTCGCTTCACGTCGGCAACCTCGTGTCGATCATGATGCTCCGCCGGCTTCAGCAGGCGGGCCACAAGCCGATCGTCGTCATGGGCGGTGGCACGACCAAGATCGGCGACCCGTCGGGCAAGGACGAGAGCCGCAAGCTGCTCACCGAGGAGATTATCGCCGGCAACATCGCCTCGATCCGACGCTGCTTCGAGCGCTTCCTGACCTTCGGCGAGGGCAAGAGCGACGCCGTCCTCGTCAACAACGCCGACTGGCTCGACTCGCTCGGCTACATCCCGTTCCTGCGCGACGTCGGGCCGCATTTCACCATCAACCGGATGCTGACCTTCGACAGCGTCCGCCTCCGGCTCGAGCGCGAGCAGCCGCTCACCTTCCTCGAGTTCAACTACATGATCCTCCAGGCCTACGACTTCCTCGAGCTCTCCCGGCGGGCGGCATGCCGGCTGCAGCTCGGCGGCTCCGACCAGTGGGGCAATATCGTCAACGGCATCGAACTGGCGCGGCGGATCGACGGCACCCAGCTTTATGGAATCACCACGCCGCTGCTCACCACCGCCGACGGCGCCAAGATGGGCAAGACCGAGCGAGGCGCGGTGTGGCTCAATGCCGAGCAGCTCAGCCCTTACGATTACTGGCAATTCTGGCGCAACGCCCAGGATAGCGACGTCGGCCGCTTCCTTCGCCTGTTCACCGACCTGCCGCTCGACGAGGTGGCGCGGCTCGAGGCGCTGCAAGGCGCCGAGATCAATGACTCCAAAAAGATCCTCGCCGACGAAGCGACCGCCCTCGCCCACGGCAAGGACGCCGCGGCCTCGGCGGGCGAAACGGCGCGCAAGACGTTCGAGGAAGGCGCGTCGGGCGAGTCCCTGCCGACGGTCAAGGTCGACGGCCGGATCCTGCTCACCGATGCTCTGGTCCGCCTCGGCCTCGTCGCCTCGAGGAACGAGGCCCGACGGCTCATCCAGCAGGGCGGCGCCAAGGTGGACGGCGAGAAAGCGACCGACGACGTGACCCTGGTGGTGGACTGCGAGGTGCGGGTCTCGGCGGGCAAGAAGAAGCACGGGATCCTTCTCCCTTAGCTCCTCCCCGGAACGGGGAGGGGGACCAGCCGCAGGCTGGTGGAGGGGGCCCTCCGCCCGTGTCGGCTTTCCACCCATTTCTATCGCATCGGAGTCCGGGCTCCCTCCACCGCGCTCCGCGCGGTCCCCCTCCCCGTTCCGGGGGAGGAGTTGCGCCTTGCCCGTCGTTTCGAACCTAGGTAGCCTGCCGTCACCATTGGAGTAGGCCTCTGCCTGTCATCGCCTGAAGCCGCCGCGGATTCATAAGCCGCGCGCTGGAAAAAACCGAGCTGCGGCGCCTTCGCCGCGCCCTTTCCCGCGATTTCAGGACTTTCCCATGGACAACGATTTCTCGGTGCCCGCCGACTGGTACCGCAAATTCTTCACGGCCCCCGTCAACGCTTTCTGGGAGACGATGGTCCCCGAAGCGGCCACCGCGGCGGATCTGGCTTTCCTCCACCTCCACATCCCCCCGTCGCCGGCCCGCCTGCTCGACGTGCCGTGCGGCGCCGGCCGCCATTCCCTGGCCCTCGCCCGCGGCGGCTATCGGGTGACCGGGATCGACCTCTCCGTGGACGCCATCGACCGCGCCACGGCCGCGGGGAAGGACCTCACCGTCGATTTCCGCCGCGGCGACATGCGGTCGCTTGACCTCGCGGACCGCTTCGACGCGGTGCTGTGCCTCGGCAACAGCCTGTCCTATTTCCCGGCCCAAGAGATGCGCACGTTCATCGCGTCGCTCGCGGAACGGGTCGCGAATGGCGGCCGCCTGATCCTCGACACGTCGTGCTGCGCCGAATCGCTGTTCCCCCTCGCCGAAGAGCGGGAAGTCGCCTTCGAGGGCGGTACCTATCGGTCGGTCTATCGCTACGACGCGCGCCTCTCGCTGCTGAAGACAAAGGCCGAGCTCAGGCTCGGCGAGGCAGTGCACCCGCTCCTCTACGCCCACTATGTCGTCACGGCCGGAGAGCTGGTGCGGATGGTGGAGGCGGCCCGGCTGAGGGTCGAGGCGATCCATGGCGGCACCGAGGGTCAAGCCTTCGCGCCGGGCCTGCCGCGCCTGCTTCTGG
>JAXDPL010000166.1:0-5131 GCA_034668385.1 Sphingomonadales bacterium | reverse complement strand
CAACCGCTGGAAGACGGTCAGCCTCGGCGCGGTTTCGCTCGTCCTCACCGTCGTCTGCTTCGCCATGCTGCCGGTGACCTTCCAGCCGACGGTCAACGTCGATTCGAGCCAGGTGCAGATCGAGATGCCGCCGGGGACGACGCTTCAGCAGACGGCGACCGTCGCGAACCGGGTCGCCGCCTTCCTGCGCCGCACGCCCGAGGTCGAGAATGCTTTTGCCGACATCGATGTCGGCAGCGCCAACGTCTATCTGACGCTTCACAAGAAACGGAAGATGACCAGCGTCGAGTTCGAGCGCCATTACGCGCCGGCGCTGAGGGCCATTCCCGACGCGCGGATCAACTTCGCCTCCCAGAGCGGCGCCGGCGGCGGCCGCGACCTCAACGTCACCCTGGTCGGCGACGATCCCGACAAATTGAACCTCGCGGCGGCCACGCTGATCAACGAGATGCGCAAATTGCCCGAGCTTCGCGAGCCCAGGATCAACGGCGACCTGAGGCGGCCCGAGATGACGATCCGGCCGCGCCTCGATCTCGCCGCCCAGCTCGGAGTCTCGACCGCGGCCTTGAGCCAGGCGATCCGGATCGCGACCCTGGGCGAGATCAACCAGAACAGCGCCAAATTCTCGCTGTCCGACCGCCAGATCCCGATCCGCGTCGCTCTGGCCGAGGATTCGCGCGAGAATCTGTCCGCGATCGAGAACCTGCCCGTGCCGACCGCCACGGGCGGCTCGGTGCCGCTGAAGCTGGTCGCCGACATCAGCTTCGGCGCCGGCCCGACGACGATCCGCCGCTTCGACCAGCGCCGCCGCCTGTCGATCGGCGCCGATCTGGCGCCGGGCCTGGTGTCGGGCGAGGCGATGAAGAAGATCATGGCGCTGCCGGCGCTCCAGCACCTGCCGATGGGCGTCGAACGGGTCCCGTTCGGCGACCAGAAGTGGCAGGCGGAGCTGGTCAGCAACTTCATCTTCGCCGTGATCTCCGGCATCTTCCTGGTCTTCGCGGTCCTGGTGCTGCTCTACAAACGGATCCTGCCGCCGTTCGTGAACATGGGCTCGCTGCTGCTTGCGCCCCTGGGCGGCGCGATCGCCTTGCTGATCACCGGCAATCCCTTGTCGCTGCCGGTGTTCATCGGCCTTCTGATGCTGCTCGGAATCGTGGCCAAGAACTCGATCCTGCTGATCGACTTCGCGATCGAGGAGATCAGCAAGGGCGTGCCCAAGGACGAGGCGATCGTCGATGCCGGCCACAAGCGCGCCCAGCCGATCGTCATGACCACCGTCGCGATGGTCGCCGGCATGCTTCCCATCGCTTTGTCGTTCACCGGCGACGGCAGCTGGCGGGCGCCGATGGGCATCACCGTGATCGGCGGCCTGATTCTGTCGACCGTGCTCACCCTGCTCATCGTCCCGGCGGGCTTCCACCTCGCCGACAGCATCGAGAAGTGGCTGGGCGGGTTCTTCGGCCGGATCCTCACCTACAAGCCGGGTGACGAGAACCGGCCGGCGGCGCCGCAGCCGGCGGAGTGAACCAAAGAGAGGCCGGACCATTGGGGGAGGGCATGAGCCCTTCCTCGCGGTCCGTTCCCCTTCGACCGGCGGCCGGCTACCGCCGAATGCGCGCGATCGCGACCGGCATGCTGGTCGCGATGGCCGCCCTGTTTCTCGTCGCCAACGCCTGGGACGAGGCCTATCCCCGGCTCGGTTTCGTCAAGGCGTTCGCCGAGGCGGCGATGGTCGGCGGCCTCGCCGATTGGTTTGCGGTCACCGCTCTGTTCCGCCGACCGCTCGGCCTCCCCATCCCGCACACTGCGATCATCCCGCGCAACAAGGACCGGATCGGCGAGACTCTCGCCTCGTTCCTGCGCGAGAATTTCCTGATCCCCGCGGTGATCGCCCGGCGGATGCGCCAGGTCGACGTCGCCGGCGCGATCGGCCGCTTCCTCGCCAACCCGGCGCCCGAGGGGCGGATGCGCGAGGGCGCCTCGCGCCTGCTCGCCGATCTCCTCGAATCGCTCGACCAGGAGCGGCTCGGCGGAATGGTCAAGAGCGCGGTCTCGGCCCGGATGCGGAGCCTCGAGATCGCGCCCCTGCTCGGCAAGACGCTCGAGGCGGCGATGACCGAAGAGCGGCACGTGCCCCTGCTCGACGCGATCGTCACCTGGGCGGGACGGACGCTCGACGCCAACGAAGACATCATCCGCGACATGGTCCACCAGCGCGCCGGCTGGATCATGCGCCTCGCCGGCCTCGACGAGAAGCTCGCCGAGGCGATCATCGACGGCCTTCGCCGCCTGTCGATCGACATGGCGGTCGATCCCGACCATCCGCTCCGCGCCAAGGCGGAGGAGGGGATGGAGCGGCTCGCCTGGGGGATGCAGAACGACCCCGAGCTGCGCGATAAGGTCGAGGCCTGGAAGAACGAGATCATCGCCAATCCGGCGGTGACCGACTGGGTCGGCGGCCTGTGGGAGAACAGCCGCGCCGGCCTGCTCCGCGCCGCGCGCGACCCGCAGGCGGCGATGGCCGGCCGCTTCGGCGAGGCGCTTCGCCAGCTCGGGGAGACGCTCGAGCAGGATTCCCGGCTGAAGCGCGCGCTCAACCTCTTCGCCCGCCGGGCGGTGGTCGGCGGCGTCGCCACCTACGGCAGCTCGATCGTCAAACTGGTCTCGGAAACGGTGCGCGGCTGGGACGCCCGGACGATCACCGGCCGCCTCGAGAACGCCGTCGGCCGCGACCTCCAATATATCCGAGTCAACGGCACCCTGGTCGGCGGCCTCGTCGGCCTCCTCATTCACGCGGTGGAGGTGCTGAGCTGACGGCAGGGGACGGCCGTCACCCCCGCGAAAGCGGGGGTCCCGCTTCTTTATGTCCGGGGGGAGAAGGAAGAAGCGGGATTCCCGCTTTCGCGGGAATGACGCTAACCCCCTGGCGCCCTCAGTCCCCGCCCGCGCGCTCGATGTCCGCGCCGACCGCCTGGAGCTTCTCCTCGAGCCGCTCGTAGCCGCGGTCGAGGTGGTAGACTCGGTGGACCTGGGTCTCGCCCTCGGCGGCGAGGCCGGCGAGGACCAGGCTCATCGAGGCGCGAAGGTCGGTCGCCATCACCGGCGCGCCGGCCAGCGTCTCGACTCCGCGCACCACCGCCGAGCGGCCGCGCACCTCGATGTCCGCGCCCATCCGGTTCAGCTCCGGAACGTGCATGTAGCGGTTCTCGAAGATCGTCTCGGTGAGCAGGCTGGTCCCTTCGGCCAGGGTCAGCATCGCCATGAACTGCGCTTGCATGTCGGTCGGGAAGGCGGGGTAGGGGGCGGTGGAGAGCGAGAGGGGCTTCAACTTGCCGTCGGCGCTCACCTTCACGCCCTGCTTCGTATCCTCGACGATCAGCCCGGCGTCTGAGAGGCCGGAGAGGATCGAGGGCATTGTCTCCTTGCGCGCCCCGACGAGCTCGAGCGACCCGCCGGTGATCCCCGCCGCGCAGGCATAGCTCCCGGCCTCGATCCGGTCGGGCATCACCGAGTAGGTGGCGCCGTGGAGGCGGTCGACGCCCTCGATCGTCAGCGTGTCGGTCCGCAGGCCTTCGATCCTGGCCCCCATCGCGATCAGGCATTTGGCGAGGTCGGTGATCTCGGGCTCGCGCGCCGCATTCTCGATGACCGTCTCGCCCCTGGCGAGCACGGCCGCCATCAGCGCATTCTCGGTCGCGCCGACCGAGACGAACGGGAAGCGGATGGTTCCGCCCACGAGCCCGCCTTTGGGCGCCGTCGCCTTGACGTAGCCGGCGGATATGTCGAGTTCCGCGCCGAGCGCCTCCAGCGCCTTCAAATGCAGGTCGACGGGACGCATGCCGATCGCGCAGCCGCCGGGCAGCGACACGGTCGCCTCGCCGGCGCGGGCGACGAGCGGCCCCAGGACGAGGATCGAGGCGCGCATCTTTCTGACGATGTCGTAGGGCGCGACGGTCGAGGAGAGCCGCGAGGCGCGCAGCGTCATCACCCGCCCGAACTCGTCGGGCCGGGCGCCCTCGACGGTGGTCGAGACCCCGAGCTGGTTGAGGAGATGGCCGAAGCTGTCGACGTCGGCGAGGCGGGGAAGGTTGCGCAAAGTCAGCGGCTCGTCGGTGAGCAGGGCGCAGGGCAGCAGGGTCAACGCCGCGTTCTTGGCCCCCGAAATCGGGATGCGCCCCTTAAGCGGCCTGCCGCCGCGGATGACGATGCGGTCCATGGCCGGGTCTTAGGGGATTGGGGGGCGGGTGCAAGGTGCCCTGACGGGTCCTTCGATACGCAGCTTCGACTTCGCTCAGCTGCTACTCAGGATGAGCGGACAAGGAACCATCCCCGCTCATCCTGAGTAGGGACTGACCCCGGACTTGATCCGGGGGAAGGCCCGTATCGAAGGACGCGGCTACGCCTTCTCCAGAGTGCACTGGAGGGGGTGCTGGTTCTGGCGGGCGTAGTCGATCACCTGGGCGACCTTGGTCTCGGCCACCTCGTAGCTGAAGATGCCGCACACGCCGACGCCGCGCTGGTGGACGTGGAGCATGACCCGGGTCGCGTCCTCGATGTCCATCTTGAAGATCATCTGGAGGACCTGCACGACGAACTCCATCGGCGTGTAGTCGTCGTTCAGCATCAGCACCTTGTAGGGCGAGGGAGTCTTGGTGCGGGTACGCGTGCGGGTGGCGACTCCGAGGCCGGTGCCTTCGTCGTCGCCCCGCCTCTCGTCGGGGCCCGCGACTGTCGGTTTCTCGTCCTGTCCCATGATCATGGTTCTAAATATGGCAAGCGCTGCGGGGCGGGCAAGAGATTCGCGTGCTTTACGAACGCCAAAAGCCGCGCCGCCGGCTCCGGTTCCCGCACGCGAAAAGGGGCGGCCCTCGCTGGAGGACCGCCCCTTGTTCATGGCTCGGGCAATCGTGGCTAAGGGTACCCGTCAAAGTAGTACTTTGACGGGATCCCTTAGAGGGCCACGGCGGCCTTCACGCGCTCGGCGGCGACCGTGTAGCGGCCGGCGAGCGGCTCGGCGACGTCGCCGGCCAGCTTGATCATCGCCTCGGACAGCTTCGCGCCCTCGGCGACGAAGGTGTCGAACTGGCCGCGGGCGAACTCGCCCTGCAGGCGGAACAGGTCGGTCGGC
>JAXDPL010000165.1:0-17397 GCA_034668385.1 Sphingomonadales bacterium | reverse complement strand
CGCGCACCAGAGGCGGACCGCCCAATGGCCGGTGCGGAACGAGATCAGGAGGGACGCGACGACCCGCTCGCGCGCGGTGACCCGGTAGGGGCCGAGCCGGTAGGGATCGTCTTGCGGGGGCGGTCCTGCCGGGAGGGTCAAGCGAACAAGGCCGCGGTCGGGCCGAACTGGTGGGCGCCCTCCCAGATCATCTTGCCGGCGACGTAGAGGATCATCACCAGGCCCGCCCAGGCGATCCAGTGGAAACGCTGGACGAGCTTGGCCACCATATTGGCGGCGAGCCCCATGAAGGTCACCGAGAGCGCGAGGCCGATGAACAGGACGGCGGGATGCTCGCGCGCCGCGGCCGCGACGGCGAGGACGTTGTCGAGGCTCATCGACAAATCGGCGAGGGTGACCTGGACCGCGGCGCGGAGGAAGCTCTTGGTCCTGGGCGGGCCCTCGACCGCCGCGGTGTCGGGATCGTCCGCCTCGACGACCTTCGCCGGTTTGAGCTCGCGATACATGTTGAACGCGACCCACAGCAGCAGCAGGCCGCCGGCGAGCAGCAGGCCGGTGAGCTTGAGGAGCTGCGTCGCGACGAGCGCGAAGGCGATCAGGAAGACCAATGCCATGGCGACGCCGAGCATGATCACCCGCCTCCGCTCCTTCGCGGGCAGGCCGGAGGTCAGGGTTCCCATGATGACGACATTGTCGCCGGCCATGGTGAGGTCGATCAGGATCACCTGGCCAAGGGTGACGAGGCCGGCGGCGGTGAAGATGTCGGCGAAGTCGAACACGCGCGCCCCGAACGCCGCCCGGCCTTTACTGGTTCATCGAGGCGAAGAAGTCCTCGTTCGACTTGGCGTCCTTCATCTTGTCGAGCAGGAACTGCATCGCATCGACCGTGCCCATCTGCATGAGGATCCGCCTGAGCACCCACATCTTGGCGAGCGTGCCCTGGTCGACGAGCAATTCCTCCTTGCGGGTGCCGGACTTGCCGACGTCCAAGGCCGGGAAGATGCGCTTGTCGGCGACCTTGCGGTCCAGCACGATCTCGGAATTGCCGGTGCCCTTGAACTCCTCGAAGATCACCTCGTCCATCTTGGAGCCGGTGTCGATCAGCGCGGTGGCGATGATCGAGAGGGAGCCGCCTTCCTCGATGTTGCGGGCGGCGCCGAAGAAGCGCTTCGGGCGCTGCAGCGCGTTGGCATCGACGCCGCCGGTCAGCACCTTGCCCGACGACGGCACCACCGTGTTGTA
This sequence comes from Sphingomonadales bacterium, assembly GCA_034668385.1. Classification (GTDB taxonomy): domain Bacteria; phylum Pseudomonadota; class Alphaproteobacteria; order Sphingomonadales; family Sphingomonadaceae; genus Allosphingosinicella. Next base: position 16,155 of record JAXDPL010000165.1, on the reverse strand, counting down.
CGCGCGGCCGAGCCGGGTGATCGAATCGAGCAGGATGACGACGTCCTTCTTGTGCTCGACCAGCCGCTTGGCCTTCTCGATCACCATCTCGGCGACCTGGACGTGACGGCTGGCCGGCTCGTCGAAGGTCGAGGAGACCACCTCGCCCTTCACCGAGCGCTGCATGTCGGTCACTTCCTCGGGCCGCTCGTCGATGAGGAGCACGATCAGGAAGACCTCGGGGTGGTTGTCGGTGATCGCCTTGGCGATGTTCTGGAGCAGCACGGTCTTGCCGACCCGCGGCGGGGCGACGATCAAAGCGCGCTGGCCCTTGCCCTGGGGCGAGACGATGTCGATGACCCGGGCCGACTTGTCCTTCTGGGTCGGGTCGGCGCTGTCGAGGGTCAGCTTCTCGTCGGGGTAGAGCGGGGTGAGGTTGTCGAAATTGACCCGGTGGCGGACCGCCTCCGGGTCGTCGTAATTGACCGAGGCGAGGCGGGTGAGCGCGAAATAGCGCTCGCCGTCCTTGGGGCCGCGGATCTCGCCCTCGACCGTGTCGCCGGTCCGAAGGCCGAACTTCCGCACTTGGTTGGGCGCCACGTAGATGTCGTCGGGGCCGGCGAGGTAATTGGCCTCGGGCGAGCGCAGGAAGCCGAAGCCGTCGGGCAGGACCTCGATCGTGCCCATGCCCATGATCTCCTCGCCATTCTCGGCCTGGATCTTGAGAATGGAGAACATCAGCTCCTGTTTGCGCAGAGTCGATGCGCCTTCGATTCCGAGCTCTTCGGCCATCGCGACGAGGTCGGCGGGGGATTTTTGCTTCAAGTCTTTGAGATGCATGAGGGTACTCGAATAGGAAGGTCGAGGGGCCGCGGGGGACGGGATTTTTGCGGCTGGGAATGCCTGCGCGGACGGCAAGCGAAACGACGGGACCGGCGTTAGGCTCCGGGATTTTTCAAGTCAAGCGAGCGGGAAGGATCAGAACGGCTTCACGATCACCAGGATGACGATCAGCACCACGGCCAGGCCCGGAATCTCGTTCATGATCCTGAGCGCCCGGCCGCTGACCGGCCGCTCGCCGCGGGCGAGTTTGCGGCCGTAGCCGACCATCCAGCCGTGATAGCCCGAGAGGAACAGGACGATGAGGAACTTGAGCTGGAACCAGCCCATCGTCCAGGCCTGCAGAGTCCACATCAGCGACAGGCCGAAGATCCAGACCAGGACCATCGCCGGCGTGATGATGATAGTGCGCAGCTTCCTCTCTCGCTCGATCCACGCTTTCTCTTCCGGCGAGCCCGGCGCCGTCTCCTGGTGATAGACGTAGAAGCGCGGCAGCATGAACAGCCCCGCGATCCAGAACATCACGAAGATGACGTGGCCGGCCTTGATCCAGGCGTAGGTCAAGCTGAGGGCCGACTGAAGGTCATAGATCACCGGCGCACCAGGCGCAGAAGCGTTTCGACATGCTCGATCGGCGTGTCAGGCAAGATGCCGTGCCCCAGGTTGAAGACGTGCGGGCGGCCCGCAAGGCTAGATAGGATGCGCTCCACCTCGGTTTCAAGCGCCTCGCCGCCGGCGATCAGGGCGAGCGGGTCGAGATTGCCCTGGACCGGCATCCCGGGCGGCAGCGTGGCGTCCGCCCAGGCCGGATCGACCGTCTCGTCGAGGCCGATCGCGTCGACGCTCGTCTCTCGCGCATAGGCCGGCAGCTTTCCGCCGGCGCCCTTGGGAAAGCCGATGACCGGCACCTCGGGATGGCGCGCCTTGAGTGCCGCGACGAGGCTCGCGGTCGGCGCGATCACCCAGCGCTCGAACTGCGCCGGCGACAGGCTGCCCGACCAGCTGTCGAACAATTGCACCGCTTCGACTCCCGCCTCGATCTGGCGCGACAGATAGTCGACGGTCGTCCCCACGATGGCGTCGACGATCGCCTGGAAGGCGGCCGGATCGCGATAGGCATAGCGTCTCGCCTCACCCTGATCGCGGCTGCCGCGACCGGCGATCATGTAGGTGGCGACGGTCCACGGGCTGCCCGCGAAGCCGAGAAAGGTGGTGGTTTCCGGCAGGTCGGCCGCCACTTTCTCCACAGTGGCGTAAACCGGCTCTAGCCGGGCCGGGACTCGGACGAGCGCGGCGAGCGCCGAGTCGGCGAGCGGCGGCGTCAGGCGCGGGCCCTCGCCGGCCTCGAAGGCGAGGTCCTGGCCGAGGGCCCAGGGGACCATCAATATGTCCGAGAACAGGATCGCCCCGTCGAAGCCGAAGCGGCGGATCGGCTGGAGCGTCACCTCGGCCGCGGCGTCGGGATCGGTGGCAAGCGCGAGGAAGCCGCCCTTGGTCGCTCGCAGCGCGCGATATTCCGGCAGATAGCGTCCCGCCTGGCGCATCAGCCAAATCGCTGTTTTCTCGGTCTTTTCCCCCTTGAGCGCGCTGAACAGCGGCTTGGCGACGGCGGTCATGAAGGGGGCGGGCTCCCCTCTCTTCTCTTATTATAGAGTCTAATTGAAGAGAGTTGTTGAAGTTAGTAGGCGGGCTTGGAGCGGGGTTTATTGGCTCCGCCCGGAATTGCCAACAGCTTGACTCTGCCGCGCCCGCGCATGCCCGCGGATTCGCGCCGCCTATCCCCGCTTTCCACAGCGACGCGGTAGGAACTTTTTCACCTTTGCGAATCTGTGGACGCTTTCACCAATTGCGGGGGCGAAGCCTGTCCTTGCATCCGTCCCGAGGCTTCCGCTAGCGCTTCCCACATGCTTATCCACAGCCCCACCTGAAGGCGCGGACTTGGCCGGACCGCTTCACCTCCATCTGCTCTCCGATTCGACCGGGGAGACGCTGGAGCTGATCGCCAAGGCCTGCATGGCCCAGTTCGAAGGCGTCGACGTGGTTCGCCACCTCTGGCCGATGGTCCGCTCCGAGGGTCACCTGGATCGGGTGCTCGACGATGTCGAGCGGCGTCCCGGCCTCGTCCTCTACACGCTCGTGAACAGCACGATCCGGCGCGAGCTTGAGCGCAAGACCCGCCGGCGCGGCATCCACGCGGTGTCGGTGCTCGATCCGGTGGTCAACGCCCTCTCCGCCGTGCTGGGCCGCGAGGCCAAGGGAAGGCCGGGGCGCCAGCACGCACTCGACGCCGCTTATTTCGACCGGGTCGACGCCATCCAGTTCACCATCGCCCACGACGACGGCGTCGGCGCCGAAAATTGGGAGGAGGCGGACATCGTCCTCGCCGGAGTTTCGCGAACGTCCAAGACTCCGACCGCGATCTACCTCGCCAATCGCGGCTACAAGGTGGCGAACATTCCGCTCGTGCCGGAATCGCCGCCGCCGGATTCGCTGTTCAGCCTCCACCACCCGCTGATCGTCGGCCTCACCACCAACCCGGAGCGGCTGATCCAGATTCGCCGCAACCGGCTGCTCGCCCTCAACCAGGCGCCGGAGACCGATTATGTCGACCTCGAGGCGGTCAACGCCGAGCTCGCCTTCGCCCGCCGCCTGTTCGCCGACAATGGCTGGCCGGTGATCGACGTCACCCGCCGCTCCATCGAGGAGACCGCCTTCGCGATCGTCAAGCTCTGCAACGAGCGCTACGACGCCGCGGCGGAGACGGCATGAGGCTTCTGCTCGCCTCGCGAAGCGCGGCGCGGCGGGCGATGCTCGAAGCGGCGGGAGTTCCGTTCGAGGCGGTCGAGGCCGAGCTCGACGAGGAAGCCGGCAAGGCGGGCCTCTGGGGCGCCGGCTTCGATGCGCGCGGCGTCGCCGAGGAGCTGGCGCAACTGAAGGCGCTCTCGGTTCCCCCCGGCGCCGGCGATCTCGTCCTCGGTTGCGACCAGACCTTGGAGCGCGCCGACGGCACGATGCTTTCCAAGCCGGCGTCGCGCGACGAGGCCCGCGGCCAGCTCGAATCGCTGCGCGGCGCCACCCACCAGCTCCACTCCGCCGCGGTGATCGCCGAGGGAGGCGAGGGTGTGTGGTGGGCGTGCGAGACGGTCAGCCTCACCATGCGATCGTTCGGCGATGCGTTCCTCGATGCCTATCTGGACCGCGAATGGGAGCATCTCCGCTGGAGCGTCGGCGGCTACCGGATCGAGGGGCCGGGCGTGCAATTGTTCGACAGGATCGAAGGCAGCCACTTCGCCATCCTCGGCCTGCCGCTCCTCCCGCTTCTCGCTTATTTGCGCGAGCGTGGGCTGATCGGGTCATGACCGTGCCCTACGCCGAAGTGATCGGCGACCCGGTCGACCATTCAAAGTCGCCTGTGATCCACAAATTCTGGCTGGATAAGCTGGGAATCGAGGCGGACTACCGGCGAACGCGCGTGACGGCGGTTGAGCTGGCTTCGTTCATCGCCACCCGGCGCAGCGATCCCGCGTGGTGTGGCTGCAATGTAACCATTCCTCACAAGCAGGCCGTGATGCCGTTGCTCGATGACAATCGCGACGCGGGAATCGGGGCGGTCAATTGCATCCTGCCCGTGGGGGAAAAGCTTGTCGGCCGCAACACGGACAAGGCGGCCGTTGATCGAATCCTGTCGGAATCGTTCGGGCCCGGCGTGACGATTGCGCATCCCGTCTGCTTGCTTGGGTCCGGCGGCGCGGCCCGTGCCGCCATGGCCGCCCTGCGCGAAAGTTCCGTGGGCTTTGTGAACGTTGTTGTCCGACAACGCACAAAGGGGGAGAGCCTTCTGAAGGCCTTCGCCATGGCTGGCGCCGTCTACGAGATCGACGACGCGCCGAAAGCCCTCTCCGACGCGTTGGGCCTTATTAATGCGACGCCGCTCGGTATGATCGGTGCTCCGGCGATGCCTGATTCGGTGCTTTCGGCTATGGACGCCATGCACCGCGACGCTTTCGTTTTCGACATGGTCTACGCCCCGCGATGGACCGATTTGCTCGAGAGCGCCGCGCGCCTGGGGCTCGACGTTGTCGACGGACTCGAGATGCTGATCGCTCAGGCGCGCGAAGCCTTCAGCCTTTTCTTTGCCTCGGAACCCCCTGAAGCGGTTCCGTCCGAGCTTCGGGAGCTTCTCACGCGATGATCCGGCTCGGCCTCACCGGATCGATCGGCATGGGCAAGTCGACCGTCGCGCGCCTGTTCGCCGAGGAGGGGGTGCCGGTGTTCGACGCCGACGCCGCGGTGCATCGGCTGCAGGGCCCGGAGGGCGCGCTGGTTGCCGAGATCGAGCGGCAATTCCCCGGCACGACCGGCCCGCAGGGGGTGGTGCGCGGCGCCCTCGCCGAGCGGGTGCTGGCCGAGCCAGAGGCGCTGCGGATGCTGGAATCGCTCGTCCATCCGGCGGTGGCGCGGGAGCGCGAGGCGTTCCTCGCAGCCCATTCCGAGGTTCCGGTGGTCGTCCTCGACATCCCCTTGCTGTTCGAGGCGCGCGGCTGGAGCGAGGTCGACAGGATCGCCGTCGTCTCCGCGCCGGCCGACGTCCAGCGCGAGCGCGTCCTCGGCCGGCCGGGCATGACCGCGGAGAAATTCGAGCGCATCCTCGCCCGCCAGATGCCCGATTCCGAGAAGCGCGCGCGGGCCGATTTCGTCATCTCCACCGCCGGCCCGATCGCGGAAACGCGACAAGCGGTTCGCCGCATCCTCGCTTGTCTCGCGGCGCGCCCCGATTCATAGGTAGGCCATGCGCGAAATCGTGTTCGATACCGAGACCACCGGCCTCAGCCCTCTCGCCGGCGACCGAATGGTCGAGATCGGCTGCGTCGAGCTGGTCAACCGGGTCGAGACGGGCCGCCACTTCCACGCTTATTTCAACCCGGACCGGCCGATGCCCTCCGGCGCCGAGGCGGTGCACGGCCTGTCCGACGCCTTCCTGGCCGACAAGCCGCGCTTCCACGACCGGGTCGAGGAGCTCATCGACTTCCTCGGCGATTGCCCGCTCGTCGCTCACAATGCGAGCTTCGATTTCGGCTTCCTGAACCACGAACTGAACAATTGCGGCCGCCCGCTCGTCTGCCTGAGCCGGATGGTCGACACGCTCCAGCTCGCGCGCGCCAGGCACCCCGGCGCCAAGCATAGCCTCGACGCGCTCTGCACCCGCTTCGGAGTCGATCGCAGCCTGCGCATCAAGCATGGGGCGCTGATCGACGCCCAGCTTCTCGCCCAATGCTATGTCGAGCTGACCGGCGGGCGGCAGATCGGCTTCGGGCTCGACCAGATCGTCGCCGAGCCGATCGGCGTGGAGCCTGCCGACGCCGATCCTTCGTTGATCACCATCGAGGTCAGGACGCCGCGCCCGCACGCGCCCAGCGAGGAGGAGCTCGCCGCCCATGCCGATTTCCTCGCCACCCTGATCGATCCGATCTGGACCCGTCTCGACGCCCGCGGTTGACGCCGCCGTCCGGCGACGCCACATCGCGCGCCCGTAACCTGGAGAGCTTCATGGACGTCAGGGTCTCTGGTCACCAGCTCGAAACCGGCGAAGCCCTCCGCGAGAGCGTGGCCGCGCGGCTCGCCGCGATCGCCGGCAAATACGGCTCGCGAATCGTCTCGGCGCAGGTGACCTTCGGCAAGGGCCCGCACGACCACGGCTTCACCTGCGAAGTGGTGGCCTATGCGCCCCAGGGTCTCGTCCTCAAAGCGGCCGACCGCGCCGCCGAGGCCCGCGCCGCCTTCGACGCGACCGCCGACAAGGTCGAGAAGCAGCTGCGCCGACACAATCGCAAGATGAAGGACCACCACGCTTTGCCGCCGGGCGAGGCGCTCGAGGCGGTCGAAGGCCCGGCCTATCGACGAGGCCAGGGCTGAGACCTGAACGGGCGGCGCGCCAGCCGCCTCATTCCCGAACCTGGTGCGAAAGGAGGCGCGCGGCGCCTCCATCGGTGGAGCAATGAGCGAATTATCCGAAATCCTCGATGTCGACAGGGTCGAAGCCAACCTCTCCGTCGCCAACAAGAAGGCGCTGTTCCAGCAGCTCGCCACCGCCGCCTCCCGCAAGACCGGGCTGACGGCGAAGGCGATCGCCGCCGCGCTCACCGAACGCGAAAAGATCGGCTCGACGGGATTCGGCGGCGGCGCGGCCATTCCGCACGCCAAGCTCGAGGGGCTCGACCGGGTGTTCGGCTATTTTGCCCGGCTCTCGACGCCCGTCGACTTCCATTCGGTCGACGGGCTTCCGGTCGATCTGATTTTCCTGATCCTCTCGCCGCCCGACGCCGGGGCCGACCATTTGAAGGCGCTGGCCGGGGTGAGCCGGGTGCTCAGGGATCGCAGCACCGTCGCCAAGCTGCGCGGCGCCCGCTCGCGCGACGCGCTGTTCGCGTTGCTGGTCGGCCTCGAAAGCCGCAATGCCGCCTGAGGGCTCAGGCTTCGCCGGCGAGGCGGCCCATTTTCGAGCGCTCGAATCGCTCTACCGCGCCGCCCCCGTCAATCGGCATTTCGACTCGCAGCTCGAAATCGTCGAGGAGGGATTCGCGCGGATCCGCTTCGAGGTCCGCGAGGCGATGTTCCACGCCGCCGGCGCCGCCCACGGCACGCTCTACTTCAAGATGATGGACGATGCGGCCTTCTATGCCTGCAACAGCCTGGTCACCGACCGCTTCCTTCTGACCACCGCGTTCAACCTGCTATTCACCAGGCCGCTGCGGGCCGGCGAGGCGGTGGCGGAGGGGCGGTGGGCGAGCGGCCGCCGCCGGGTGTTCGTCGGGGAGGCGCGGCTGATCGATTCGGCCGGCGAGGAAGCCGCGCGGGGGACGGGGACGTTCATGCGCTCGCAAATCCCGCTCTCCAGCCTCCCCGGCTACAGCGCGACGACCTGATGGATCCGCGGGTCGCGAGTTCGGTCCTGGTGTCTGCGCTGATCCGCAAGGCCGAAGCCGAGGGCGGATTCGCCGCGGTCCTCTCGAGAGGAGACGCGACGGCCGGCTCGATCCTGCTGGTTCTCACCGAGCGCGGCGCCGATCCCCGGATCCTGGAGAGGCTGCTGCAACCCGACGGGCGCTATGCCTGGGGGTGCTCGACGGGCGACCCGGCCGAAGTTCCGGAGCTCATCGCCCGAAGGAGGCGATTCGACCCGGATTTATGGGTATTGGAACTGGACGTCCCGTCAGCCGAACGGTTCGCCGCTGAAATGACCGCGTTCGATTGACTCTGCTGCACCGCAGCACCTAGCCGCGGCCCCAGCGATTTTGCGAGCAGCGGGGAGCCGCCCGGCCGGGGTATCGGAGGGGGCGGACGCGCGAGACGGAAGGCAGTCGGGGAAGCCGCCCCTTTTTACGAGGCTTCCAGCGTGGACGGGCCGGCCGCACTGATCAGAAGTTGAATGTTGCGATTTTACCGGGCTGCGGCCTTTGCCGCGGCTGTGACGGTGCCGATCCTCGGCATCACCTTCCACGCCACGCCGTCTCTGGCCTGGCAGATCGATGCGCCGGCCGTCTCCATGCCGGCGGTAGTCCAGACCCTTCCTCAGGCCGACCTCCCAGCTCCGGCCCCGGCGCTCGAGCCGGCTCAGCCGGCCACCGAGGCTCCGCAGACCCTTGCCGAGACGATCGCTTCGGAACCGGCCGCGCACAGCGTCGACGCCGAGCTCGAATGCCTCGCCGGCGCGGTCTATTTCGAGTCGAAGGGCGAGCCCCTGAAGGGTCAGCTCGGAGTCGCCCGGGTGATCCTCAACCGCACCCGCTCGGGCCGCTTCCCGAGCACCGCCTGCGGCGTCGTCAAGCAGCGCGGGCAATTCTCGTTCGTCCGCGGCGGCCGTATCCCGGCCATCGCGCGCGGCTCGGCGGCGTGGCGCACCGCCCTCGCCGTCGCCCGCGCGGCGCTCGACGGCCATGTCGAGAGCCCGGCCGGCAAGGCGCTCTTCTTCCACGCCCGCTCGGTCTCGCCGGGTTGGCGCGGGGTCACCCGCGTGGCGGCGATCGGCAATCACGTCTTCTATCGCTGATCCTGTCGTTGAGCCTTTTCTCCGTTCCCGATTCATTCTAGCCTGGGCGGATGGCCGCCTCTCCGAGTCTTTCGAGTCCCCGGCTCTGCTTCGCCGACGCGCCGCTCGCCGCGCAGGACGTGGCGCGGGGGGTTACCCGGCTGCTCTTCAACCAGGACGTGTTCGCTCTGTGCGAAGTGCCTTTGCCCAACGGACGGCGGGCGGACATGATGGCGATCGATTCGAGCGGAATCATCACCATCGTCGAAATCAAGGTGTCGCGCGCCGACCTGATGGGCGACGGCAAGTGGATCGACTATCTCGATTATTGCGACCGCTTCTTCTGGGCGGTGCCGGCGGCCTTCGACCTTTCGCCCTTCGAGGAGGAGAGCTTCCACCCCCATCTTTGCGGGCTGCTCGTCGCCGACCGCTACGAGGCGGCGGTGATCCGCGAAGCGCCGGTCAGGAAGCTCGCCCCGGCGCGCCGCAAGGCGGAGACCCTGCGCTTCGCCCGCCGCGCCGCGCGCCGCCTGGTCGGCGGCCTCGACCCGGCGCTGGCATCCTTCGCCTAGACCAAGATCGTTTCAGGCTGAATCAGCCTGAAACGCGAAACTTGGTCTCACGATGGTCGAGAGCCTGATTCACGCCATCGGACGAAGCGCGAAGCGCTTCGTCCTCAGACGATCAGGCTCTAGAGCTTGGGTCCCGCGGCCGGCCGCGCCGGGGTCAGCACGCTTTCGAGCAGCCTGAGGATCGGGACGGCGCGATTGTCCTGGCGCGCGTAATCGAGCGCGGACATGCCCGCCGTATGGTCGGCCTTGGTCGGGTTTGCCCCGTAGGTGAGGAGCAGGCGCACCATGGCGATGTCGCGGGTGTGGACCGCCATGATCAGCGGAGTCTCGCCGCGGCTGTTGGCAAGGTCGACATTGGCCCCATGGGCGAGAAGCAGCTCGGCGCCTTCGGTCCAGCCGATCTGCGCGGCGAGGCTCAGCGGAGTTTCGCCGATCCGGTTCTGGATGTTGGGATTGGCCCGCTTGCCGAGCATGAAGGAGACCCAGGTATAATCGCGCGCGCGGGTCAGTATGTGGAGCGCGGCTTCGCCCGAATCCTGGTCCTTGGCGTTGATCACCGTGGTGCCGGGAACGGCGACCATCGTCGTCACCTTGGTCGCGTCGCGGTCCTTGACCGCCTTGATGAAGGTGTAGCCTTCCGAATATTGCTGGGCGCCGGCGGGCGCCGCCGCCGCCATCAGGACGACCGATGCCGCGAATGCGCGGCCGAAAGCTTTCACCACTTGCCTACCCCAGTCTCGACTTGGAAGCGTCCCTATAGCAAGAGGGACCTGCCTGCGCCATGAACGAACGCTTCAAATTCCGCGCCTTGCTGCCTCTTGCCCTCGCGGTCGCCGCCTGCTCGCGCGGCGGCGGCGAGCCGCCGCTGGCCGGCGCCGCGATCGGCGGGCCGTTCACCCTCACGGATCAGAACGGCCGCCAGGTCAGCGACCGCGATTTCGCCGGCCGATATCGGATCATGTATTTCGGCTTCACCCATTGCCCGGACGTCTGCCCCACCGACCTCGCGGCGATCGGCAAGGGTCTCAAGGCGTTCGAGGCGAAGGACAAGGCTCGGGCGGAGAAGGTCGTCGCGATCTTCGTCAGCGTCGATCCGGAGCGCGACACGCCGGCGGTGATCAAGGAGTATGTCGCCAACTTCCACCCGCGGATGGTCGGCCTCACCGGCGCGCCCGGCGAGATCGCCAGGGTCTCGAAGGAATATGCCGTCTGGTCCGAGAAGGGCGAGGCCCAGCCCGGCGGCGGCTACAACGTCAACCATAGCCGCGCCGAAATCCTGATGGGGCCGGACGGCAAGCCGATCGCGCTCCTTCCGGACGACGAGGGCGTCGACGGCATCGCTGCCACGCTCGACCGGTGGGTCAAATGAATTTCTGGGAGAAACCGCTCGCGCAATTGAATCGCGAGGAATGGGAAAAGCTGTGCGACGGGTGCGGCAAATGCTGCCTGCACAAGCTCGAGGATTCCGACACCGGCGAGATCCACGCCACCGAGGTCGCCTGCAAGCTGCTCGACACCCACAGCGCGCGCTGCACCAATTATCGCGGGCGCCGCGCCTTCGTGCCCGACTGCATCCGCCTTACCGCAAACAATGTCGGTCGAATGACCTGGCTTCCGAAGACCTGCGCCTACCGCCTGCGCTCCGAAGGCAAGCCTTTGTTCGACTGGCATCCGCTCATTTCCGGCGATCCCGAATCGGTCCACCGCGCCGGCGTGTCGGTGCGCGGCTGGACGATCAGCGAGGGCGAGGCGGGCGACCTCGAATTCCATCTGGTCGACCGTGAGCTCTGAACTCACCTTCGAGGCGGGCGGGCGGAGCGCCGCTCTGAGGCTCAACGTCTCGCCCAGCGCCCGGGTGATGCGCCTGAGGGTCGATCGCCGAACCGGCGAAATCGTCCTCACCATCCCGCGCCGAGCCTCGCGCCGCCAGGCGCTCGAATGGGCCTCGGGTCATCGCGACTGGATCGAGAAGCAATTGCGGGAGGTGCAGGCCGCCGAGCGGATCGAGGCAGGCGCCGTCGTGCCGCTGCGCGGCGAGCCGCATCGCGTCGAATGGTCCGCGGAGCGGGGACGGACCGTCGCCGTTCGCGACGGCCGGCTGCTGGTCGGCGGTCCGTCCGAGAATCTCGAGGCGCGTGTGGTGCGCTGGCTGAAGCGCGAGGCGCTCAGCCTGCTGTCGCGCGACACGTCCGAGTTCGCCGCCATGGCTGGTGTGACGGTGAGCCGGGTCGGGATCGGCGATCCGGTCTCGCGCTGGGGCAGCTGCTCGGCCTCGGGCGCGATACGCTATAGCTGGCGGCTGATCCTCGCGCCCGATTTCGTCCGCCGCGCCACCGTCGCCCACGAAGTCGCCCACCGCGTGCACATGCACCACGGGCCGGATTTCCACTCTCTGGTCGATCGACTGGTCGGCGCCGACGCGCGCCGGACGCGCTTATGGCTGCGCCGTCACGGTGCGGGGCTCCATCGCATCGCCCCCAGAGGGTGACGGACGCGGCGCGGGCGCCGGGGGCGCGACCGGTGGCCGCCGCGACGGACCCGGCTCGCGCCGCGGCCGCTCGCCGTTGATCGCCCGGTCGAGCCAGTCGCGGTCGAGCCGCTCGGGCGCCTGCTCGGGCGGCGGCCCGGCCTGGTCGCGCGGAGGGGAACCGACGTCGTCGTCGGGCGGAACGCCGCCGCTCGAGGGCAAGGGGTTGCCGTCCGGATCGACGAACTGCCGCTGCTGATTGTTGTCGCCGCCGTACCAGGCTTCGTCGTCGGGCTCCGGCTGCCAGGTCGGCGGCTTCACCTCGGTCTCGAAATTCTCGACCGGCCGGTTGGCGACGGCGCGGATCATGAAATCGTGGAAGGCGCGCGCCGGCGCCCTCCCGCCCTGCAGGCCGGGCACGACCTTGTTGTCGTCGCGGCCCATCCAGACGCCGGTGGTGAGGCCGCTCGAGAAGCCGAGGAACCAGCCGTCCTTGTTGAGGGTCGTCGTGCCGGTCTTGCCGGCGACCGGTCGGCCGATCTGCGCGGCGACTCCGGTGCCGCTCAGCACCGCGGTCTGCATGAGATCGGTCATCTCCGCGGCGATCCACGGCGTGAACAGCATGCGGTTGCCGGGCGGTTGCTGCTGGTAGAGCAATTCGCCCTTCGAGGTCGTCACCCGCTTGATGCCGTAGGGAACCACCGCCTCCCCCTTGGCCGAGACCGCGGCGAAGGCGCGGGTCATGTCGATCAGCCGCACCTCGGAGCTGCCCAGCGCCATCGAGGGGTGGGTGACGACCTTGGTGGTGATCCCGAGCCGCTGCGCCATGTCGGCGACGGTCGAGAAGCCGACTTCCTGCCCGAGGCGCACCGAGACCGTGTTGATCGACTGGGCGAAGGCCTGGCGAAGGCTGATCGGACCGGTGATGACGTGGCCGTTGTTGCGCGGGCTCCAGCCGTTGATGTTGATCGGATCGGCGGGAACCATGTCGTCCGGCTTGTGCCCGGCCTCGAGCGCGGCGAGGTAGACGAACAGCTTGAACGCGGATCCGGGCTGGCGCGCCGCCTGGGTGGCGCGGTTGTAGATCGAGCTCACATAATCGCGCCCGCCGATCATCGCGCGGACCGCGCCGTCGCGGTCGAGCGCGACCAGCGCCCCCTGGGCGCCGGCCGGGGTGTCGGCGTTGATCACCTGGTCGGCCAGCTTCTGCATGTTGGGGTCGAGCGTCGTCCAGACCTCGATCGGCTGGACCGTCTCGTCGATCAGAGTGTCGAGCTGGGGAAGCACCCAGTCGGTGAAATAGCGCACGCTGTTCTGCCTGGTCGTCGGAACGATTCCGACCCGCGCCGGCGCCGCGTTCGCCGCTTCCTCGGGCGTGATCTTGCCCGATTCCTGCATCAGCTTGATGACGACGGAGGCGCGGCCCTTGGCGGCTTCCGCGTCCGCGCTCGGCGCGTAGTTGGATGGCGCCTTGACCAGGCCGGCGATGATCGCGGCCTCCGAGAGGTTCAGGGTCCGCGCCGAATGGCCGAAGAACTTCCGCGAGGCGGCGTCGATCCCGTAGGCGCCGCCGCCGAAATAGACGCGGTTCAGATAGAGTTCGAGGATCTGGTCCTTGCTGAACCGCCGCTCGAGCGCGAGCGCCAGAATCCCCTCCTTGAACTTGCGGCCGAAGGTGCGGTTGTTGGTCAGGAAGATGTTGCGGGCGAGCTGCTGGGTGATGGTCGAGCCGCCCTGGGTCCAGCGACCCTTGGTGAGACGGATGCTGAAGGCGCGGGCGAGGCCGATCGGGTCTACTCCGATATGGCTTCTGAAGCGCCGGTCCTCGACCGACACCATCGCGTCCTTCATCACCTGCGGGATCTCGTCATATTGCAGCCAGTCGCCGAAGCTCGGGCCGAGCGCGACCAGCACCGATCCGTCGGCGGCGTGGACCCGGATCATCTGGCCGAGCTTGTTGCGGTTGACCAGCTCCGAATAATCGGGGAGCTCGCTCATCGCCACCGCGACCGCGACGACCAGGGCGACGAGCGCCAGCAGCGACGAATAGAAGCCGACCTTGAGGGCGCCGATCGTCCACCGCTTGAGTGGCGACCGGGAGGAAGCGTCACTGGCCATCGCCGCCAGCCTAGGGCCAGACGAGTCGCCCTACAAGCGGCCCCCGTCATTCCCGCGAAAGCGCCCCCGTCATTCCCGCGAAAGCGGGAATCCCCCCTTCTCCTTACGGTCATTCAAAAGAAAGAAGCGGGGCTCCCGCTTACGCGGGAGCGACGTCCAGCTCCGTCGCTCTCAGCCCTCCCCCTTCGGCTCGAAATCGAGCGCGGCGCTGTTGATGCAATAGCGAAGGCCGGTCGGGCCGGGGCCGTCGGGGAAGACGTGGCCGAGATGGCCGTCGCAGCGGGCGCAGCGCACCTCGACCCGGCGCATGCCGTGGCTCGCGTCGCTATGCTCGCTGATCGCCGGACCGGCGGGCTGGGTGAAGCTCGGCCAGCCGCTGCCGCTGTCGAACTTCGCATCGCTGTCGAACAGGATCTGGCCGCAGCCGGCGCAGCGATATTCGCCAGCCTGGTGATTGTCGACATAGCGGCCGCTGAACGGAGGCTCGGTCCCCGCCTCGCGAAGCACGTGATATTGCTCCGGCGAGAGCTTCTCGCGCCACTCGCGCTCGGACATGTCGATCCGCTCCTCTTGCGTCATGACGGCATACTTCCCCTGGACCGGCCGTACAACTCATCCCCGCCCGGCTTGTTTCAGGCGCATGAAGAGGAAGATTGGCACGCCGCTCGCCATCAGGCCGAGGCCCCAGAGGTTCGCCTCGGCTCCGGCGCCCCAGATCGCCCAGGCCGAATAGGCCGTGCCCAGCGCGGCGGCGGCAAGGAGAAGATAGTCGCTCGCCATGCGCCGGCGCGCAGGCAGAGCGATCGCGGCGAGCGAGCAGACCAGGTAAGCGACCAGCGAGGCGGTCGTGGCGAGAAGGATGAGGAACTTGAACAGGTCGGTCGCGCTTCGGGCGGCGTTGAGCAGAAGCACGGCGGTGATCAGGCAAGAGGTGAGGACATAGGCCCTGGCGGGCGTGCCGCGCCTCGATAGCCCCGCCAGCCAGCGCGGCAGCACCCCGTCGCTCGCCATCGCCCAAGGCATCTCGCCCTGGACGAGGATCCAGCCGTTCAGGGCCCCGAAGGCGGTGATCGCCGCGAACAAGGCGAGGATCGCCCCCGCCGCCGGCCCCCAGTGCAAGGCGACGAAGTCGGCGAGCGGCGCGCCCGAGCGCGAGGCTTCCCCGACCGGCAGCAGCAGGGCCGGCGCCGAGCAGGCGAACAAATAGACGAGGCCGGTCACCGCCGTGCCCGCGACCGTCGCCCGGCCGATCACGCGGCGTGGATTCGCGACCTTCTCCGCGGGAATCGTCGCCGATTCGAGGCCGAGGAAGCTCCACAAGGTCAAGGTCGCCGCCGCACCGATCCCGCTCGCGCCGGAGAAAGCGAAATGCTCGGGGCGGAGCGGCGGCAAGACGGAGGTTCCCTGCCGCGCGAGGACGATCGCCGCGAGCAGGATGACGGCGGCGAGCGGCAGGAACTTGAGGGCCGTCGCCGCGACCTGGATGCCGCCGGCGAGCCTGGCGCCGAGGCAATTGACCAGGGTCAGCAACCACAGGATGGCGAGAGTCCACCAGACGCTGTGCGCGGCGACGAAGGGGAAGAGCGTGCCGAGCGGCGCCACCACGCCCGTCGCCACCGCGACGTTGCCGATCCACAGCGACACCCAATAGGTCCAGGCGACGACGAAGCCGACGAACGGCCCGAACGCCTCCCGGGCATAGGCATAGGGGCCGCCCGCCTCGGGAAAGGCCCCGGCCAGCCGGGCGAAGACGATCGCCAGGCACATCGCGCCGCCGATCGTGAAGATCCAGCCGAACACCCCGGCCCAGCCGAACGGCGCCAGGCTCGCCGGCAGCAAATAGACGCCCGAGCCGATCATGTTGCCGACGACGAGCGCCAGGCAGATCCAGAAGCCGAAGGGGCGGGCGTTCGCCGAGACTGCCAATGATCCCCCTCCGGGGGATTTCGCGCCGAAACGTCCCCCGGTCGGTTTCCTATCGGCAATCACGCCTGAGATCATCCCCCCGGATGATCCCTTGTCGGCGTGATGTGGTGCGGTCGAGAAGACTCGAACTTCCACGGCCTTTCGGCCACAGCGACCTCAACGCTGCGCGTCTACCAGTTCCGCCACGACCGCACGTGAAACCCGCCGGAGAAGCCCGGCGCTGGCAG
>JAXDPL010000164.1:0-15218 GCA_034668385.1 Sphingomonadales bacterium | reverse complement strand
GCATAGAGCGACCGGCCCGGAAACTTCTCGGCGAAGAAGCGGGCGGCGCGCCGGGCGGCGTGCGGACGGATGAGCGTGACCGGCTGGACCGGTCGGGAGGCGACAGCTAGCCCCAGCGCGCTATGATGCTTGTGCAACTCAAGGGACCTCCAAAGGCGGGCAGTTGACGAAAAAGCTGCCTTGCGGTTGTTGGAAGTCCCCATGGGGCAGCGGCGGCGGATATATGGCCCA
Source organism: Sphingomonadales bacterium (assembly GCA_034668385.1). GTDB lineage: Bacteria > Pseudomonadota > Alphaproteobacteria > Sphingomonadales > Sphingomonadaceae > Allosphingosinicella. The sequence goes on along the minus strand of JAXDPL010000164.1, from coordinate 14,987 downwards.
TGCTCCCCCCTGTAAAGACCTCGATTTTTCGCTTGTTATCCAGAGGCTTGGATGAGTGAGAGAAGGCCCTCGGCGAAGGGTGTCGCCGCCGCGGCGAAGCGTGTCGCGCCCTTTGTGACTCGCACGCCTTTGCTCCCCCTCGATGGGGAGGGCGGCCGTGTCTGGATCAAGGCCGAGTGCCTGCAGCAGGGCCGCAGCTTCAAGCTGAGGGGCGCGTTCAACCGGCTGCTCCAGCTTTCCGAGGCCGAGAAGGCGCGGGGCGTCGTCGCATTCTCGTCCGGCAACCATGCACAGGGGGTGGCGCTGGCGGCGCGGCGGCTCCGCATCGCGGCAACCATCGTCATGCCGGCCGACGCTCCGGCAGTGAAGCGCGACGCGACGCTGGCCGCCGGGGCGGAGATCGTCGCCTACGACCGCGCCACCGAGAGCCGCGAGGCGATCGGCGCGCGCCTCGCGGCCGAGAAAGGCTGCGTCCTCGTCCCCTCGTTCGACGATGTCGACGTCATCGAAGGGCAGGGCAGCACTGGGGTCGAGATCGGCGAGCAGCTCGGCGGCCTACCCGACAAGATCCTCGTCCCATGCGGCGGCGGCGGCCTCTCGGCCGGAATCGCGCTCGCCTTGCCCGGAGCCGAGATCGTCACCGTCGAGCCGGCCGGCTGGGACGACATGGCGCGATCGATCGCGGCGGGCGAGCCGGTGCCGGTCGAGGAGCCGGCGCCGCCGACCCGCTGCGACGCGCTACAGACCAAGTTGGTCTCGCCCCTGACCCTCGGCGTCCTGCGCGCCGCCGGCGCGCGCGGCCTCTCCGTTACGGAAGACGAGATCGAGCGGGCCATGGCCTTCGCCGCCCGCCACCTTCGCCTCGTCGTCGAGCCGGGCGGCGCGGTGGCGTTGGCCGCCTTGCTCGCGGGAAAGGCCGGCCCGGTGACGGAGCGGACGGTGGTATTGGTGTCGGGCGGGAACGTCGATCCGGCGCTCTATGCCGGAATCCTCGCGCGTCAGGCCGCCGAGGCGGCTCGGGGCGGCTGATCCGCCGAGTCGTGCAGCGCCTCGATCTCGCGCGTCAGCGACTCGAGCTCGCAGCCGATGGTCCTGAGCTCCGCCGCATGGATTTCGGCGTCGTGGCCGGGCCGGGCGAGCGCCGCCGCCTCGAGCAGGGTATCGAGCATCATCGAGAGGCTCGGCAGGATCGTCTCTTCGATCCGCTCGAACGCCTCTTCGAGGCCCTGCCGGGTATCCGTTTGCGCCATGGCCGGTAAGGCTACGCCCGGCCCTTTAACCCTTGGTAAACCGCAACGCCTTCCTTCGCTCCATTTCGGAGCTAAGAAGCCGCCATGGACACGATCGCCGCCACCGCTTCATCCCTCGCCACCCTCGCCGCCTTCGCGCTGGCCGCAGGCGGCCTGTGGCTGATCTTAAAGCGCCGGGTATTGAAGCAGGGCGCGCTGATGCTCGTCATGGCCGCCGTTCTCGTCGGCAATGTGCTGGTGTGGACCCGGTGAGGGTGTTCGACTTCGATCGCGCCATCGTGCGCGAGCCGGCGCAAAGCGTCGTGCGAGGGCTTCGCACCGGCTCCGAAGCGCCCCGGCACGAGCGGATCCTCGCGGAGCACCTGGCCTATGTCGCCGCGCTCGAGGCGGCCGGGGCCGCCGTCGACATCCTTCCGCCGCTCGACGACTTCCCCGATTCGGTCTTCGTGGAGGATCCGGCCTTCGTCCTCGGCGAGGGCGCGATCCTGCTCCGCCCGGGCGCCCCCAGCCGCTTCGCCGAGCCCGCGACGCTCTCAGAGGCCCTCCACCGCCATTTCGGCCATGTGGCCGCGGTGGACGACGGCTTCGTCGACGGCGGCGACATCCTCGTCCTTCCCGGCGAGATCCTGGTCGGCCTGTCCGCTCGCACCGACCGGGTCGGGGCCGAGCGATTCGGCGCCCTCGTCCGCGACCTCGGCCGCCGCGCGCGGATCGTCGAGCCTCCCGCCGGACTGCTCCACCTCAAGACCGGCTGCGCGGTGATCGACGAGGAGACGGTGATCGCCGTTCCCGAGTTCGCGCCGCTCTTCGCCGGTTACGGGCTGCTGCCGACCCCGGAGGGCGAGGCGGCGGCGGCGAACCTGATCCGGGTCAACGACCGGGTGCTGATGGGGGCGGCCTTCCCGAGGACCGCTGCTTTGCTCGCCGAGCGGGGCCTCGCCCCGGTCCCGCTGGACGCCGCCGAGATCGCGAAGATCGATGCCGGCCTGTCCTGCATGTCGCTGCGCTGGCTGAGCCGGAGGATGGGGTGAGCGGCGCCGCGATCCTAGCCTTGCTCCTCGCCTCGGGCGGCGGCCGCTATCATTGCGTCGCCAGCGAGCGGATCGAGCCGGGGACCTGGGCGGTGTTCCAGTCGAACCGGCTCGAGGACGGCGGCGGCGAGCTCCCCAGCTTTCACATCCGCTACATGGCGAAGGGGGAGGGGGCGATCACCCAGCAGATGGAATGGTATGATGTTCCGCGCTGGAACGAGCACCTCGACGCCCCCGACACGATCGCGTTCAGCATCCCGCTCCAGAGAGTGGACCGGAAGGGATTTCTAAGGTTCAGCGCCGACGGGCGGAGCCGGGGGGTGCCTCAGGAACGCCCTGTCATCCACGATCTGAGGCCATCGGGCCTGTCCTGGGTGGAGTTCCAGGGTTATTCCGAACGAAACAAATTCTGGAAAGGCTCGGCGTGGACGGTTGAAGCCGTCGACCGAAGCGACCGGGTAAGGGGTTCGACATCCATCCGGATGCCCGGGCCGGCACGGGTGCAGGAGGCCTATGCGCGCCTGAGGGTCGACCTAGCCAAGTTCGAGGCCAATCCGCGAAAATATTGCGAATATGCTCCTCCGCCGGCCCCGGAAGACTTTCCCAGGGGCGATTGGGGCATCACCTGATCGGACAGCCCGGATCGAGCCGGAAGTCGAGATAGTCGTCCACCGACCTCATCAGCTGCGGCATCTCGTGCGCGAAGAAATGGTTGGCGCCGGGGATGGTGTCGTAATGGATGGTGATGTGCTTCTGCGTGCGAAGCTTGTCGACCAGCTTCTGGACCGCGCCCGGAGTCACCACCTCGTCGCCTTCGCCCTGGATGATGATTCCCGACGAAGGGCAGGGGGCGAGGAAGGTGAAGTCGTACATGTTGGCGGGCGGCGCGATCGAGATGAAGCCGCGCACCTCGGGCCGGCGCATCAGCAATTGCATGCCGATCCACGCGCCGAAGCTGAAGCCGGCGATCCAAGTCGATTCGGCCTCGGGATGGACCTGCTGCACCCAGTCGAGCGCCGAGGCGGCGTCGGACAATTCGCCGATGCCGTTGTCGAATATGCCCTGGCTCTTGCCGACTCCGCGGAAGTTGAAGCGCAAGGTGGCGAAGCCGCGCCGTACGAACGTCTTGTAGAGCGCCTGGACGATGGCGTTGTTCATCGTCCCGCCGCCCTGCGGGTGCGGGTGGAGGATCAAAGCGACTGGCGCGCGCGGGCGGGGGCCCGGGCTGAAACGGCCTTCGAGGCGGCCTTCGGGACCGGGGAAAATGACTTCGGGCATCGAACCTGCGCTGGCTGCAAGGTGGGAAAAGCGGGGCTGCCCCCGCGCGCGTGCCGCTCTATATAGGCGAGCGATCCCAACGCGCAATTTGAAAGGGCCTTGCGTGACGTCCCGCATCTATCTCGACCACGCCTCGACCACTCCCATCCTGCCCGAGGCGGCGGCGGCCATGGCCGAGGCGTGCCGCGCCTGGGCCAACCCCTCCTCGCCCCATGCCGAGGGGCGGGCGGTGCGCGCCCAGCTCGAGGAGGCTCGCGCCCGCGTCGCCAAGGCGCTGGGGTGCGACGGCACCCTGATCTTCACCTCCGGCGCCACCGAGGCGATCGCTCTCGTCTTCGATCGGGCGAAGGCGGGAAGCTTCGTCATCGCCTCGGTCGAGCATCCGGCGGTCCACCGCAGCGCAGTCGGGGCGCGCCAGATCGCCGTGCGCGGCGACGGCACCCTCGACCTCGACGATCTCGACCGCGCCCTCGAGGGCACGGATCGGCCGCTGGTCGCGGTCCAATCGGTCAACAACGAGACCGGAGTGATCCACCGGATCGCGGAGGTCTATTCGCGGGTGAAGGCGGCTGGAGGCCTGCTCCTCACCGATTGCGCGCAGAGCGCCGGCAAGCTGCCGCTTCCCGATGCGGATTTCCTCGTGATCGCCGCGCACAAGCTGGGCGGACCGCCCGGAATCGGCGCCCTGCTCGTCAAGGATCTTGCGACTCTGGAGGCGATCGGCGGGCAGGAGGGCGGCTACCGGCCCGGCACGCCGGCGGTGCCCTCGATCCTGGGCTTCGCCGCCGCCGTCGAGGCGGACCATGGCTGGTACGCGGAAGCAAGGCGGCTTCGCGCGAAACTCGATGACGGCATCCGCGGCGCGGGCGGCGAGATTGTCGCCGATTCGGCGCCGCGCATCGCCACCATCGCCTGTTACCGGATGCCCGGAGTGCCCGGCGCCGCCCAGATGATGCAGCTCGATCTCGCCGGAATTGCCGTGACCGCCGGCAGCGCCTGCTCGTCGGGCAGCCTCAAGACCAGCCCGGTTCTCACCGCCATGGGCTGGAGCGAGGAGGCCGCCCGCGAGGTGATCCGGGTCAGCTTCGGTCCGCAGACCGTCGAGAGCGACATCGACGCCCTGCTCGGCGAATGGCGGGCGATGTTCGGCAAGCGCCGCGCGGCGTGATCTACCTCGATTACCAGGCGACCACGCCGCTGGCGCCCGAGGCCAACGCGGCGATGCGCCCCTGGCTCGAAACGGGTTTCGCCAACCCCCACAGCAGCCACCGCCCGGGCCGAGAGGCCGCCGCGGCGGTCGAATTGGCGCGCGAGCGGGTGCTGGAGGCGCTGACGACTCCCCTTCCAGCGAAAGTGACAGTCACTAGTGACTGTCACCACGGGCGTCTCTTGTTCACCTCCGGTGCCACCGAGGCCGCCAATTGGGCGCTGAAGGGCGCTGCCGCGCGCCTGCCGCAGAACCGCCGCCGGATCGTCACGCTCTCGACGGAGCATGCCGCGGTGCTCGACACGCTCGAATACCTGGCCGGGTGGGGCTTCGACGTGGACATCCTGCCGGTCGGGCCGGACGGCCTCGTCGACCTCGCGCTCGCCGCCGAGCGGATCGACGCCCGCACCGGCCTCGTCGCCGCGATGCTGGTCAACAACGAAATCGGCGTGATCCAGCCGGTCGAATCGATCGCCGCGCTCGCCCATGCCGCCGGCGCCCGGTTCTTCTGCGACGCGGTGCAGGGCTTCGGCCGGGTGCCGGTACCGCTCGGCGCCTGCGACTTCGCGGCCCTCTCCGCCCACAAGGTGCACGGTCCCAAGGGCATCGGCGCGCTCTGGGTGCGGCAGGGCGTGGAACTCGATCCGCTCCTCCACGGCGGCGGCCAGGAAGGCGGGCTTCGCTCGGGCACCCTGTCGCCCGCCCTCTGCGCCGGCTTCGGTGAGGCCGCCCGGCTGCTCGTCGAGCGCGGTGCCGAGGACCGGGCGCATGTCGAGCGCCTCTGGTCCCTCGCGCGCGACGCCATGCCGCACTGGACGCTGAACGGCTCCGCGGACCGGCGCTACCACGGCAATTTGAACCTTCGCCGGGAAGGCCTCGACAGCGCCCGACTGATCTCGGAAGTTCGCGAGGTCGCCTTCTCCGCCGGCTCGGCCTGCGCCAGCGGCTCGGGCCGGCCGAGCCACGTCCTCGCCGCCCTCGGCTTCGCCGATCGCGAGGCGCGCTCCAGCATCCGCCTCGGCTTCGGGCGCTACACGACCGAGGAGGAATTGCTCGGAGCCCTTGCCCTTATCGATCGTGCCGCCGATCGCCAGCTGAGCTTCGCCGCGTGACCCGAGTCCGCTTCGTCTCGGCCGACGGCTCCCGAGTCAGCGAGGTCGAAGCGCCTCCCGGGGAGCGCTTGCTTGACGTCGCCCAGGCCGACGGCCAGCCGCTCGAGGGCACGTGCGAGGGCCAGATGGCCTGCTCGACCTGCCACGTCATCGTCGATCCCGCCGATTTCGACCGCCTCCCCCGCGCCGGCGAGGAGGAAGAGGACCTGCTCGACCTCGCCATGCACGTCACCCGCACCTCCCGCCTCGCCTGCCAGATCGTGCTCAGCGGGGAGATCGAGAGCCTCACGGTGCGGATGCCGGCGGGGGCGAGGAACATGCAGGGGCGTTGACAATCTTTGCCATTGGGGTCAGCTTGCTCCGATGGCCACCATGAACATTTCCCTGCCCGACGAGATGCGGGCCTATGTCGAATCCCAGGTCGCGACCGGCTATTTCGCCAACGTTAGCGACTTCGTGCGACATCTGATCCGAATGGATTCCGAAGAAGGCCGAGGGCGCCTTCGGGAATTGATTGCCGAAGGAGAAAGGGCAGGCATCAGCGAGTTGAGCTTCGATCAGATCATTGCGCAGGCTCGGGAGAAGGCGAAATCGCGCGCCGCCTGAGATTCGCCGGTCCTGCTGCCGCCGACCTCGCTGAAATCTGGACGTATACGAACTCCCAATGGGGAGCGGCGCAAGCGGACCTTTATGCCGAACGTCTTGGAACCGCCTGCCACTCCCTCCTTTCCAATCCGGTCGGCATCCGGCCGGTCGACTTCAGTGTAATCGTCCAGCGTTTCAAGGCGGACCATCACTTCATTTATTTCCGGCCCGAAGGCAGTGACGTTCTGGTGCTGCGGATCCTTCACGAGAGGATGGACTCGCCGCGCCATCTCTCCGATCTTGCCTAGCCGATCCGATAGCCCCATATGCGCCGCGGGAGTCGGGCGGACGGTGCTGTCGCCAACCCGGTCAGATCCGGAAGGAAGCAGCCGTAACGATTTCGCCCCGGGTCGTTCCGGCTCCCACCTTCTCCGCCAGCTTCGATTTCTCACCGTTCGGCCCCGGACTGGATCCGGGGCTGTCGAAGCCCCTTCATGCGCTTTCCAAAAGGAAGGGCAGGGCTTCGACAAGCTCAGCCCGAACGGTTAGGCTTTGCCCATGTCCGAATCCCCCGACGAATCCGCTTCCTTCGGCCTCGGCCTCGACGAGCCCGCCCAGTCGGCCAAGGCGCAGCCCTATCGCGTGCTCGCCCGCAAGTACCGGCCGCAGAGCTTCGCGGAGCTGATCGGCCAGGATGCGATGGTGCGAACCCTGGGCAACGCTATTCGCCGCGACCGGCTCGCCCACGCCTTCCTGCTGACCGGCGTCCGCGGGGTCGGCAAAACCTCTACCGCGCGCCTCATCGCCAAGGCGCTGAACTGCATCGGCCCGGATGGAAAGGGCGGCCCGACCATCGAGCCGTGCGGCGTCTGCGAGCCGTGCCGTGCGATCGCAGAAGGGCGCCATATCGACGTAGTCGAGATGGACGCCGCCAGCCACACCGGCGTCGACGACGTGCGCGAGATCATCGAGGCGGTGCGCTACGCCGCGGTTTCCGCGCGCTACAAGGTCTACATCGTCGACGAAGTCCACATGCTGTCGAAGAACGCGTTCAATGCGCTTCTGAAGACCCTCGAGGAACCACCTGCCCACGTTAAGTTTCTGTTCGCGACGACCGAGGTCAACAAGGTCCCCGTCACCGTCCTCTCACGCTGCCAGCGCTTCGACCTGAGGCGCATTCCCGCCGAGACGCTGGCGGCCCATTTCGCCGAGGTCGCCAAGGCCGAAGGGGTCGAGGTCGAGCCGGAGGCGCTGGCGTTGATCGCCCGGGCGGCCGAGGGCTCCGCGCGCGACGGCCTCTCGATCCTCGACCAGGCGATCGCCCACGGCGCCGGCGGAGTCAGCGCCGCGCAGGTCCGCGACATGCTCGGCCTGTCCGATCGAGGCGCGATCCGCCAGCTGCTCGGACTGCTGCTAGCCGGCGACGCGCCAGGCGCCTTGGCCGCCCTCAAAGACCAGTATGATCTCGGCGTCGAGCCCTCGGCGGTGCTTCGCGGGTTGCTCGAGAGCGTCCATGGCATCACCCGGGCCAAGGTCGGCGGCGCCGAGGATCCGGCCCAGTCGGCCGAGGAGCGCGAGGCCTATGCCGAATGGTCGAGCCTCTCCTACGCCGCCATCCACCGGCTGTGGCAGCTGCTGCTCAAGGGCCTTGCGGAGGTCCATGCCGCTCCGATGCCGCTCGAGGCGGCCGAGATGGCGCTGTTGCGCGTCGTCCACGCCTCCGAGCTCCCCGATCCCGCCAGCCTGATGGAAAGGCTGGCGAGCGGCGAGGGGGTGCCCGCCCGGGCGCCCGCGTCCGGGGCGGCGAAGTCCTCGTCGGCGGCGAAGGCGCCCGAAAATTATGCCGCCTTCGTCGCGGAAATCGGCAGAAGTCGCGAGCAGTTGCTGTGGCACCAGCTGCAGGAGGAATTCCGGGTCGTATCGTACGAACCGCCGATCCTGCAGCTCCAGCCTGCGCCCAAGGCCACGGACACGAAGCGCATCGACAAGGCGCTCGCCCTTCTTCGCCAGCTGACCAAGGAGCTTTTCGGGGAAGCCTGGCGGGTCGAGCTTTCCGACGGGGCGGCCGAGCCGTCGCTGAGGGACCAGGAAGTCGAGGCGGAAAGAGCGCTTCGGCAGAACGTCCTCGAGACACCGGCCGTGCGGGCCGCCTTCGAGGCCTTTCCCGGCGCCGAGCTGGCGGGCTACAGGCTCGACGAACAACGGAGCGCGTGACGACCATGCCCAATTTCGACGACATCATGAAGATGGCCCAGGAGGCCCAGGCCAAGCTGATGCGGGCCAACGAGGATCTCGACAAGGTAGAGGTCGAGGGGCGCTCGGGCGGCGGCCTGGTCAAGGTCCGAGCCAGCGCCAGGGGCAGGATCATCGCCGTCGACATCGACGAGAGCCTGCTGGCGCCGGCCGAGAAGCAGATGGTCGAGGACCTCGTCGCCGCCGCGATCAACGACGCTCGCGCCAAGGCTGACGAGGCCGCCCAGGGCGCGATGAGCGAAGTGACCGGCGGCCTCCAGCTCCCGCCGGGCTTCAAGATGCCGTTCTAAGCCTTGCCGACCTCGGCTCTGGCTGTATTATACGAGCAACACAGGCGGAGCCGACCAAGCGATGCACGACCTTGCCCACCTGCCGGCCTTCGCCGCGGGGCCCGGAACCCGACTCCTCTTCTGGGCGACCTTCGCCGCCTGGGCCTCGGTCGAGCTCGCGCTGTGGGCCCGAGACCGCCGCGCCGTCTCGGGCCTCCATGAGGATCGCGGCAGCGGTTACGCGATCAGCGCCGCGATCACGCTCGCCATGTTCATTGCTTTCCTGGCCCCGCCGAATCTGCCGCGGCTGCACATCCCTGTGCCGCCCGAGCTGGAGGTGGCGATCGGCGCCGCGCTCGCCTGGGTCGGGATCGCCTTCCGGCTCTGGGCGGTCCGCACGCTCGGCCGTTTCTTCCGGGTCACGGTGACGACCCAGGACGATCACCGGCTGATCGACACCGGCCCCTACCGCCGCCTCGCCAACCCTTCCTACACTGGCGCTCTCGTGAGTCTGATCGGCATCGGCATCGGTATCGGCAACTTCGCCGCCGTCGCGGCGCTGCTGCTGCTCCCCGCCGCGGGCTTCGCGGTCCGCATCCGCGTCGAGGAGGCGAGCCTCGCGCGCCGCTTCGGCGACGCGTTCGCGCGCTATCGCGCGCGGCGCTGGGCGCTGATCCCGTTCGTCTGGTAGCCGCTCAGGCGCCGTTGCCGGTGAGCGGGGCCTCGGGCGCCGGTTGCTCGGGCGGAGGCGCCGCCGCCGGCTGGCGCTCCAGCTCCTCGCCCGGGACGGCGAGGGCGGGCGGCGGCGCGGCCTTGCGCGGACGCTTCGGCGCGGGGGGCTCCGGAGTCTCGGCCGGTGCCGCCATCCCGCGATAGATGCAGCCGTCGAACCCATCGCGGGCGACGATCCCCTCGCGCACCGCGATCATGTTGCCGTAGCGGCGCGTGAATCCGCTCGGGGCCACGGCGCCCCGCTTCTTGGGCAGCGGCAGCACGGCCGCGATCCGGGCCGCCTCGACCCGGCTCATCCGCGACGCGTCATGCCCGTAATAACGCTGCGCCCCCGCATTGACTCCGTAGGTGCCGATCCCGGTCTCGGCGAGGTTAAGGTAGACCTCCATGATCCGCCTCTTGCCCCACAGATTCTCGATGAGCAGGGTGAACCAGGCCTCGAGGCCTTTTCTCGCATAGCCGCCGCCCTGCCACAGGAAGGCGTTCTTTGCCGTCTGCTGGCTGATCGTCGAGCCGCCGCGGATGATCGCGCCGCCCTGCGCGTTGCGCTTCATCGCCGCCGCGATCGCATCCTGGTCGAACCCCCAGTGCGAGCAGAACTTGCTGTCCTCGGCGGCGATCGCGGCGCGGACCATGTTGCGGTCGATCCGGTCGATCGGCATCCACGCGCCGGTCACCTGCCGCCCGTTCAGCCGGTCGCCGAGCATGGTAAAGGTGTAAGGCGGGTCGACGAACCGGTAGAGCAGGACCCAGAGCAGGCTGAGCAGGACGAAGCCGAAGACGAGCCGGACGATCCAGGCGATCGCCCGCCCGAACCAGCCCCGCTTTCGGGCCCTCGCACGTGCCATTTCAGCCGCCGCCCGGTCGTCCGCCGCTCTTCCATTGCGGCTGGAAATCGCTCGCGGCGAGCCAGCGCACCGGCTCGATCAGCGACTGGATCGCGCCGGTCATGTAGGGAATGTCCAGATTCTCGATCGTGTCGCTCGGCTGGTGATAGACCGGCGTGGTCGGCCAGCCGCCCAGCGTGTGGGCGACGACGCCCTTGAGGGCGAGCTGGTAATTGTCGGACCGCTCGAAGAAATGCTCTTCCGGATAGGGATCCGGCGCCACGAGCGCTCCGTGCGCCGCCAGCGCCTCGGCCAGGTTGGAGCGCTCGAAGCCGGTCGCCATCAGGCTGCCGCGCGGCAGCTTCGGATCCTGGGCGCCGATCATCTCGAACTCGATGTTGGCGACGATCCGGGTGAGGGGGACCGGCGGGTGCGCGGCGAAATAGGCCGATCCGAAGCCGCCCATCTCCTCGGCGCCGTAGCAGACGAACAGGATTCCGCGGCGGCTGCGCGGCCCCGCCGCCAGCGCCCGCGCCAGCTCCAGCACCGCGGTGACTCCGGACGCGTCGTCGTCGGCGCCGTGCATGATCGTGCCGTCCCGGCGCCGCCCCAGATGGTCGAGATGGGCGCTGAGCAACAGGACGCCCGCCTCGGGATCGGTGCCGGGCAGGAATCCGATCGCGTTGGTGGTGAGGCTCCGGGCCAGCGTCAGGCCGGGAAGCTCCAGGCGGACCTCCTGACCGGCCCGGCCGGTCAGCCGGTCGAACGAAGCGTCGGGAAGGGTCGCGATCGCGATCGATTCGGGCGCGGCACCCTCCAGGTAGGCGGGCATGCGGATCTCGCCGCCCATTTGCTCCCTGAGCCGGTTCGCCTCGCCGCTCTTCGGAGCGATCAAAAGCTTCACGCCGCGGGCGCTCGCCGCGCGGGCCATGGCGATCAGCGAGGCCTTCTTCGATCCGATCGCGATCACGTCTCCGGCGGGGAGAGCGGCGGGATCGTCGGAAGTCGCCACGACAAGGCTGCCGCGCACTTCCCCGGGCGGTGCGAACAGCAGCGTGAGGCCAGGCATGGCTTCGCCGCCGGCGCTGAGCACCGGCGCGCCGCCGGGCATCGGCCGGACGATGGTCGCGGTCTGCAGATAGTCGCTCATGCCCGGCGCCCGGACGAGCCCGAACTCCTCGAAGCGCGAGGCGACCCAGGCGGCCGCCTTCGCTTCGTCGGCCGTCGCGCTGCCGCGGCCGTTGAGCGCGTCGCCGGCGAGGAATTCCTCGTCGGCCCGCACCCATTCCGGCTTCACCACCCACGGCGTCGGCGCGGCCGGCTGGGCGGAGGCAGCCGCGAGCGGCAGCGCGAGCAGCAAGCCGAGCAAGGCGGCCAGGCGTCGCGTCGAATCGGTCATCGGGAATTTCCCTGTTCGGCTCGCATGACAGGCTGGCGGCGGCTCCAGGTCAAGAAGGTCGCTGCCCTCTCCAGTCAAGCGGCCGGAAGCAGTCGGCGTTCGCCGGCCAGGCTCATCAGCGCCTTTTGCAGCTTCTCGAAGGCGCGGACCTCGATCTGGCGGATCCGCTCGCGGCTGACGTCGTAGACCTGGGAGAGTTCCTCCAGGGTCTTGGGCTCGTCGGTCAGGCGCCGCTCGGTCAGGATATGCTTCTCGCGCTCGTTGAGCGACTGCATGGCCTCAACCAGCAATTCGTGGCGCACGCGGCTCTCCTGCGCCTCGGCGACTCGCTCGTCCTGAAGCGGCTCCGAATCGACCAGCCAGTCCTGCCACGTCCCTTCGCCGTCCTCGCGCAGCGGCACGTTCAGCGAGGTGTCGCCGCCCATCGCCATCCGGCGGTTCATCGAGACGACGTCCTCCTCGGTGACTCCGAGGTCGGTGGCGATCTTGGTGACGTGCTCGGGCTTCAAATCGCCGTCCTCGAACGCCTCGATCTGGTTCTTCATCCGCCTGAGGTTGAAGAACAATTTCTTCTGGGCCGCGGTCGTGCCCATCTTCACCAGGCTCCACGAGCGCAGGATGAATTCCTGGATCGAGGCGCGGATCCACCACATCGCATAGGTGGCGAGGCGGAAGCCGCGCTCCGGCTCGAACTTCTTCACGCCCTGCATCAGGCCGATATTGCCCTCGGAGATCAGCTCGGAGACCGGCAGGCCGTAGCCCCGGTACCCCATCGCGATCTTGGCGACGAGGCGAAGGTGCGAATTGACCAGCTTGGCGGCGGCATCGGTGTCCTGATGCTCGGCCCAGCGCTTGGCCAGCATATATTCCTCCTCGGGGGCGAGGATCGGAAATTTCTTGATCTCGGCGAGATAGCGGTTGAGGCCCGCCTCGCCGCCCATGGCGGGAATCGTCGCCACGTTTCTTCCGCTAGCCATCTTACCGTCTCACTCCCTGGGTTTCCGGCGATCTTTTGTTATGCCGGCCCGTCCGTCTCTATAGCGCCAGCGCGCTTAACAGTTCCTGCATATCGGACGGGACGGCGCTTTTGAACGACAAGGCTTCGCCTGTCACGGGATGATTGAAGCCGAGCTCCGCCGCGTGCAGGGCCTGTCGCTCGAAATGCAGTCTTTTCAATAACTCACGATGCCCCTTCCGGCTCCCTCCATAAGCGGGGTCGCCGAGCAGATTGTGGCCGATCGAGGCCATGTGGACCCGCACCTGGTGGGTCCGGCCGGTTTCGAGCCGGCATTCGACCAGCGCCGACTCCGTGAGCGGCCTCAGGACCTTGTAATGCGTGACCGCCCTTTTGCCGCGCGATCCCTCGACGATCGCCATCTTCTGGCGGTTGGCCGACGAGCGGGCGAGGGGGGCGTCGACCTTGCCCTCACGCGGGCTCGGCAGGCCGGCGACGACGGCGAGGTAGCGCCGGTCGATGCTGTGCTTGGCGAACTGCGCCGCCAGCCCCTCGTGCGCCCGGTCGCTCTTGGCGACGACGAGCAGGCCCGACGTGCCCTTGTCGATGCGATGGACGATTCCCGGCCGCGCCACGCCGCCGATGCCGGACAGGCGGCCCGCGCAATGGTGAAGCAGGGCGTTGACCAAGGTCCCGTCGAGATTGCCCGCGGCGGGATGGACCACCATCCCCGCCGGCTTGTCGACGACGAGGAGGTGCTCGTCCTCGAACACGATGTCGAGCGCGATGTCCTGCGCCGCGTTATGCGCCGGCGTCGGCTCCGGCACGGTGACCTGGTAGGCGCCGGCGAGCGCCTTGGCCGCCGGATCGCGCACGAGGCCCGCCGGTCCCGTCACCCGCCCACTCGAGATCAGCGCTTTCAGCCGCTCGCGCGACAGGGTCGGCACGGCGGCGGCGAGCGCCCGGTCGAGGCGCCAGCCAGCGGCATCGGCGGCGATCGTGGCGGTGATGTTCGACTCCCCCCGGGTCATTCCGCCTCCGATGTGGCGACGATATGGAGGATATCAAGCGCTCAGGTTCGCTTCGTGCCAAGCGTCCTTCGATACGCGGCTTCGACTTCGCTCAGCCGCTACTCAGGATGAACGTTATGGTTTCCGCTCATGCTGAGTAGGCATTGAGCGAAGTCGAAATGCCATATCGAAGCACCTGCCTTGCAACTCGAATTCCATGCCGCCATTAGGGACGGCAAGACGTCGAACAGGGGCAAAGCCGCGCATGAAATCCCACGAATTCGCGAGCCTGCTCTGCTCGCGCCTCTGCCACGATCTGCTGTCTCCGGTCGGCGCCCTCAACAACGGCATCGAATTGCTGACCGACGAGCACGATCCGGAGATGCGCGCCCGCTGCCTCGACCTGCTCGGCGAGAGCGCCCGCGCCTCGGCCAACAAGCTGAAATTCTTCCGCCTGGCCTTCGGCGCCGCCGGCGGCTTCGCCGACGAGGTCGACACGCGCGAGGCGCGGGTGGCGATCGAAGGGCTGTTCGGCGGCGACGGCCGGATCCAGCTGGGCTGGATGGTCGACATGCCGACGATGGGCAAGTCGGCGCTGAAGGTGCTCCTCAACCTCGTCCTCATCGCCGGAGATGCCCTGGTGCGCGGCGGCCGGCTCGACGTCGGCGCCGAGAAGCACGGGGATGGAATGGATATCGCGGTCCGCGCCGAGGGACCGCGCATCGTCATCGACGCCGAGCTCAAGCTCGCCCTGGCCGGCGAGGCGAGCGAGGAGGCGATCGCTCCGCGCGCCGCCGCCGCCTGGCTCGTCCACTGCCTCGTCGAGGAGGCCGGCGGCGAGGTCCAGATCGCCGACCAGGAGGAAGGCGTCCTCCTTCTGGGCGCCGCGCTCCCGGGGACTTGAGCCCGCCCCAAGCATTGCATCCTGGCCCGGGACGTCTACATAGGCCCGGCTACTAGTCGCATATGACGGTCTTTGGCGCTTTGCGGCTCCTTCTTCCTTCTCTCGCCTCTCGCAGCACCGGGGGGCCGAATGGCGGCCCGCCACCAGAAGGAACAAGATCATGATCACCGGAACC
>JAXDPL010000163.1:0-3930 GCA_034668385.1 Sphingomonadales bacterium | reverse complement strand
CATGACCCTTGGAGAGGTGATGCAGGCGGCGTCCGCCTTCACCATCGTGCAGACCGCGTTCGGCTGGCTGGTCGACAATTATCCGCGGCTTGCCGACTGGAACGCCTGCGCGCGGCGGATTGCGTCGCTGATGATGTCGCTAGACGGGCTCGAGCGGGCCGAGCGCGGCGACGGCATCGGCCGCATCCAGCGCGGTGAGACCGAAGGCGACGCCATTCTCAGCCTCAACGACCTGTCTGTGACGCTCGACGACGGCACCGCGGTCGTCGGCGAAGCCGAAGTCTTGATCGAATCCGGCGAACGGCTGCTGGTGGCCGGCGAATCCGGCACCGGCAAGAGCACGCTGGTGCGCGCGATCGCCGGACTCTGGCCATGGGGCGGCGGCAGCGTCAATTTCCACGCCGACCGGCGGCTGTTCATGCTGCCGCAAAAGCCCTATGTGCCGTCCGGCACGCTGCGCCGCGCCGCGGCCTATCCCGCCGCCGCCGAGGACTGGACCCTCGAGGAGATCGGCGAAGCCCTCGACAAGGTCGGCCTCGGGCATCTCAAGGACAAGATCGAGGAAGACGCGCCTTGGGACCAGACGCTGTCCGGCGGCGAGAAGCAGCGGCTCGCCTTCGCGCGGCTGTTCCTGCACAACCCCGACATTATCGTGCTGGACGAGGCGACCTCCGCGCTCGACGCCAAGAGCCAGGATGCCATGATGGAGCTCTTGACCAAGGAACTGCCCAAGGCGACCGTCGTCAGCGTCGCCCACCGCGCCGAACTCGAGGCGTTCCACAGCCGCAAGATCGTGCTGGAACGGCGCAAGGGCGGCGCCAAGCTGGTCAGCGACATCGATCTCATTCCGCGCAAGGGCAAGCGCCGACTGCTCGGCCGCTTCCTGCGGTACCGCAAGGCGCCGAAGAAAGCGGCGTGAGAGAGCACGGCGCCTAACCAGTTGTCGTCCCTGCGAAAGCAGGGACCCATGACCACCGGGTTGGGTTACATACGACGAAGACAACCGCACCGGCCCAAATCGAAAAGCCGCGGCGTATGGGCCCCTGCTTTCGCAGGGGCGACAATGTTGGAGGAGCGCTCGAAACCGGCTATGGATGCGCCGCTTCTGCGCGTTTTCCGCGAGGATTTTTTGACCACATCACTGCCGCCCGGCATCGCGCCGGCCAATGATCCCGCGCTGCCGCGGTTCGGCGCGTTCGCGCCCAACGCGGCGCAGGCCGCGATCATCGCGCTGGCGCAGCGCACCGGGCTCAAGCTCGGCGCGTTCCGGCCGATGCTGTCGCGGCTGGTGAACCTGTGCCGCGCGGGGCCGGTCGACGTCCCGTACCAGGGCGCGTCGTTTCGCTTCTATCATCAGGCCAGCGCCACCGAGCGCGGCGCCTTGTTCAATCCCGACTACAATCTCGAGGAGCTGGATTTTCTGCGCGCGCATGTCCCGCCGGGCGGCGTGTTCGTCGATGTCGGCGCCAATGTCGGCACCTATGCCATGGTGCTGGCGCGTCACGTCGGCGACGGCGGCAAAGTGATCGCGATCGAGCCGCATCCCGTCATCCACGCCCGGCTTGCCTTCAACCGCGCCGCTTCCGGTGTGGTCCAGGTGACGCTGGTCGCCGCGGCCGCCGGCCCCGCCGACGGCGAGTTGATGATCGAGACCGATAGCGGCAATCTTGGCGCCAGCCACATCGTGTCAGGCGAAGGCACGGGCCGCGGCATCCGGGTGCCGTCGCTGCGTTTGCTGCGCATTCTCGGCGATGCCGGCGTCGGGCACGTCGATGCGTTGAAGATCGATGTCGAGGGTTTTGAGGACCGCGTGCTGACCGGCTTCTTCAAAGAGGCCCCGGAACGCCTGTGGCCGCGGGCGGTGGTGATCGAGCACCTGTCGCGCAACGAATGGCAGGACGACTGCATCGCCGACATGCGCGCGCGCGGCTACGGCGAGACCGGCAGGACCCGCAGCAACACGTTTTTGCTGCGCGGTTCCAGCTAGCCTGCGACCGCGCCCGGCGGGGAACATCGCTCCATCCGGCCCGTTATCGCTCGATCAGCACAGGAGCGAATTATTATGGCGAACGACAACACTTCGGGCGATGCCGGCCGGGTCTGGGAACTCATGAAGAAGATCGGCTTTGCGATGCTGGTCACCCGCGACGGTAACAAGCTCCGCGCGCGGCCGAAGAGCGCCCATCTCGAACGCGATGAGAACGCGATCTACTTCCTCACCGACGCGCGGCGCCACAAGGATGAAGAGATCGCGCGCGATCCGAACGTCAACCTGTCCGTTGCCGATCCCGGCAGCCAGAAATATGTCTCGCTCAGCGGCACCGCCGCTATTTCCCACGACCGCGCCAGGATCAAGCAGCTGTTCACGACGCCGGCGAAGGCATGGTGGGATTCCGCCGAAGATCCCAATATCCGCGTGTTGAAAGTCATGCCCGACGATGCCGAGTACTGGGATTCGCCGGGCTCCGTCATCAGCTATGTGAAGATGGCCGCGGCCGCGGTCAGCGGCACTCGCCCCGATCTCGGCGACAACCGCAAGGTGTCGATGTAATGCCGATCGAGCCGCAAGAGGATCCGCCGATCAACCCGGGACGGCCGGCGGAGCCGCCGCGGGAAGAGCCGCCAGGCAGTCCGAGACCCGAAGTGCCGCCGCCGATGCAGGATCCGGGCGAGCCGCCGCGGCCCGAGGAATTGCCGGGCCGCGTGCCGGATGAATTGCCGGTGCGGGGACCGGATGGACCGGGCGCGCCGTCGCCGGCGACCAGCGGCGGGGCCGGCGATCTGCCGGGTGCGGGACCCGATCTCAATCCGGGTCCGGCCGATTTGCCGCAGGGCGGGATGTGAACTACGCTTTGAAGCCGTCGCTGAATGCGCAATGAACAGAAGCGCTTCGCTGCGTTGCATGGTCGGAAATAAATCCAGTTCCAGCTTTGAAGGCCGCCACAATCCGGCCTAACGCTTGTCTTTGATCGCAGACACAGAACATTCCGGGGATTCAAACCAACATGACAAACCTTCGTCTCGTGCTGCTTGCGACCACCGCGCTCACGGCGGCGCAATTGATGGCCTCGCCGTCGCACGCGCAAGCCGCGCCGTTCGTGGTGGCGCAAGGCGCGCCTGGAGCCGGCGAAGCGCCTCCCGAGGGAAGGCCGAAGCAGAAGGAAGCCCCGAAGGAAGCACCCAAGGCTGCGCCGCCCGCCGCACCGATTCCGCATCCGGCGCCGCCAGCCGCCGCGCCGCCTCCGCCCCGACCCGCACCGCCTCCTCCGGCCGCGGCACCGCCGCCGCCGCCCCGGCCTGCGCCGCCTCCTCCGGCCGCAGCACCGCCGCCCCGCCCGACGCCTCCACCCGCACCGCCTGCCGCGGCCCCGCCGCCGCATCCGGCTCCGCCGGCGGCTGCGCCGATCCCTCATCCCGCGCCACCGGCGGCAGCGCCGCCGCCTGCTGCGCCGAGGGCTCCCACGCCGCCGAGCGCTGGACCTGGCCGCGAGCCGCAGCGCGAGCAGAGGACGGCTCCCGTCCCGGAGCCTCAGCAGAAGAGCGCGCCTGCGCCGTCAGCTACGCCGGGCGGCCCGCCTCCTGCGCAGCTTCGGCCGCGGACCGAGCCGACGCCATCGGCCTCGCCGAGCGCGGCGCCTTCTCCCCTGCCTCAGCAGAAGAGCGCGCCAAATCCGGCCCCGACGCCATCGGCCGCACCGTCGCCGACAGTCGCGCCAACTCCCGCGCCGACCCCTGTCCCGGGCGGCGGGCGGCAAGGATCGGGCGCGCCGCCGGCTGTAGTTCCGCCGGCTCAACCCGCGCCTTCGGCGCCACCCCCCGGTGGAGCCGCGGTCACACCGCAGACAGGCCGTGGCCAATCCGGGCTGGCGCCCGGCGGTGCTGCGCCACCGAATCCGCCACCGCCGACCATCGCCCAACCGATTCCCACCG
>JAXDPL010000162.1:0-7007 GCA_034668385.1 Sphingomonadales bacterium | reverse complement strand
GTGGCAGCCGAGCATGGCCAGCCGGGCTTCCTCCTCGGGGGCGATGATCTCGAGTACGATTCCGGTCTCGCGCCGCACCCGCTCGACGAACTGGCGGCCGTTGACGGCGCGGCGGCACGCCTCGGTGGCGACCGAGCGCGAGAGGGTGACCCGGCGGCGGCAGAGCTTCTCGGCGCAGACGGATAGGGCGGCGACCGCCCGGTCCTGCGCGTCCTGGCTGATCTTGCCGCTGGTGGCGAGCCCCTCGCCCAGCCGAACCACGCGCGAGAAGGCGTCGATGACGACGAAGCCCTCCTCGGCCGGGCGGGCGATCAGCAGCCGGCAATTGTTGGTGCCGAGATCGAGCGCGCCATAGCAATGTCGGGGATGCCGTCGCCGCTCGGGGAGCGGGGGTGCTGCCGCCTCGGCCGGATCGGATACCGGCGGGAGCGGAGCCGTCGCGGCCTGCTGCGCCATGGCGAAACACTCTTATGTTCTCGTTCCGGCAAGACGCGCGGGCGCCCGGCCGTGACTTAAGCTCTGGTTACAGGGCGGGGATCGTTTCGGCAAGGGAGGGGTTGGAAGGGCCGTCTCCCAGCGGGATCGAAGCCTTGACCGCCCCGAAGGCGGGTCCTATCTCGCGGCCCGCGCTGCCCGATCGTCTAACGGTAAGACTACGGACTCTGACTCCGTCAATCGTGGTTCGAATCCACGTCGGGCATCCATCTCCGAGAAGTTCGAACCAAGCCCACCGTCGCGGCGGCTGGGGCTCGGTCACACAGCGTCTGGAATCAATCGAAAACCGGGATAGGCAAAGGCGCCCTTGATGCGTTCGCAGTCCGCCGGCGACACTCCCTGCGCCCGCGCAACATCGTACCATTGGGTTTTCACCTGAGCTTCCATGTCATCGACGATCTTTTCGGCCTCGCCGCGCGTGAGAAGGAAACGTGCGCTCTGGGAAACCAGGTTATCGGCCGAAGCTCGGCGTCCCTGATCCCCGACGGTCAACGCCAGGTCTCGACGCTCGATACCAATGGGGGAGGTCGGGGTAAGGTCGTAGGCGGGAGATAGGCGCCACTCCAGCCCCCGCGCCAGGATTGCGTGGTTGCGGGGATGGTCGTCGCTGTTCGAAATCAGCGCGTTGAAGGCCATGCGCCGGAAGAGCTCATGCGCGTCGGCCCTGGCATTGCCCGAGATTCGTCTCAGCTCTTCCGCAAGCAGCACATATGACCAACGGTCGCGGCTTCGATGGCTATCCTCGGCGCGAAGCATCGTGAGAGCACTGACCATGCGAGCCCGCACGTAGCCCCGGCCAATCTTCTCTCGATCGAAACGCCTCACCAGCAGGACGTCGCGCCCGCCCGCCCGAACGACCTGACTGAGTGCGACGTCGAGTCCGCACGCCCGCGCGAGCGTCAGCATGGCATGTTCAACGCGCGCGACATTCCAAGGGTCGTCACCGCGGTTGAACTTCGCCAACCATAGACCCGCTTCGTCTTCAACGACGGCTTTTGGGCGAGCGCCTCCCATCGAGGTTCCCACAAGAAGGAGTTCCTCGATTTGCGCGTTCGCTTCGTTCTGGGGAACCTCCTCATCGGCCAGGATCGCGTCGGCGATCTTCTGGAGTTTGGCCAGTTCGAGGGTTTTGTTGAATTTGCGGGTCGGCGCTGGGGGTTCTTTGCCTCGGCCGAATCCGAGCGCGCCGGCTCGATCGTCGGCTGAGTGAAGCAGATAGTCGAGCTCCGAGAGCTCTGCTTTCCCCCTATGCTTTTCGATCACGCGGCGGCCCCAGAAGTCCGGGCCGGAATCTCGCAGCGCCCCGAACACGCCCTTCAGGCGAACGGTCTCGTAGTTGCGCGCCGCGAGCTTTAGTTCGAAGGGGTCGATCTCGACCGCATTGTCCATCTGAAGATAATTTCTGCCGTAGACGAACCGGCCGAGCGCATCACCCCGTCTGGTAACGGTGAGCGCGTATCGGCCGGCGGTGACGGGCCGGGTGTCTCCTGGAAGGGTGATGTAGACGTAACATTCGCCGCCGGGCTCGTTAGAAGTCATTGTCTAGCGACTCTGACGCACGGGCTCGTTCTCGCCCTCTCGCTCTCGCAAGGGTCATTCCTTCCAGATCCTGAGCGGGATCTGCCAGCTGGCCAAGTCCGTCCAGCAACCCATAGACCCACAGCAAAGCGGCGTAGGTGACGATCGTTGTCGTAGGCTTGCCGTGCTCGGCGTCCGAAATGGCGCGGCGGCCCATTCCAATTTTCTCACCAACCTCCTCGAGGGTGAGGTTGCGACGGAGCCTTGCCGTTCGCAGATCTGATCCAAGCTGGCGGAGAGCAAGCTCCACCTCGAAGGGCGGAGCTCTAAAAAGCGCTGAGCGAGCGACCATTCAAGAGCACCTTATCTTATCTAACGTGCTCTTGGGGGTACAGGGCGCGAGGGGTTATTGCAAGCCACAATGTGCTCTTGAGAGCACGGAAAGCCACTTAGGGTGCCTTTTAGACCTCCTTACTCACCCTACGCGCCCTCGCCTCGGCGATGGCGGCCTTGAGGGTGGCGTAGCCGACGGCGCCCTGGAGGATCCGGTCGCCGACCACGAACGTGGGGGTGCCGCTCGCCTTCAGGGCGCTGGCGAGCCGGCTGTTGCGCTCCAGCTCGCTGTGGGAGTCGGCGCCCGCGGCGGCCGCGGCGGGGAGGCCTGCGGCGTGGCGCGCCCTGGCGATCGTGTCCGCGGCGGGCCGTCCGGCGGCGAACAAGGCGTCGTGGAAGGGCTTGAACTTGCCGGCGGCGGCGGCGGCCAGGCTTGCCTGGGCGGCCGCCTCGCTGTCCGGGCCGAGCACGGGCCATTCGCGCCAGACTACCTTCAATTTCTTGTCCTCGGCGAGCAGCCGATCGACGTCGGCATTGGTCCGGCGGCAATAGGGGCAGGCATAGTCGAAGAACTCGACGAGGGTGACGTCGCCGTCTTTGGCCCCCGCCCAGGCGCCGGCGAACGGGGTTTCGATCGCGGCGCGATTGGCCTCGATCGCCTGCAGGGCCTCGTTCGCCTCGAGCCGCTGCATCGCCTCCGGCACCAGCTCGGGGTGGGTCAGCACATAGTCGCGGACGATCGCTCCGGAGAAAGCGAACATCGCCCCCGCGCCGAGCAAAGCGCCGAGCAGGGCGGCGGCGAGCGCACCCTTCCAGCTGGCGAAGAAGGGCGCCGCCCGAGGCTCAGCGCCGGCCGTCGTCGCCATGTTTCTTCTCGCGCTCGACCTCGGTCTTGGAGACCATCGCGATGTCCTGCGCGCGCAGCCAGTCCGACGTTCCGGTCGGGATGGCGCCGAGCGCCAGCTCGGCGTTGGCGAGGGCGAGCTTCGACTCGCCCTCGAGATTGTAGCGCTCGGCCGTCGCCAGCGCGGCGCGGCCCTCGTCGCCTTCGCGGTCGTAGACGATGCCGAGCTGGTACCAGGCGTCCGGGTTGGAATTGTCGCGGGCGATGGCGGAGCGCAGCACCTGCTTCGCCTCGCCGAAATTCTTCGGATTGTCGGTGGCGATGAGGGCATGGCCGAACAGCGCCGCGATCAGGGGCTGGTCGGGCGCCCGGGCGATCGCCTCGCGCAGCGACGCCAGGGCCTCGGCCGGCTTGCCCGATTCGAGCAGGATCTGGCCTTTCAGCTCGAGATAGAAGGGGTCCTGCGGATGGTCGCGCAGCAGGCTGTCGACCTCGGCCAGCGCCTTGTCCGGATAGGCGCTCTTGTGCCACGCATAGGCCCGGGCATAGCGCGCCGGCTCGCTCTTGTTGCTCTCGGGATAGAGGACCAGCGTGCGCTGGGGGTCGGTGACGAAGCCGAGCAGCTTGGCCTTGACCCTTTGGAAGCGCGCCTCGAGCGCGGGATCGGTCGGCGCGTCCCAGGCGGGCGATTTCTTCAGCGCCTGCTCGAGCGCCGCGATCCGCTCCTGGTTGAGCGGATGGGTGCGCGAATAGGCATCGTCCTGCGGCACCGAATAGCGATATTCCTGGTTCTGGATCTTGCCGAAGAACTGCATGAGGCCCTTGCCGCTCACCCCGGCCTTGGCGAGGAACGACGCCCCCGCCTGGTCGGCCGAGCTCTCCTGGGTGCGGCTGAAGGCGAGGAACTTGCCCATCGCCGCCTGCTGCCCGGCCATCATGATCCCCGCGCCCGCGTCGCCCGCTCCGGCCGCGATCGCCGCGGCGCCGAGGATCAGCGAGAGGAGCATGATTCCGGTCGCGACCTTGACGCCCTCCTGCATGCGCAGCACGTGGCCGCCGGTGATGTGGCCGAGTTCGTGGGCGACGACGCCCTGGACCTGGTTGACGTTGTCGGCTGCGACGATCAGCCCCGAATGGATGTAGACGGTCTGGCCGCCGGCGACGAAGGCGTTGATCGACGGGTCCGAGAGCAGGACGATCTGGACGTTCTCGGGCCTGAGGCCGGCGGCGGCGATGATCGGCCGCTCCATGTCGCGGAACAATTGCTCGGTCTCGGCGTCGCGAAGCACCGACTGCGCCATCGCCGGCCGCACGGCGACGGCGAAGCTCAGCAGGAGCAGCATCAGCAGGCGGGCGGCGAACACCCCGGAGGCGCGGCAGGCGCGCAACGTTTCGGCCATCGCCATGCTTTGCCTCGCCGGCCCTGAACGGCGCATGAGCGCGGCCTTGGCCAAGCGCGCGCTCATGCCCGCCTTGCCGGTCACGCGCCGAACGTGCGCTGCCACCAGCCGCGGCGCGGCGGCGAGCCGTCATCCTCCTCGCCCTCGGCTTCGGCGGCCTCGTTCTGCGGCGGGGGCGCGGCGGGCGCCTCATCGGCATCGTTGGCCGCGGCGGGCGCCGGCGCCGGCTCGGCGGTCGCGGCGGGTTCCTCGGCCTTCTTGCGACGGCTGCGCTTCGGCTTGGCCGGCGGTTCCTCGGGCGCCTCGGCTGCCGGCGCTTCGGCAGGAGCCGGCTCGGCTTCGACCGGAGCGGCCTCGACCGGAGCGGGCTCGGCGGGCGCCTCCGTTTCCTTGCGGCGGGCACGCGGGCGACGGCGGCCTTTCGGCTTCTCCTCCTCGGCCGGGACTTCGTCGGTCGCCGGGGCCGCTTGCGGCTCCGGCACTTCGGTCAGCGATTCGACCGCCTCGTCGGGCGATTGGCCGGAATCGGCTTCGGAAAGCTCCTCGCCCTCGCCGCCCCGGCGGCGGCCGCCGCGGCGGCCGCGGCGGCGGCGGCGCTTGCGGCCGTGCGCGTCCTCGTCGCTCTCCTCGCGCGCCGAACGGGCCTCGGCGCTCTCGCGGGGCCGCCGCGGTTCGCGCGCCGGCGCCTCGTCGGGCTCCGCCTCGTCCTCGGCTTCGTCCTCGGCTTCTTCCTCGAAGGCCTCGTCTTCCTCGGGCTCCGGCGCCGGCGCCTCGATCCGCGGCCGGACGGCCGGCGGCGGGCCGAGCGATTCGACCGTCATCTTCGCGCCCTCGAAGCTCTCCTCGATCAGCACCTCGACGACGACTCCGTAGCGCTCTTCGATCTCGCCGATCTCGCCGCGCTTGCGGTTGAGGACGTAGACCGCCGCCTCGCGTCCGGCGCGAAGCACGATCCGGCTGCCGCGGCCGCGCGCCGCCTCGTCTTCCAGCATGCGCAGAGCCGAGAGACCCGAGGAAGCCGCGGTCCGCACCAGACCGGTGCCTTCGCAATGCGGGCAGGGCTTGGTCGAGGCCTCGAGAACGCCGGTCCTGAGGCGCTGCCGGCTCATCTCCATCAGCCCGAACGAGGAGATCCGGCCGACCTGGATCCGGGCGCGATCGTTCTTCAGCGCCTCCTTCATCGCCTTCTCGACCTTGCGGATATGGCCGTTCGATTCCATGTCGATGAAGTCGATGACGATCAGCCCGGCCATGTCGCGCAGGCGAAGCTGGCGGGCGATCTCGGCCGCCGCTTCGAGATTGGTCGCGTAGGCGGTCTGCTCGATATTGTGCTCGCGGGTCGAGCGGCCCGAATTGATGTCGATCGAGACCAGGGCCTCGGTCGGGTTGATCACCAGGTAGCCGCCCGATTTCAGCTGCACGACCGGATGGTACATGGCGGCGAGCTGGTCCTCGGCGCCGCAGCGCTGGAACAAAGGCACCGTGTCGACGTAATTCTTCACCCGCCGCACATGGCTCGGCATGAGCAGCTTCATGAAGTTGCGCGCCGCCTTGTAGCCCTCCTCGCCCTCGACGATCACCTCGTCGATGTCGCGATTGTAGATGTCGCGGATGGCGCGCTTCACGAGGTCGCTGTCGCCGTAGATGAGCGCCGGCGCCGAGCTCTGCAGCGTCCGCTCCCTGATCTCGTCCCAAAGCCGGGCGAGATAGTCGAAATCGCGCTTGATCTCGGTCTTGGTGCGGCTGAGGCCGGCGGTCCTGACGATGCAGCTCATGCTGTTCGGCAGGTTGAGATCGGCCATGATCTGCTTCAGGCGCTTGCGGTCCGAGCCGTTCGAGATCTTGCGGCTGATGCCGCCGCCATGACTCGTGTTCGGCATCAGCACGCAATAGCGACCGGCGAGGCTCAGATAGGTGGTGAGCGCCGCGCCCTTGTTGCCGCGCTCTTCCTTGACGACCTGGACGAGAAGCACCTGGCGGCGCCGGATGACGTCCTGGATCTTGTAGCGGCGCCTCAGGTTCTGCCGCTTGCGGCGGAGCTCGTCGGCCGCATTCTCCTCGGGCGCGCTTTCGGCGCTTTCGGGCTGGGGGGGAGCGTCCTCGTCGCCTTCCTCGGCCTCGCCCTCCGATTCGACGAAACCGTTCTGGTCGCCGCCGTCGATATATCCGCGGCCGTGATCCTCCTCCTCCTCGTCGCGATCCTCGTAGCGCGCGTCCTCGGCGGCGCGCAGGCGTTCCTCCTCGGCGGCGTGCTCGGCCTCCTCGCGGAGCAGCGCCTCGCGATCCTCGCGCGGGATCTGGTAATAATCGGGGTGGATTTCCGAGAAGGCGAGGAAGCCGTGGCGGTTCCCGCCGTAATCGACGAACGCCGCCTGCAGCGACGGCTCGACCCTGGTCACCTTGGCGAGATAGATATT
>JAXDPL010000161.1:0-3189 GCA_034668385.1 Sphingomonadales bacterium | reverse complement strand
CATAATTGCCCGACGCCAGGGCCTTGACCTCGCCGGCCGAAATGTTCGGGTTGGACCCGGAGAGGAGGATCCTGTCGGACGCCGACGGCGCGCCGGCGGAATCGAAGGTGCGGACATGGGCCTCGCGGAGGGGGAAGGAGTTGGGGGAGGTCTGCTCCCAATGCGTCCAGGTGACGGCATAGCCGCCGCCGGGAAGCGCAGAGACCGAGCCAAATTCGTTGTTCCAGACGCTGAAGGTGTTTCCGGCGGGCGCCGGCCCGGCCAGGGTCACGGCAAGGCCGACCGGCGTGCCGGTCGAGTCGAAGCGCTGGGCCTGGAGGATGTCGCGCTGCGGGCCGGCGGTCGCCACCCTGACGAAGCCGCCGTCGGACAGGCCGGTCACCGCCCCGACGCCGGTGATCTCCGCGCCGACCTTCTGGCCGGCGGAATCGAAGACCTGGCCGTGGCCGGGACCGCCATTGTCGTACCAGAAGGCGACGAAGCCGCCGCCGGCAAGCTGGGTTATCGCGGGCTGTCCCTGGTCACCGGCCGCACTCGTGTTGACGAGGAATTCCCCGCCCTTGCGCTTGTAGATCATCGTCCCCCGCTCCTGAAGCGACCGCCGCCCGCTCATCGCGCGCGCCGGAACCTCCCGAAGGCGCGAGCGTAAGCGGGCGACTGTGACACCGTCAAGCCACAGGATTCACGGGGCAATTGCGGCGGGCGGCGGTTCGGCCAGGACTCTCGAGCCGGGAGCGTGCGGGCCTCTTCCATCAACCCGGATCGGGCGTCAGAGCACGAAGTCGCCCGCGCCGAGCTTGTGGTGGTCGGCGAGCGCGAGCGGCGATTTTTCCACGAACCGACGCGCCTGCTCTGCAAAGCGACCGAGCGCCGGTTTTCATCCGTCCGGCCCGCCGCTAGGCTGAAAGTACGATGAGTGAGACGCGCTTCGTGCCCCAACCGGCGCCTGCTTCCGTTTCAGACGCCGTCCCGAGTTCCGGGGCAAGCGCCGTGCCCGACGACATCAAGATCATCGCCCAGTTCCTCGCCGGGCGCGACCCGGCCGACGCGCACTGGACCGCCTTCACCCGCGACGCGGCGAGGCTGCGCCGGGCGCTGAAGGCGCGCGGGCGTTTCCGGCTCACCCGCGGCGCCTGACCTTTCAAGCTTGGACCGGCGGTTTCAGCTGCAGGCGCAGCGCGCCGGCTTGGCCCGGGTCTTCGGCTTGGTCTCGGCGAACTCGGCCGGGCTCAGCCAGCCGGAGCGGTCGCCATCGGCCTCGGCGAACTTCGCCTCGGTCTTCGCAGCCCATTCGTCGAAGCTCAGCTGGCCGTTGCCGTCCTTGTCGAGCTTGGCGAACGCCTTGCGGCGCGGCTCGAGCAACTCGGCGAGCGCCACCTTGCCGTCCTCGTTGCGGTCGGCGCGGGCGAAGCGCTTCTCCTCCTTGCTCTTCTCCGACGCCGACGGCGGCATCGTCAGCCCGCGCCGTCCGGACGAAGGCGAATCCTGCACGAAGGCCGCGGCCGCGGTCGCCGACGGGGCGGACGGAAGCCCGCTCTCGGCGGTCGCCCTTCCCTTCCAGATGAAGAAACCGGCCAGAACCAGCGCCAGCGCCGCCGCGGCGCCTCCAACCATACGCAGCATATCCTCCTCCCTCGTGTTGCGGTGAGTCGGTGTAGTCCCTGGAAATCGCCATTTCGGTCGAAAAAAATATCGAAAACGGATCAAAGCCCGGTAAGGCGGTGGCGGAGCAGGCGGAGCATCCGCCCCGGCGAGCCGCGCGGCTCCCAATGCGTCCGCCCCGGCTCCGCGTCGCGCCGGGCGAGCGCGCTCAGCATGCCGAGCGGCCGCAAGCGGGACGGCACAAGCGGTGGGGAAGGCAGCGCACGGGCGGCGGCGAGGGCCGAGTCCCGGTCTTCGGCGTTCCCGCAGTGGCGGGCGAGATCGACCAGCGCCCAGGCCTCGCCTCCCGCCTCCGGCTGGCTATCCAGCAGGCGGGCGGCACAGGCGAAAAGCCGCGCCCCGCGCTGCCGTGCATAGATCGCCAGGTCCTCGGGAGACAGCGGCGCGTCGGAAAGCAAGGCGGCCCAGCCCTCCTCCATCTCCGCCAACTCGGCGCCGGAGACTCCGGCCGGAAGGAGATGCTCGGCGAGCGCCTGGAGCACCGGCTCGGCGGGCGGCGTCTCACGGTCGAGCCGCTCGAGCGATTCGCGCCACCAGGCGAGCTTGATCCGGGTGATCATCGGCTCGCGCCCGCCGGCGAGCACGGCGCCCAGCGCCGAATCGAGCGCGAACAGCGCCCGAAGCGCCGGCCGCCGGTCCGCCGGGACGTAGGAGAGCGCGAGGATGAGGTCGGGATCGAGGTCGGGCATGCCAGGTCATGCCAGCAACGGCTGGCATCCATGCTGAATCAGTGACGGGCGAGGAGTCAGCATGGGCCCCCAGCCCTCGCTGGGGCGACGGGTCACCGGTAGCACACCTTCTTCGCCGCCTCGACGACTCGGGCGGCGTCGATTAGGGCGATCTTCTCGAGATTGGCGGCGTAGGGGAGCGGTACGTCCTCGTCGGTGACCCTGAGGACCGGCGCGTCGAGGTCGTCAAAGCCTTCCTCCATGGCGATCGCCATCAGCTCGGACGAGATCGAGCAGACCGGCCAGCCTTCCTCGACGCTGACCATGCGGTTGGTCTTGGCGAGGCTCTTGAGCACGGTCGTCCGGTCGAGCGGGCGAAGGGTGCGAAGGTCGACCACCTCGGCCTCGATGCCGTCCTTCGCCAGTTCCTCGGCGGCTTCGAGGGCGACTCCGACGCCGATCGAATAGCTGACCAGGGTGACGTCCGTCCCGGGCCGAGCGATCCGCGCCTTGCCGATCGGCAGGACGTAATCGTCGAGCCTGGGCACGTCGAAGCTCTGGCCGTAGAGAAGCTCGTTCTCGAGGAAGACGACCGGATCCTCGCTCCGGATCGCGGCCTTGAGGAGACCCTTGGCATCGGCGGCGCTGTAGGGGCTGATCACCAC
This sequence comes from Sphingomonadales bacterium, assembly GCA_034668385.1. GTDB lineage: Bacteria > Pseudomonadota > Alphaproteobacteria > Sphingomonadales > Sphingomonadaceae > Allosphingosinicella. Next base: position 194 of record JAXDPL010000161.1, on the reverse strand, counting down.
CAGGCCGGGCACGTTGGCGTACCACGGCCCGTAATTCTGGCTGTGCTGGGCGGCGACCCGGGCGGCCGCGCCGTTGGGGCCCCGGAACACGATCGGGCAGCGCATCTGGCCGCCGGACATGTAGTTGGTCTTGGCCGCCGAGTTGATGATGTGGTCGATCGCCTGCATCGCGAAGTTGAAGGTCATGAACTCGA
>JAXDPL010000160.1:0-3408 GCA_034668385.1 Sphingomonadales bacterium | reverse complement strand
CTTCCTTCTCTCGCCTCTCGCAGCACCGGGGGGCCGAATGGCGGCCCGCCACCAGAAGGAACAAGATCATGATCACCGGAACCGTCAAATTCTTCAACGCCGACAAGGGCTACGGCTTCATCCAGCCGGAGACCGGCGGCGGCGACGCCTTCGTCCATATCACTGCCGTCCAGGCCGCCGGCCTGACCACGCTCGACCGCGACCAGAAGGTCTCCTACGAGCTCGAGACCGACCGCCGCGGCAAGACCAGCGCGGTCAACCTCCAGCTGGCGTAAATGTTCTTTCCCCTCTCCCACGGGGAGAGGGGCAGGGGTGAGGGGTTCGCGTCCTATTCGGATACGCAAACCCCTCACCATGAGCAGGTGCGGATGTCCCCCGGACATCCGCAGCCATGCCGGGGGCATGGCGGCCTGCTCATCCCCTCTCCCGCAGGAAGAGGGGAGCTAAAGCTAACGCCTCCTTAACCAAAGCCTCGCCATAGAGGGCTCCGCGAGCAACGGCGGGCCCATGGACGAGCTTCTCAAAGACTTCATCGCCGAGACCCGCGAGATGCTCGCCGCGATCGCCGGCGAGATCGTCGCCTGGGAAGCCGCGCCGGGCGACCGGGCGCGGCTCGACGCGATCTTCCGCTTCGTCCACACCGTCAAGGGCAATAGCGGCTTCTTCGATCTGCCGCGGATCACCGCCTTGAGCCACGCCGCCGAGGACGCGCTCGCCGCCGTCCGTTCGGGCGCGCGCGGCGCCGACTCCCGCCTGGTCAGCGCCGTCCTCGCCGCGATCGACCGGATCGGCGAACTGGTCCAGGCGCTGGAGGGGGGCAATGCCGAGGTCAGCCTCGACGACCAGCCCCTGATCCAGGCGCTGGCGAGCTCCGCCGAGCCCAAGGCCACGCCCGCCGCCGCCATCGCCGCCCGGCCGCAGCGCGCCGCCACCGTCCGCACCATCCGCCTGCCGGTCGACCTGCTCGACCGGATGATGAGCGGAGTCTCCGACCTGGTGCTCGCCCGCAACGAGCTGGCGCGGCGGCTTCGCGAGGCGGGGCCGGGCGCCGACGTCGACGCCTGCTTCGACCGGGTCTCCGGCTGCATCGCAGACCTGCGCGATGCCGTCACCCGAACCCGAATGCAGCGGATCGACCAGCTCTTCTCGGCGCTGCCGCGCATGGTCCGCGACCTGTGCGCGGAGACCGGCAAGAAGGTCGCTCTCACCGTCGACGGCGGCGATGTCGAGCTGGACCGCGAGATGATCGAGATGATCCGCGATCCTTTGACCCACATCGTCCGCAACGCCATCGACCACGGCATCGAGCCGCCCGAGGCGCGGCGCGCCGCCGGCAAGCCGGAGGCGGGAAGCCTCGCGGTCCGCGCCTGCCAGGCCGGCAACCAGATCCTGATCGACATCGCCGACGACGGGCGCGGCATCGACGGCGAACGGCTCGTCGCCGGCGCTCTCGCCGCCGGCACGCTGACCGCGGAACGGGCGGCGCAGCTGACCGCGGCGCAGAAGATCGTCTTGATCTTCGAGCCCGGCCTTTCCACCGCCGACGAGGTCACGTCGCTCTCCGGCCGCGGCGTCGGCATGGACGTGGTCCGAGCCAACGTGGAGCGGATCGGCGGCCTCGTCGACGTCGACAGCCGGCCAGGGGAGGGGGTGACCCTCACCCTGCGGGTTCCGCTCACCCTTACCATCATTCCCGCCCTCACCGTCGCCGCCGCCGGCCAGAGCTTCGCTCTGCCGCGCTCGGCGATCGAGGAGATCGTTCGGGTGAAAGGCGGGGCCGCCCGTATCGAGAAACTCGGCGGGGCGCGCGTCGTGACCCTGCGCGGGCGCCGTCTGCCGCTCGTCTCGCTTCCCGATCTGGTCGGGGGCAAAAGCGCGCCGCAGGAGGCGCAGAGCCTGGTCGTGCTCCGGCCGGCCGGCGGCGGCACCTTCGCCCTGGCGGTCGATGCCGTCTACGATCATGAGGAGCTGGTGGTGAAGCCCGCTTCGCCTCTGGTGATGGCGGCCGGCCTCTATGCCGGAACCACGATCGCCGACGACGGCCGCCCCGTTCTCCTGCTCGACCCGCCCGGGCTCGCCGGCCGCGCGCGAGTCACCCCCGCCGCCGACGAGGTCGAGAACGAGCCGGAATCCGCCGCCGACGCGGCCCGGCTGCAATCCTGGCTGCTCTGCCGCACTCTTGGCGGCGTGCGTCGGCTCGTTCCGGTCAGTGCCGTCGAGCGGATCGAGGACGTCCCCGCCGAGGCGGTCGCAGCGACCGCAGGGCGCCTCCACGTCACCGTCGGCGAGGCCCTGCTGCCTCTCGAAGGCTGCGCGGAAGTGCCCGACCATGCGCTGCGCCTGCTCCGACTCACCGACGGCGCGAGCGAGATCGCCTATGCGGTCGCCGAGGTCGCCGATATCGTCAGCCTGGCGCCGGAGATCGTGCCCGCCGCCCGCCCAGGCGAGGCGCTGGGAGTCTGCCGAATCGGCGACGAGCAGGCCGAGGTGATCGACCTCCACTGGCTGTTCGCCCGCCATTCCGGGAAACCGGGCGCGCCGGCCGAAGCCCCGCTCTGCGTCCTGCCGGAGGGCGATCCGTTCATGGAGACGATCCTTCGCCCGCTGGTCGAAAGCGCCGGCTACCGCGTCGTCGCGCCGGCCGACGCCGAGGCCGCCAGGGCCGAAATCGTGATCGTCGCAGCGGAGGACGAGGCTCCGTCCGTCGCGGACGGCACCCGACTGCTGCGCCTCCGCTCCGCCGCCGAGCGAAAGGGGCGGAAAGACGACAGCATCCACCGCTACGACCGCGCCGTTTTGCTCGCCGCTCTGGCCAGGGAGGCGAGGGGATGAACCGCCTTCTGCTCATCGTCACCATCGCCGGCGAGCGGGTCGCGCTTCCCGCCGCCGCGGTCGAAGCCGTCGTGGAGATCGAGGGCCTGACTCCGGTCCCGGGAGCGGCCCCGCACGTCGCCGGCCTCTCGGCTCTCCGCAGCCGTGTGGTCACCGTGATCGACAGCCACGCCTCGCTGGGTCTGACGGCCGCCGGCCGCGCGCGCGACGCCGTGCTCGCCGTGATCGACGGCCATCCTTACGCGTTGCTGGTCGATTCGGTCGAAGATGTGGTGGAGGCGGCGGGCGAGCCGCAGCCGCTTCGCGCCGCCGCCGGGCCCGGCTGGGCGCGGGTCGCCTCGACCGCCGTGGAGGCCGAGGGCGATCTGCTGCTGCTCGTCGACCTGCCCGCCATGATCGCCGGCCCCGCCGCCCAGGCCGCGGCATGAGCCTTCGCCTTAAGTTCGTGCTTACCTCTTACCGCTAGTGTCGCGGCCGCGCCACGGATGAGAAGCCCATGAAGAGCTGCCTAATCGTCGATGATTCCAAGGTGATCCGAAAGGTCGCCCGCCACATTCTCGAGACTCTCGACTTCGC
>JAXDPL010000159.1:0-13570 GCA_034668385.1 Sphingomonadales bacterium | reverse complement strand
ATGAGGCCGCCCATCGTCATCTCCTGCTTGGCGATCAGGCCGACCCCGAGCACCACCACGCCCGCGTAGGAGATGGTTCCCGCGGAGGTCGCGGTGGTGATTCCGATGCTGGCGACGAGGCGCTGGCGGAGCGACGAGGCGCTGTGCTGCTCGACCGCCCGAGCCCATCTCAGCGCCAGCAGCCGCCCGGCCCCGGTCGCCTTCACCGTCTCCAGCCCGCCGACCGTCTCGACCAGCACCGACTGCTTCTGAAGCCCCTCGCCCATCGACTTGGCGGAGAGCCGGTCCATCGCCGGCTGGGTGAGCAGGCCGACCCCGATCACGATCGGGATCGCCAGCGCCGGAACGAACACCACCTTGCCGCCGATGATCGCGACCAGGGCCAGAGTGAGGAAGATGAAGGGCAGATCGACGATGGCGGTCATCGTCGCCGACGCGAAGAAGTCGCGCAGCGCCTCGAGCTCACGCATCAGGCCGGTGAGCGATCCCGTGGAGCCCTTCTTGAGATCCAGGCGCAGGCTGAGCAGCCGCCCGAACAGGGTCTCGCCGACCTCGCGGTCGATCGAGGCGCCGGCGATGTCGACGAAGTATGCGCGCAACAATTTCAACGCGAAGTCGAAGATGACGATGATGGCGAGCCCGATCGACAGCGCCACGAGGGAGGCGGTGGCGTTGTTCGGCACCACGCGGTCGTAAACCGTCATCGTGAAAAGGGACGTCATCAGCCCGAAAATGTTGATCATCACCGCGGCGAGCGCGACCTTGAAGTAGACGCTGCGGTTGCGCCGCATCGGCTCCATCAGCCACGGCGCGAACCGGGTCTTGGGGATCGGGATATGGTGCTCAGTCACGCCGGCCGCCGACTTTCTCCGGGTCGATGCCGAGCTCGGCGAGCAGCCCGCCGGTGCGCGACAAGAGCACGTAGCGGGCGGCGTCGAGCTCGCTCAGCGCCCTTATGTAGGCAGTCGCCGTCTCGAAATAAGAATCTTCCGCCGCGACCACGTCGAACAGATTGCCGCGGGCGTTGATGAAGCGCTCGACCAGCACGTCGCGCGAGCGGCGGCTGGCGATGTAGCTCGCCTCCATCGCCTTGAGCTGGTCCTCGAGCGCGGCGACGTCGGACCAGGCGATCGACGCGTCGCGCGCCGCCTCGTCGCGGATCCGGCTGGCCCGGGCGTCGGCCGAGCGGGCTCGGGCCCGAGCTTCGGCGAGCCGCGCCTCGGTGCCGCCGAACAGACGCTGGCGCATCGTGATCCGGCCGCGAATGTCGTAGTCGGTGGCGTTCTCGAACACGCCGTAGCGGCCCGCGTCGATGCCGACGCCGATCTGGGGGAAACGGTCCGCCTTGGTCGCCCGCGCCTCCTGCCGGGCCGAATCCGCCTGCGCCTGGGCCGAGCGCGCCTGCGGTCCGCTCATCGCCCTCAGCGACGCGGCGTCGCGGCTGATGTTGGGGAGCGTCGCGACCGGCGCCCGCTGCAGATTCGCGGGCGGAGGCGTCCCCACCAGCTCGGTGTAGCGGGCCTCGGCGTTGGCGAGCTGGCGCCGGAAGCCGGCCAGCCGGGTCTGGGCGGAGGCGAGGTAGCTGTCCACTCGCGCGGTGTCGCCCGGCGCGGAGACGCCCTGGCGGATCCTCTCCTCGACGGCCGCGCGCAATTCCTCCTGGTTGCGAACGAAATCCTCGGTGAGGCCGACCAGCGCCCGATAGGCGAACACGTCGTACCAGGCGGCGATCGAGGACAGAGCGACCTGATCCGCATTGGCCTCGGCATCGGCCGCCGCGGCTCGGAGGCGCGCGCCCGCCGCGAGCACCCGGTCCGCGCCGGCGCCGAAATCGAAGATGGTCTGGCTGACCGACAGAGTGGCGTCGGTCCTCTGGTCCGGCCGCGAGCGCTCGATGATGTTCTGCGGGTCGTTCGAGAATTTGCGCGCGATCACCTTGTAGGAGGTGACGGTCATGTCGAGCGACGGCTTGCGGCGCTCGTTGGCCTCGTCGACGACGTAGCGCGCTTCCGAGGTGAGCGCCGCGGCCTCCTGGGTCGAGGGATGGCGCTCGACCGCCGCGTCGATCGTCGCGCGGAAGAAATCGGGCGAGGCCTGGGTGCGCGACAGGCGAAGGACGGGGTCGCGCGCGAAATCGATCTGCATCGGGTCGGTCGACGGCGGCGGGAGCGCCGGGGCCGGCGCCGGCTGCACGTTCGGCTGGCACAGGGCCGCCTCCCCCGTGCAAAGCGGGAGCGCGAGCGCCATCACTCTCAAAACCTTCAGCATCATTGCCCGAAGCCCGACCCCCGGGGGCCCTTTACTTATGTTCGCTCCCCGAAACTAGAGAAAACCGCCTCCGCTCAAGGGATTGCGCACCGGCCTGGTCACGCTTCGCCGCGATCGTCGGGGAAAGTCGCCAGCAAGGCGAAGCGCGGCGCCTCCTCGCCGCCGAGCCAGATCCGGTCGCCGACGCTGATCCAGACATGGGCCGAAATCCCCGCCTCGCCGCTCGGCGAGACTCCGTAATGGAGCCGGGAATCCACGCCGCGGCGACGCAGCATGATGTGGAAAGCAAGTCCCCGCTGGAAGCAGACCGCCCGCCACGGCACCCGCCGGCCCCAGGCCTCGACGGCCCAGCGCAGCTTGCGCATCCGCGCGTCGTCCGGTGCCGCAGCCGGCGACGCCGCGCCCCGCGACGCGGCCGCGGCGAGGCGGCGGAACGGCATCAGCCGAATCGCCAGGCTCGCGCCGGCGAGCGTCGCCAGCCCCTCGGCGAGGAGGAGGAGATCGCCGGCGCCCAGGCGGGCGCGGCGGCGCAGAGGCGTCGCGGTCACGATGCGCCCGGTTACCGGATGCGAGCGGCCAGTGGCAACTCTTGTTCGGTTTCGAACCGCTGGAGTAGGACGGCTTCCGACACAACCGAGAGCCGATTTGCACTTTCCCCCCGAATTCCGACTCGTCGCCGCCTGTTGCCGATGGCCGCCGTCGGCGGCGCGCGACTCCGCGGTCCGCTCGGCCGCGGCCGAGCCTGTCGACTGGGCCCTGTTCCCAAAGGTCGTCGCCCGGCACCGCGTCGAAGGCCTCGTCCACGACGCGCTGAGCGCCGCCGAAACCGCCGTTCCCAGGGACGTCGCGTCCGATCTGGCCGCCGCCGCCGCCGGGATCGCGCGCCAGAACCTCGCTTTCGCCGCCGCCGCCCGAAAGCTGTCCGTCGCGCTCGAAGCGCGCGGCCTCGCCTTCCGGCTGGTGAAAGGCGTCGCCCTCAACCGGCTCGCTTACGGTACGCTCGCGGTCAAGCGGGCCAGCGACGTCGACGTCGTGCTCGATCCGGCCGACTATGCCGGAGCGGTGCGGATGCTGATCGAGGAGGGCGCCCACTGCCTCGCCCCCCGCCCCGACGCGGATTTCGACGCGGTCATGGCCTGGACCCGTCGCAACAAGCACAGCATCTGGCGCCGCGACGGAGTCGTCGTGGAGATGCACTCCAGCCTGGTCGACAATGAACGGATGCTGCCCGGAGTCTCGGCGCGTTCGCCGGCCCAGTGGGTCGAGCTCGCGCCCGGCATGGCCGTTCCGACCCTCGCGAGGGACGAGCTGTTCGCCTATCTCTGCGTCCACGGCGCCACCCACGCCTGGTCGCGGCTCAAATGGCTGGCCGACGTCGCCGCCTTGCTCAGCCGCGAACGGCCCGAGGAAGTGGAGCGTCTCTATCGCCGCGCCGTCGCTTTCGGCGCCGGCCGCTCGGCGGCGGCCGCGCTGCTCCTCGCCCACGAGCTGCTCGGGCTGCCGCTCGCGCCGGGATTCGCGGCCGAGCTGCATTCGAGCCGCGCCGTCCGTTTCCTGATGGCGGTGGCGCGCGATGCGATGGTGCGCGGCGGCGCCGACGCCGAGCTCGACGAGAGCGTGCTCGGCACCTTTGGCGTGCACCTCTCCCATTTCCGGATGGCCCGGGGTTTCGGATACAAACTTTCGGAGGCGCGGCGGAAGCTGGCTTCGGCAGGCTCCGGCGCCGACGAATCGTCCTGGCTCAGGCTGACGGCACCGGTGCGCGCCGTCCCGCTCTGGCTCTGGCGCCGGATGCGCCGCGCCGCCGCCCGGATCGAATGACGGCTGCGGGGGTTTTCTGCTAGGATGGTGCGACCCCAAGAGGTGAAGGTGCCATGCGACCCATTTTTCTGCTTCCCGCCCTCCTCGCCGGCGCTCTGGCCGCCGGCCCCGTCGCCACGGCCGCTGCCGCGCCGAGCGCGGAACGGGCCATTCCCTTCGTTCACAGCGACGGAATCATCGAGTGGAAGGTCGGAGGGCCGGACACGCTCTTCGTCCGCGCCATGAACGGAAGCTGGTATCTGGTTCGGACGTCGGTGCCGTGCCCGCGCCTGCGTACGGCGATGGCCCTCGGCTTCGAGACGTCGGCAGGCGACCAGCTCGACCGCTACGGCGCTATCCTCGCCGACGGCTGGCGCTGCCAGATCGCCAGCGTCACCCTGTCACCCCCGCCGCCGCCCGGCGTCGCCCGGCACGGCTGACGAAAAAAAGGCGCCGCGACATCGCCGCGGCGCCCCCTTTTCCGACTGTCGCCGAGCTTATCTGTAGGCGACGTTGAGCGTCAGCACGAACGCCCGCGGCGAACCGAGCTGCACGAACGGCACCGTCGTGTTGACCAGCTGGCCGCCGAAATTGCCGACGTAGAGCTTGTCGAACAGGTTGGTGATGTTGAACTGCAGGTAGGTGTCGTCGTTGAGGCCGGCCCAGCCCATCGGCATCCGGGCGCCGACATCGACGAGCGTGTAGGCCGGCACCTTGGCGTTGTAGACCTGGCGGCCGGCGATAATCAGCGGCTGGTTGATGTCGTCGACGTAGCGCGGACCCGTCCGCTTCGCCTGAACCCTGAGCTCGACCGGGCCGAGCTTGGCCTGGACGCTGCCGCCGAACGTGTAGATCGGAGCGCCCGATTCACGGTGGCCCGCGGTCAGCGCGCACAGGGTGGTGTTGGGATTGGCGCCCGTGCAGTCCGCCGCGGCGGCCGTGCCGGAGATCTGCACATTGTCCTGGATCTTCGACCACAGATAGGAGCCGTAGACGTAGACCTGGAGCTGCGGCAGGATCTGGTAGGACATGCTGGCGTCGATGCCGTGCTTGTCGACCCGACCGAGGTTACGGAACACGGTCAGCTGGAGATCGGGGTCGAAGGCCGAGGCCAGCCGGTTCTGGAAGATCGTGTACCAGAAGGAGGCCTGGGCCATCAGCTTGCCCGAGCGGTAGCGGGCGCCGACGTCGAAATTGTCGGTCGTCTCCGGCTTCGGCCGCGCATTGGGATTGTCGAAGGCGAAGAAGAAGTTGTTGTAGAGGTTGTCGGTGCTCGGTACCTGCAGCCCCTTCGAGTAATTGGCGAAGACCGAGGCGTGATCGGCCACGTCGAACAAGACGCCGATGTTCGGCAGGACGGCGTTGTAGTGGAGCACGCGGTGCTGCGGCCCCTGCACCGGCTGCGGAACGCCGCCGACGGTCACCGTGGGATTGGTGGCGATGTAAGCGGCAAGCCCCGCCGTGTTCGTCCCGAAGCACTCGACGAAGCCGCTGGCGCTGGAGGTCAGGCAGTTGTTCGTGAGGTCGCGCGTGAAGCGCGGCGCGCGAACGCCGATGTTAACGGTAAGGCGGCGGTCGAAGAACTCGCCGCGATACTCGGCGCCGACCTGCTCGAGCAAGGCGATCGAGCGGCGGTCGCGCTTCTCGAGCACATCCCCGTTGCCGGCGGCGATCGGATTGTTGATCGGGAAGGGCGTGAACGGCTCGCCGTTGATCTCGAGGAAACCCGTCTCGCCGGTCTGCCGGTGCAGGCCGCGGTCGTAGGAGGCGATGACGCGCACCGTCTGAGTGTCGGTGATGTCGTAGCGCAGCGAGGCGTTGATGCCGATACGCTTGGTGTGAGTCTGACTCGGCGCGAGGACTCGGACGGTGTCCAGCCGGTCGCCGTCCCCGTTGAGGTCACGACCGAAATAGGGCGTGCCGCCGAGATAGCCAATCTGGCAGCTCGTGTTCACCGTCGGCGGCGTATTGGAAACGCACTGGTTCGGAGTGGCGTTATTCGGCTGGCCCGGGGCCGCTGGCCTTGGGTCTACGTCGCGCAGACCCTCTTGGGCCACGACCGTGCCGCCGCCGTTCGCCTTCACCCACTGGACGCTCGGGTCGACGGTGAGAACGAGGCCCTTGGCGAGCGTGAAGCGCGACTGTGCCCGCACGTTGCCGGTGTTGGACGGATTGAGCCGCTCTTCGAACGCTGAACCGCAGGTGTTGGCCGCATCGGCGACGCCGGGACGGGCGACCTGGTTGGTCTGGCAGCGGGCCACCGTGTAGTCGCGCTCGGCGCGGGTCAACGGATAGCGGTTGGTCGCATCGGAGCCGACCACGCGCGGCGCCGGATTGGTCGGCGACTGGGTGAGGTCGGTCCGCAGCGGCAGCGAGCCGAAGAAGTTGTTGCGGTTCTGGTTGTAGTGAACCGCGAGCATGATGAAGTCGCCGCTGCTGCCGATCGGCTGGAAAAGCTCGGCATTGTACTGCTGCTTGTAGATCTTGCCGCGGTGGCCGTAGACGTTGTCGTTGGTCGCCATGCTGGCCGAGAACATCGCGCGGGTGCCGAACGGGCCGAAGGCGCCGGTGTCGATCACGCCGAAGGTGCGGAAATAGTCGCCGCCGTCGAACCAGCCGTAGGAGCCTTCGAGGCGCGCGCCGAACGTCTGGAAGGGCCGGCGGGTGCGGTAGTTGACGGTGCTGCCCGTCGCCGCGGCGGTCGGGCTGTCGACGTCGGTCGAGCCCAGGCTGACATTGACCTGCTCGATCAGCTCCGAATCGAGCATCTGATTCGAGAAGATCGCGTAATTGCCGGTGTCGTTGAGCGGCATGCCGTCGAACGTCTCGGCGATGCGGCTGTTGTCGAAGCCGCGAATGACGAGCGAACCGCCGGCCGAGCCGAACGGGTCGTTGTTGGTGAAGCTGACGCCCGGCAGCTGGTTGACCACCTCGTTGATCGACTGGCCGGGGACCTGGCGCTGGATGAACTCGGAGTTCAGCACTTCGCGCGTCTTGGTCGTCGGCGGCACTTCGACGCCGCCCACCGAGGGGGCTCGGGTGCCGGTGACGACGATCGCGTCCTTCTCCATCTCGGTCGTACCGGTGGACTGGGCGAAGGCGGCGGACGGAATGGCGAACGCGCTGGTGGCGCACAAGAGCACGAATTTCTTCATCTTTTCCCAACCCCTAGCTTGGCGGTGCGAGCGCGCCTTGCCCCAGAAACATTACAGTTCGACTCTGGCCGGTGGCTTTCGCCGCTTTCGCGAAGCGGCGGCAGGACCCCCCGTGCGAGAATATTGTCGTCAGCGATCCTCCCGCAAGAATCGCTCTGGTCCCCCGGATAGCCGAGCCGTGGTCCGCGACCAAGCCCGTCGGCCAACTTACCCACAAACAAAGGTTAAAAACCTTCAGGCGTTGCCTTTAGGCCACTCGGGCGGCCCCCGGCCGGGCGAAATTGCGCGCGGGGCCGCCTTGCCTTATGCCGCCGCAATGTATCCCGATCCCATCCAGGCGCTCCGCCGGTGACCGGCGTCAACGACATACCGGCGCTGATCGATTCGCTGTGCGCGATGTTCGACGAATCGACCGCGGCCCTGCGCAGCTCTCTGGCCCGCTACCTCCTGCGCGGCGAGCGGCCCAATGCGGAGGCGCGCGCGGCGGGCCTGTTCGCTTATCCCGAGCTGCGCATCGACTACGGCCCCGACCGGCCGGCGCGCTTCCCGCCCCGCGCCTTCGGCCGGCTCAACCAGCCCGGACGCTACGCGATCAGCGTCGCGAGGCCGCGCCATTTCCGCAAATATCTGGCCGAGCAGCTCGAATATCTCGTCAGCGACTATGAGGTCGAGGTCTCGGTCGGCCGCTCGGCCAGCGAGATCCCCTACCCCTATGTGCTCGACGGCACCGAGGATCTGCGCCTCGACGAGGTGAAGGCCGCCGACCTCGCGCGCTGGTTCCCAACCACCGAGCTCGCCCATATCGGCGACGAGGTGGCCGACGGCACCTGGGACTTCAGCCGCCATTCCGACCGGCCGCTCGCCCTGTTCGACGGCCCGCGCGTCGATTTCAGCCTGGCGCGGCTGCGCCATTATACCGGCACCCCGGTCGAGCACACCCAGCGCTACCTCTTGTTCACCAACTACGTCCGCTACGTCGACGAGTTCGTCCGCTGGGCGGCGGACGAGCTGAAGCGCGAGGACAGCCCCTACGAGGCGCTGTCCACGCCCGGCGGGGTCTTCGTCACCCGCGAGACCGAAGACCCGGTGGCCGAGGTCGCCGCCGGCGCCTGGCGCAAGGTCCAGATGCCGGCCTATCACCTGATCGGCGCCAAGGGCGGGGGAATCACCCTGGTCAACATCGGCGTCGGCCCCTCCAACGCCAAGACGATCTGCGACCATCTCGCCGTGCTCCGCCCGGAGGTGTGGCTGATGATCGGCCATTGCGGGGGCCTTCGCCCGAGCCAGACGATCGGCGATTATGTCCTCGCCCACGCCTATCTGCGCGACGACCATGTCCTCGACGACACTTTGCCGGTCGAGATCCCGATCGCGCCGATCGCCGAGGTCCAGCAGGCTTTGTTCGACGCCGCCGCCCAGGTGACCGGCGAGGAGCCGCAGGAGCTGAAGGGGCGCCTTCGCACCGGCACCGTGGTCACCACCGACGACCGCAACTGGGAGCTTCGCTTCCAGTCGTCGGCGCTGCGCTTCAACCAGAGCCGGGCGGTGGCGATCGACATGGAATCGGCGACCGTCGCCGCCCAGGGCTACCGCTTCCGGGTTCCCTACGGCACCCTGCTCTGCGTCTCCGACAAGCCGCTGCACGGCGAGATCAAGCTGCCCGGCCAGGCCAACGCCTTCTACGAGCGGGCGATCAGCCAGCATTTGAGGATCGGCATCGAGGCGCTGCGCATCCTCCAGCGCCAGGGCGCCGATCTCCACTCGCGCAAGCTGAGGAGCTTCGACGAGCCTCCGTTCCGCTGAGCTTCAGAGGCGGTGGCGGCGGGTGCGGCCGCCGCGGGCGACGGGCTCGGCCGGCAAGCTTTGGCCCCGGTACAAATCGTTGAGGTAGGCGGCAAGGCGGACTCCGCCTTGAGCGAGGCGCTGCTCCATCACCGGCCGGAACTTGTAGATATAGTCCCAGCCGAGGTCGGCGGTGCCCGGTGCCGGATAGACGGTCGGACGGATCGCGGCGCTCTCGCGGATCCAGTCGAGCGGGTCGGGGTCGCTCCAGGCGATGACCTCTTCCGGCGTAGTCCGCCGGGCGAGGCGTTCCGCGAACTCGGTGAAGGAGAGCTGCTCGTCGTCGACCAGGCCGGTGTCCCAGACCGAATGGAGGTTGGAGGGGCGCCCAGCGAAGTTCAGCTTGACGTCGTTGCCGCCATGATCGCCCGGCTGGCCGACGTGGAGCGGCTGGTGGAGGTCGCCGACGATGTGGACGATGAAGCGCAGCGCCATCTGCTTGTCCTTCAGCGAGACCCTGGGATCGAGGAGCATCGCACGGAACTTGCGGAGCGCGGTGACCGCGTCGCCTTCCGGCGGCGCCGTGTCATATTCGCCGCCCGGGACGGTGACGTAATGCCAGGGCGAGGCGGTTTTCTGCCAGAACGGGTCCGGATCGGCGCGCATGTCGTCGGGCCAGGTCGCGGCCTCGTCGAGGCTCTCGGTGCCGAGCAGCAGCTTGACGTGGGCGCGCGCCTCGGCGCTGAGCCCCCGGTCGGCGATGGCGGCGACGACTCGGTGCCCGGTCTTGCCCCAGGCGAGAGCGGGCGAGCCGGCGAAGGTCAGCGAGGCGAAGGCCGCGGCGGCGGCGAAGGCGTGGCGCAGGCGGCTCCGGGACATCGGGCAAGCTCCTCGTTTTACGCGGAAAAAGCCGCGAAGACTTGTGTTTTTCGACAGTCGGGCGCCCCCCGAATCGCCTGCCGGGCGCGCGCAACCTAGCGGCAAAGCGAGGCTGTACCAGAGGTCCCTTATGCTTTGCCCGCGGCTCCTTTATGGGTGACCCGATGACCGACGACGCCACCCGCTCCCTGGTCGAGCGCGCCCGAGCGGCGGCGCTTCGCGCCTACGCCCCTTATTCCCGCTTCAGCGTCGGCTGCGCGATCGAATCGGTCGATGGCGGAGTGGCGGTCGGGGCGAATATGGAGAATGCCTGCTACCGGCTGGGCGTCTGCGCCGAGATCGCGGCCCTCACCGCCGCCCAGGCCGCCTTCGGCCTCGACCGGATCGCCCGGATCGCGGTCGCCGGCGGCCATGTCGAGGGCGGGGCGCTCAAGGGCGAGTCGCTCGTCACGTCGTGCGGCGGCTGCCGCCAGTCGATCCTCGAGGCGGCCCAGCTGTCCGGCGCCGACGTGGCGGTGATCTCGTCCAACGGCGACGGCACCGAGACGCGGACCGATCCGATTTCCGCGCTAATCCCGCACGGCTTCGGCCCCGCGAACCTCAAGGATTCGGGCTAGACCAATTTGATCTCGCGCAGCCGCTCGAGGAGGTAATCGTGGGCGGTGATCGGCTCGGGGTAGAGGTTCGGCCGCGACGGCGTGATGCAATCCGGCAGGGTCTCGATCAGGAAATCCGGCCGGAAATGAAGGAAGAAGGGCATCGAGTAGCGCGACACGCCGCGCCGCTCGGGCGGCGGGTTGACCACCCGGTGGGTGGTCGAGCGCAGCACGTTGTTGGTGAGGCGCTGAAGCATGTCGCCGATGTTGACGGCGAGCTCGCCCTGCTTCGGCGTGACCGGCAGCCACTCGCCGTCCCGGTCGAGCAATTGCAGGCCCGCTTCCTCGGCGCCGAGCAGCAGGGTGATGGTGTTGATGTCCTCGTGCGCGCCGGCGCGGACGTTGGGGCCGTCGCCCGGGATCGGCGGGTAATGGAGCAGCCGCAGAACCGAATTGCCGTCCCTCACCGTGTCGACGAAATAATCGGGCGCGAGGCCGAGGTGGCGGGCGATCGCCTCGAGGATTCGCAGCCCCGCTTTGTCGAACGCCGCGAACAGCTCGAGGAAGGTGTCGTGGAACGACTGGACCTCGTCCGGCCAGACGTTGGGCGCCATCAGCTCGGAATAGGGATGCCCCTCGGGCAGCTGGCGGCCGACATGCCAGAATTCCTTGAGGTCGTAGGCGGTCGCGCCCTTGGCGGTCTCGATCCCGAACGGCGTGTAGCCCCGCGCCCCGCCGCCGCCGGCGATGTGGTAGCTCCGCTTCACGTCTTCCGGCAGCGCGAAGAAGGCCTTCGCTTTCTCCTCGGCGCGGGCGATGAGATCGGCGGGAATGCCATGATCGGCGATGATGGCGAAGCCGTAGCGCTCGAACGAATTGCCGAGCTCCTCGGCGAAGCCCTCGGGGTCGGCGTCGGACGCCTTCAGGGAGACGGAGGCGACTCCGCGGGCGGCGGTGGTGATCGTGTCCATGGGCTCGTGCTTAAACCCGCGGGGCCCAAATTCCAACCGAGCCGCTACGCGACCTCGAGCGTCTCGCCTTTTTCCGACCAATAGCCCGAAACATAGGCCCAGGCCTCCTCGGCCGTCTCGACGAAGCGGAAGAGCTTGAGGTCGTCGGCGTTGATCACGCCCTCCTCGGCCAGCGCGTCCCAATTGACCACCCGCTCCCAGAATTCGCGGCCGAACAGGGCGATGGGGAGCGGCTTGACCTTGCCGGTCTGGATGAGGGTCAGCAATTCGAACATCTCGTCGAACGTGCCGTAGCCGCCGGGGAAGACCGCGACGGCCCGGGCGCGGATCAGGAAATGCATCTTCCTCAGCGCGAAATAGTGGAACTGGAAGCTGAGGCTCGGGGTCACATAGGGATTGGGCATCTGCTCGTGGCGCAGAGTGATGTTGAGCCCGACCGATTCCTTCCCGACGTCGGTTGCGCCGCGGTTCGCGGCCTCCATGATCGACGGGCCGCCGCCCGAGCAGACGACGAACTGTCGCTTGCCGTCGTCGCTCGGCGCGACCCGGCTGACGATCTGGGCGAGCCGCCGCGCCTCGTCATAATATTTCGCCTTGGCCTTCAGCCGCTCGGCGACCTCGCGCTGATAATCGGTGGAGGCGGTGGCGATCAGGGCGTCGGCCTTGTCCGGCTCGGGAATTCGCGCTGAGCCGTAGAAGACGAAGGTCGATTCGATCCCCGCCTCGTCGAGCAGCAGCTCCGGCTTCAGCAGTTCGAGCTGGAAGCGGACCGGCCGCAGATCCTCGCGCAGCAGGAAATCCATGTCCTGGAAGGCGAGCCGGTAGGCCGAGTCCTGCGTCTGCGGCGCCTGGGTCGGATGGTTGGCGACCGCCGCATCCTCGCGGGCGGGATGGAAGACGCGCTTGGGGGGGACGATGTCGTTCATGTCGGGCGGCCCCTTAGCCGGGAAGCAGCAGCCCCGCCAGCGCCGCGCTCATCAGGTTGGCGAGGGAGCCGGCGGCCAGTGCCTTGAGGCCGAGCCGGGCGATGGTCGGCCTCTGGTTCGGGGCGAGGCCGCCGGTCACCGCCATCTGGATCGCGATCGAGCTGAAATTGGCGAATCCGCAGAGCGCGAAGGTGATTATGGCGACGCTGCGCGGCGAGAGCTGGCCGTGCATCTGGCCGAGATCGATGAAGGCGACGAACTCGTTGAGGACGACCTTGGTGCCGAACAGGCCGCCCGCCGTCCCCGACTCGTTCCAGGGGATACCGATCAGGAACATGATCGGCCTGAAGATCGTGCCGACGATCGCCTGGAAGCTGAGGTTCGGATAGCCGAGCATGTTGCCGAGACCGCCGAGCAGGCCGTTGGCGAGCGCGACGAGGGCGACGAAGGCGAGGACCATCGCGCCGACCGCGACGGCGAGCCGGACGCCGGTCTGCGCGCCCTGAGCGGCGGCCATGATGATGTTGGCGGGCCGCTCGCCTTCCTCGAACGTCTCGGCGACGTCGATCTGCTCCTCGGCCGGCGTCTCGCCCTCCAGCGGGAGCTCGTCCGCGGCGCGCGGCTCGTCGGGCATGATCATCTTGGCCATCAGGATCCCACCCGGCGCCGACATGAAAGCGGCGGCGAGCAGGAAGGGCAAAGCCTGCGGGCCGAGCAGCTGGGCGTAGGCGAGAAGGATGGTGCCGGCGACTCCCGCCATGCCGACCGTCATCACGGTGAAGATCTGCGCCGGCGGCAGAGCGGCGAGATAGGGGCGGACGACGAGGGGCGATTCGCTCTGCCCGACGAAGATGTTGGCCGCCGCCGACAGCGATTCCACCCGGCCGATGCCCGTGATCCAGCCGATCGCGCCGCCGACCCAGCGGACGATCCGCTGCATGATTCCCAGATGATAAAGGATCGCGACGATCGAGGCGAAGAAGATGATCACCGGCAGGGCCCCAAGCGCGAAAGTGTGGGCGAGCGGGTTGGTCGCCTCGGGCCCGAACAGGAACTCGGTGCCCTTGTTGGCGTAGCCGAGCAGGTTCGAGACGCCGGCCGACATGCAATTAATGCCTTCGAAGCCACTGGAACGGAAATAGTCCTGCAAGGCGATGCGGTTGGATAAGTTGAAATAGCTGCACCCAGCCGTC
>JAXDPL010000158.1:0-9570 GCA_034668385.1 Sphingomonadales bacterium | reverse complement strand
TTCAAGATGGCGCCGATCCACCACCATTTCGAGCAGATGGGCTGGTCCGAGCCGACCGTCGTCATCCGCTTCTGGATCATCGCCTTCGTGCTGGCGCTGGCCGGCCTTTCGACTCTGAAGCTGAGATGATCGCGAGCGCCGCCTTTTCCGGCAAGAGCTACGCCGTCTACGGGCTGGCGCGGTCGGGCGTGGCGACGGTCGAGGCGCTGCTCGCCGGCGGCGCGAGCGTGATGGCGTGGGACGAGAAGGCGGAGGCGCGGAACCAGCTCCTCCCCGGAACGGGGAGGGGGACCGCCGGAACGGCGGTGGAGGGGGCCCAGCTCTCCGCCGCTTCGGACGTGGGCCCCCTCCACCATGCTGCGCATGGTCCCCCTCCCCGTTCCGGGGAGGAGCCAAGGATCGCCGACCCGCTCACCACTTCCCTCTACGGCTATGCCGGGATCGTCGTCTCGCCCGGGGTGCCGATCAACCGCCACCCGATCGCCGCGCGGGCGCGCGAGGCGAAGGTGCCGCTGATCGGGGACATCGAATTGTTCGCTGAGGCGCGGCCGCAACTGCCCGCGCACAAAGTGGTCGGGATCACCGGCACCAACGGCAAGTCGACGACGACGGCGCTCGTCCACCATATATTGAAGACGGCCGGGGTGCCGACCGAGATGGGCGGCAATATCGGGCTGCCGATCCTCGCCCAGGACCCGCTGCCCGAAGGCGGGGTCTATGTGCTCGAGCTCAGCTCCTACCAGATCGACCTCACTTTGAGCCTCGACTGTGACGTGGCGGTCCTGCTCAACGTGAGCCCCGACCATCTCGACCGCTATGAGGGCCTGGACGATTATGCGGCGTCGAAGGCGCGGCTGTTCGCGATGCAGTCGCCCGAGCACGCGGCGGTGATCGCGGCGGACGACGATTACACGCGGGCCATCGCCGGCCAGCTGACCGGCCGGAAGATCCTGGTCTCCGCGAGCGACGTGAAGGACCAGTCGCGCTGGCCGGCGCTCCAGGGCCCGCACAACGCGCAGAACGTGGCCGCCGCCGCGGCGGTGGCGCGCGAACTGGGCGTGGCGGATGCCGACATCGCCCGCGGCCTGGAGACCTATCCGGGCCTTCCGCACCGGATGGAGCGGGTGGGCGAGCGGGACGGAGTCCTGTTCGTCAACGACAGCAAGGCGACCAACCCGAATTCGACGGCGCCGGCGCTGGCGGCCTATCCGGCGATCCACTGGATCCTCGGCGGCCGGGCCAAGGGCGCAGACCTCGATCCGTGCGAGCCGTGGCTCGGCCATGTCCGCGCCGCCTACACGATCGGCGAAGCGGGGCCGATGTTCGCGAAGTTGCTCGCGCCAAGGGTCGCGGTCGAGGAATGCGGGTTGCTCGACCGCGCTGTGGGCGCAGCGGCGGGCAGGGCGAAAGCGGGGGAGGTGGTGCTGCTGTCGCCCGCCTGCGCCTCGTTCGACCAGTTCAGGGATTACGAAGCGCGGGGCGAGGCGTTCCGGGCGGCGGTGGAGGCGTTGTGATGGGCATGGTGGGGCAATTGAAGGCGAAGGGCGCCAACCGGCTCGGACGGTCGGACCGGAGCGCGCTCGGGCGCTGGTTCTGGGAGATCGATCGGGTCCTCCTGCTGTTCGTGGCGGTGCTGATCGCGATCGGCCTGATCGCCGTCGCCGCCGCAAGCCCCGCCGCCGGCCAGCGTTATTCGGGCACCGGAGTGACCTTCCCGCCGCTTTATTATTTCTACCGCCAGCTCGTCTGGATCGTCGTCGCGCTGCCGGTGATGATCGCGGTCTCGATGCTGCCGCGGACCCGCGCGAAGCGGCTCTGCCTGGTCGGCACGGTGTTCTTCATCGGGCTGCTCTTCCTGGTGCCGATCATGGGCATCGAGCGCAACGGCGCGGTCCGCTGGCTGAGCGTCGGCTTCACCCAGTTCCAGCCGTCCGAGTTTTTGAAGCCGATGTTCATCGTCTCGATCGCCTGGCTGCTGTCGCTGAAGCGCGAGGACGAGAATCTGCCGGTCGTGTCGCTGTCCGGGATCGTCACCGGCCTCGTCGCCCTCCTGCTCATGAAGCAGCCCAATTTCGGCGAGACGATCATCTTCGCCTCGGCCTGGGTGCTTCTGCTGGCCTTGTCGGGCGCGCCGATGCGCTACCTCGTCATCCTCGGCCTCGGAGCGGTGGCGGTGGTGATCCTCGCTTACTTCTTCTATCCCGTCGCCCACGCCCGGATCGACGGCTTCCTGTTCGACCATGGCGACAATTACCAGACCGAGTCGGCGCTTCGCACCCTGACTGCCGGCGGGCTGTTCGGGGCCGGGCCCGGGGCCGGGACCCACAAGTTCCAGCTGCCCGAGCCGCACACCGACTACATCTTCTCGGTGATCGGCGAGGAGTTCGGGATCATCGCCTGCCTCGCCATCGCGATCATCTACATGGCGATCGTCGCCCGGGTGATGATCCGGCTGCTGCACGAGGAGGACCAGTTCGTCGTCCTCGCCGCCGCCGGCCTGGTCTGCCAGTTCGGCATGCAGGCTTTGATCAACATGGCGGTCAACGTCCAGATCGCGCCGTCCAAGGGCATGACTCTGCCGTTCATCTCCTATGGCGGTTCGTCGATGGTGGCGCTGTCGATCGGCATGGGGCTGCTGCTCGCCTTCACCCGCCGCAACCCCTATCTCCACCGCTCGCCCTATGTGGTGAAATGGAGCGGAAGATGAGGGTGACAGCGCCTTCGGAGCCAATCGGCGGTCGTGCCCTCACCCTCCCAGCCTCCGGCTGGGCCCCTCCCTCTCCCCTGCAGGGAGAGGGTGTATGACCTTCGCGCGCCACTATGTCCTCGCCGCCGGAGGGACCGGGGGACACATGATCCCGGCGCACGCGCTGGCCGAGGAGCTGACCCGGCGCGGGCACCGGGTGGCGCTGGTCACCGACGAGCGCGGCGCCCGGATCCCGGGGCTGTTCGAGGGGGTACAGGTCCACATCCTTCCGGCCGGACGGCTCGGCGGCGGGCCGGCGGGGTGGCTCAAGGCGGTGCGCGCCATCTTCACTGGGCGGGCGATGGCGCTCAGGCTCTTCGAGACCTTCCGGCCGAGCGCGGTGATCGGCTTCGGCGGCTATCCGGCGCTGCCGGCGCTGCTCGCCGCCCGCGCCGACCGAATCCCCTGCCTCGTCCATGAGCAGAATGCCGTGCTCGGCCGGGTCAACCGGCTGATGGCCGGGCGGGTCGACGCGATCGCCACCGCCTACGCGCAGGTCGACCGCCTGTCGGCCTCCCATGCGGGCAAGACCCACCTCGTCGGCAACCCTGTGCGCGACGAGGTTCTGGCGCTCCGCGACCAGCCTTACCCGGAGCTCGGCGAGGACGGCGTGTTCCGGCTGCTCGTCACCGGCGGAAGCCAGGGTGCGGCGGTCCTTTCCCGCGTGGTGCCCGACGGGCTCGGGATGCTGCCCGAGCATTTCCGCCGCCGGCTGCAGGTGACCCAGCAATGCCGGGCCGAGGACATCGAGCCCGTGCGGGCGCGCTACGCCGCGCTCGGCATACCCGCCGACCTCGCCACCTATATCGAGGACATGCCGGCCAAGCTCGGCTGGACGCACCTCGTCATTGCCCGGGCGGGCGCCTCGACCATCGCCGAGCTGACCGCCGCCGGCCGCCCCGCCATCCTCATTCCGCTGCCGTCGGCGACCGACGACCACCAGAGCGCCAACGCCCGCGAGATGGCGAAGGCGGGCGGCGCGCGCACCATCCGGCAGGACCGCTTCACGCCCGTCGAGCTCGCCAAGCAGATGCAGAAGCTCGGCCTCGATCCCGAAGCCCTCGCCAACGCCGCCGCCCGCGCCCGCGCCGTCGGCCGGCCGAACGCGGCGAGCGACCTCGCCGACCTCGTCGAGCGGACCGGCCGCGACCTCGGCGCCGACCCGCTGCCGAACGAGGAGGTCGTGCTCACCCCGATTCCCAATGGCGCCTTCGCATGATCCTTCGGCAGGCTCAGGATGCGCGGACCCCTCTCATCGGAGGATTCCGATGAGAGGGGTCGGCACCGATATCGGCACCATCCACTTCATCGGCATCGGCGGCATCGGCATGTCGGGCATCGCCGAGGTGATGCACATCCTCGGCTACAGGGTTCAGGGCTCGGACGTGGCCGAAGGCTATGTCGTCGAGAGCCTGCGCAAGGCGGGGATCAAGGTGGCGATCGGCCACCATGCCGACAATCTCGGCGACGCGGCGGTGGTCGTCGTCTCGACCGCGATCAAGAAGGACAATCCCGAGCTCGAATGCGCCTACGAGCGCCGCATCCCCGTCGTTCGGCGGGCCGAGATGCTGGCCGAGCTGATGCGGCTCAAATCGACCGTGGCGGTGGCGGGCACGCACGGCAAGACGACGACGACCTCGATGATCGCGGCCCTGCTCGACGCGGGCGGGATCGACCCGACGGTGATCAACGGCGGGATCATCAACGCCTACGGCTCGAATGCGCGCCTCGGCTCGTCCGACTGGATGGTCGTCGAGGCCGATGAGAGCGACGGGAGCTTCCTCCGCCTCGACGGTCAGATCGCCGTCGTCACCAACATCGATCCCGAGCATCTCGACCATTATGGCGACTTCGAGAAGGTCAAGGACGCCTTCGTCGAGTTCGTCGAGAACGTCCCCTTCTATGGCGCCGCCCTGCTGTGCGTCGACCATCCGGAGGTGCAGACGATCATCCCGCGGCTGCGCGACCGGCGGGTGGTGACCTACGGCTTCGCGGCCCTGGCCGACGTGCGCGGCGAGAATGTCCGGCCGGTGCCGGGCGGCAACGTCTTCGATGTGGCGATCCGGAACCGAGCGGGGGAGGTGCGAACGATCGCCGGGGTCGAGCTGCCGATGCCGGGCCGGCACAACGTCCAGAACGCGCTGGCCGGGATCGGGGTCGCCGTCGAGCTCGGAATCCCCGATCCGGTGATCGCCCGCGGCTTCGAGACGTTCGGCGGCGTCAAGCGCCGCTTCACCAAGGTGGGCGAGATCCAGGGCGCCGCGATCATCGACGATTACGGCCACCACCCGACGGAGATACGCGCCGTCCTCTCGGCCGCCCGCGAAGGCGCGGAAGGGCGGGTCATCGCCGTCGTCCAGCCGCACCGCTACACGCGGCTCCGCGACCTGATGACGGAGTTCCAGGGCGCCTTCAACGATGCCGACATCGTCTTCGTCGCGCCGGTCTACGCCGCCGGCGAGGAGCCGATCGAGGGGGTCGACGCCGAGGCTCTGGTCGAGGGGCTGAAGCAGCGCGGCCACCGCGCGGTGAAGGCGGTCGCCGACCTCGACGACCTCTGCCTCAGCCTGCGCGACATCGCCGCCCGCGGCGACATGGTGATCTGCCTCGGCGCCGGCGACATCACCAAATGGGCCGCCGGCCTCGCCGACGGCATTCGCTGCGCGAGGCTCAGCAAATGAGAAATCGGGGACAGCTACCGATTTCCGTCACGGACGCCGCGCCGCCCGCCGGTGCGCCGGAAATACGTAGCTGTCGCCAATTTCCGAAGCAGAAATCGGTAGCTGTCCCCGATTTGGCCGGCCAGGTCGAGGCTCACGGCTCGCTCGCCGACTTCATCTGGTTCCGCACCGGCGGGCCGGCGGAGTGGCTGGTGAGGCCGAAGAATGTCGAAGACCTTTCGGCTTTTCTCCGCGAGCTGGATCCAGCGATTCCGGTCCTGCCGGTCGGAGTCGGCTCGAACCTGATCGTGCGCGACGGCGGCGTGCCGGGCGTGGTGGTGCGGCTGCCCAAGGCGATGGCGCACGTCCATGTCGGGCCGGGCTACCGGGTGCGCGCCGGCGGCGGCGCGATGGGGATCACGGTCGCTTCGAAGGCGCGCGACGCGCATATCGCGGGGCTCGAATTCCTGCGCGGCATTCCGGGAACGGCGGGCGGGGCGGTGAGGATGAACGCCGGCGCCTACGGCCGCGAGGTCGCGGACGTGCTGGTCGAGGCGACGCTCGTGCTTCGCGACGGGCGGATCGAGACCTGGCCGCGCGAGCGCTTCGGCTACACCTATCGCCATTCCGACGTGCCGGACGGTGCCGTCGTGGTCGAGGCGCTGTTCGAGGGCGTGCCCGGCGACCGCGCCGCGATCGGTGCCGAGATGGACCGGATCGCCGAAGAGCGCGAGGCCTCGCAGCCGCTGCGCAGCCGCACCGGCGGCTCGACCTTCAAGAATCCGCCGGGCACCAAGGCTTGGAAGCTGATCGAGGCGGCGGGCTGTCGGGGGCTCACCCTTGGTGACGCACAAGTCTCTGAAAAGCATTGCAACTTCCTGCTCAATCTCGGCAAGGCCAGAGCGGCGGACATCGAGGCGCTCGGCGAGGACGTGCGGCGGCGGGTGTTCGAGCATTCGGGCGTGAGGCTGGAATGGGAAATACAAAGGGTGGGTGTGAGCGGTGAAGAGTGAGGCGGAAGTGATCCTCCCCGGAACGGGGAGGGTGTTGCAGCTTTGGACTGCCCCCGGCAGTCCAAGATCGTGTCCGGGGGACACGATCTCGCTGCAACACATGCGAAGCATGGTGGAGGGGCCCCACGCCTCCGTGCTCGCTGCGCTCGCCCCCCTCCACCGCTCTTCGAGCGGTCCCCCTCCCCGTTCCGGGGAGGAGCCATGAAGCCCCTCCACGTCGCCGTCCTGATGGGGGGCTGGTCCTCCGAGCGCGAGGTGTCGCTGATGAGCGGCGCGGGGGTGGCCGACGCGCTCGAAGGCCTGGGGCACCGGGTCACCCGGATCGACATGGGGCGGGACGTGGCGCAGCGGCTCGTCGCGGCGAAGCCCGACGTCGTGTTCAACGCCCTGCACGGAACGCCCGGCGAGGACGGCAGCGTGCAGGGGCTGATGGACCTGATGGGGCTCAAATACACCCATTCGGGCCTCGAGACCTCGGTCGTCGCCATCGACAAGGAGCTGACCAAGATGGTGCTCGTCCCCCACGGCGTGCGCATGCCGGCGGGCGAGATCGTGGCCAGCGAGAGCCTGTACGAAGGCGACCCGCTGGAGCGGCCCTATGTCGTCAAGCCGGTCAACGAAGGGTCGTCGGTCGGAGTCGCCATCGTCACCAGCGAGTCCAATTACGGGGACCCGATCGGGCGCGAGAGCGAAGGGCCGTGGAAGCATTTCGAGCGTCTGCTCGCCGAGCCCTTCATCCGCGGCCGCGAGCTGACCGTCGCGGTGCTCGGCGACGAAGCGCTGGCGGTGACCGAGCTGGTGCCGACGCGCGGCTTCTACGATTACGACGCCAAATATACCGACGGCCTGACGCAGCACGTTTGCCCGGCGGCGATTCCGGCGGATATCGCCGAGGCGGCGATGGCGATGGCGGTGAAGGCGCACACAATGCTCGGCTGCCTAGGCTGCTCGCGCGCCGACTTCCGGTGGGACGACGAACGTGGCGAAGCCGGCCTCTATCTGCTCGAAGTGAATACCCAGCCCGGCATGACGCCCTTGAGCCTGGTGCCGGAGCAGGCGAGGCATCGCGGCATGAGCTATGCGCAGCTGGTGCAGAGGATCGTGGAGGAAGCCTTATGAGCGCGAGAGCCGCGCGCGGCGCCGGGCCGCGTTCCAGGGCCGGTACAGGCCGCAAGCCGCAAGGCCGCGGCAGGGCGGCCCCGCCGCCCAGCGCGCTCGGCGAGGCGGTGCGGCGGGTGAGCGGCTGGGTCTTCGCCGGCCTTCTCGCCGCCATCTTCTTCGCGTCGCTCGTCATGCTGCGCGTGCCCCAGGCGCTCGGGCTCACGGCCGGCGAAGTGGCGGGCGAGGCCGGCTTTTCGCTGAAGCACGTCGAGATCAAGGGCACGCATCACATCCCGCAGATCCAGGTCTACAATATCGCGTTCGATCAGCCGTCGTCCGCGATGGCGCTGGTCGACCTCGAGGCGACCCGCCAGCGCCTGCTCCGCTTCGGCTGGGTGCGCGACGCCCGCGTGTCGCGGCGCCTTCCCGACACCCTGGTCGTCGACATCGTCGAGCGGCGGCCGGCCGCGATCTGGCAGAACAACCGCCGGCTCGCGCTGATCGACCTCGACGGGGTCGTGCTCCAGCCGGTGCGGCTCGAGGCGATGCCGGCGCTGCCGTTGGTGATCGGGCCGGAGGCGAACCGGCATGCCGGCGATCTCGCCCGGCTGGTCGGCGCCGCGCCCCAGCTCAAGCCGGTCATGGCCGGAGCGACCTGGATCGGCGGCCGCCGCTGGGACATACGCTTCCAGACCGGCGAGACTCTGTCGCTTCCCGAAGGGCCGGACGAGGCGCGCCGGGCGCTCGACCGTTTCGCCCGAATGGATCAGAACACGCCCCTGCTCGGCCGCGGCTTCGTCCGCTTCGACATGCGTATCCCGGGCCGCTTCGTCATCCGGGTTCCCGGCGATCCCGGCGGTTCGATCCCCTCGATCGCCCCCGACAAGGCGCCGCCGCCGCCCGCTCCGCCGCCGCCGACCGCCGGCGGAGTCGACGTGACGAAGACGATCTGATGAAGCGCCCGGCCCCCGCCCCCGCCCGCCGCCTGGTCACCGCCCTCGACGTCGGCTCGTCGAAGGTCTCGGCGCTGATCGCCGAGCCGGCCGACGACGGCTCGCTGAAGATCCTCGGCACCGGCCAGCGCCAGAGCCAGGGCGTCAAGCGCGGCTTCATCGCCGACATGGAGCGGACCGAGGGCGCGATCCGCGAGGCGGTCGAGCAGGCCGAGAGGATCGCGGCGAGCAACATCGAGGACGTGTTCGTCGGCTTCTCGGCCGGCGGGCTGGTCAGCTCGCTGGCCAGCGTCGAGGTCCAGATCGGCGGCCGCCGCATCGTCAAGGAGGATGTCGACGAGCTTCTCACGGTCGGGCGGGATTCGATCGACGCCGAAGGGCGGATGATCCTCCACGCTTTGCCCGCCCTCTATACGCTGGACGGCCTCCAGGGGGTGAAGAAGCCGCTCGGCCTCCACGCCGACCGGCTCGGCGTCGACATCCACGTCATCGCCGCCGAACCCTCGCCGGTCCGAAACCTCGACCTTTGCGTCCGCTCGGCCCATCTCGGCGTCGAGGCGATCGTCGCGTCGCCGGTGGCGGCGGGCAAGGCGTGCCTCAGCGACGAGGAGCGCGAGCTCGGAGTCGCTTTGGTTGAGCTCGGCGCGGGGGTCACCAACGTTTCGGTGTTCGCCGGCGGAATGCTGGTCGGCCTCAAGTCGCTGCCGGTCGGCGGCATCGACGTCACCGACGACATCGCCTCCGCCTTCGGCACTCGGCGGGTCGAGGCCGAGCGGATGAAATGCTTCTACGGCTCGGCGATGACCAGCCCACGCGACAATCACGACATGATCGAATTGTCGCCGATCGCCGGCTCGGAAGAGGGGACGGAAGCCTCGCGCATCACCCGCGCCCAGCTCATCGCCGTCATCCGCCAGAGGCTCGAGCATCTGACCGGCGAGATCGCCGCGGCGTTGAAGGATCTCGGCTTCGGCGGACCGTTCGGGCGGCAGGTGGTGCTGACCGGCGGCGGCTCGGAGCTGAAGGGCATTGCCGATTACGCCCAGGGCGTGCTCGGCCGCGCCGTGCGGGTCGGGCGGCCGAGCCTGCCGGGCCTC
>JAXDPL010000157.1:0-15455 GCA_034668385.1 Sphingomonadales bacterium | reverse complement strand
GGCGGCGTCGGCATGGCGCGGGTGAAGGCGAGCAACATGCGCGTCTTCTCCAACCAGTCGCCGTTCCTCGACGACTCCGATTCCCGCATCGCGTGGCAGCTCTTCGCCGGCGTCCGCCAGGCGATCAGCGACAATGTCGACGTGACGGTGAAGTACCGCTTCTTCAACGTCCCCGACGTGAAGATGGTGGCGTTCAACGGGCAGGACACCAAGATGCGGTTCCGGTCGCACAGCCTTCTGGGCGGCCTGACCTTCAACTTCGGCGCTCCGCCGCCTCCGCCGGTTCCGGTTCCGCCGCCTCCGCCGCCGCCTCCGCCTCCGCCTCCGCCTCCGCCGCCGCCGCCGCCGCCTCCGCCGCAGCAGTGCCAGGCCGGGCCGTTCATGGTGTTCTTCGACTGGGATAAGTCGGACATCACCCCGCAGGCGGCTGCGATCCTCGACAACGCGGCTGCCGCGTATCAGACCTGCGGCCAGGCCCAGGTGATGATCGCCGGCCACGCCGACCGGTCGGGCTCCGACCAGTACAATGTCGGCTTGTCGCAACGTCGTGCCGACGCCGTCCGGTCCTACCTGGCCGGCCGCGGCATCCCCGACGGCGTGATGACCACCCAGGCGTTCGGCGAGAGCCGTCCGCTGGTCGAGACCGCCGACGGCGTGCGCGAGCCGCAGAACCGGCGCGTCGAGATCACCTACGGCCCCGGCTCCGGCTGGTAAGTAGGCGGGTCCGCCGCGAGGCGGGACGCAACACAAAGAGGAGGAGTCGGTCTTCGGACCGGCTCCTTCTTTTTTGCGGGCATCCGAGGTGCAAGCGCGCCTGTCCCGAAAGCGCTTGTCGCGACGGCGGAGCGGGGGCTAAGCGGGCGCCACCTCAGCCACAGCGGAGCTTTCGATGCGGATTGCGATGATCGGGACGGGTTATGTCGGCCTCGTTTCCGGGGCCTGCTTCTCGGACTTCGGTCACGACGTCGTCTGCGTCGACAAGGACGAGCGCAAGATCGACGCGCTGCGCGGCGGCGTCATGCCGATCTACGAGCCGGGGCTGGACCATTTGGTCGAACGCAACGTGCGCGACGGCCGCCTTTCCTTCACCACCGATCTCGCCGCCGGCGTGGCCGACGCCGAGGCGGTGTTCATCGCCGTCGGCACGCCATCGCGGCGCGGCGACGGCCATGCCGACCTCAGCTACGTGTTCGGGGCGGCCGAGGAGATTGCCGGCGCGCTTAATCGGCCGGCCGTCGTCGTCACCAAGTCGACCGTTCCCGTCGGCACCGGCGACGAGGTCGAGCGGATCCTTCGAGAGACGGCGCCCGGGGCCAGGGCCTGGGTCGTCTCCAATCCGGAATTCCTGCGCGAGGGCGCGGCGATCGAGGATTTCAAGCGTCCCGACCGGATCGTCGTCGGCATCGAGGACGAGGAGGCGGCCGAGATCCTGCGCGAAATCTACCGTCCGCTCTATCTCAACAAGGCGCCGTTGCTGTTCACCAGCCGGCGGACCGCCGAGCTCACCAAATATGCCGCAAACGCCTTCCTGGCGACCAAGATCACCTTCATCAACGAGATCGCCGACCTTTGCGAGCGGGTCGGCGCCGACGTCCAGGACGTCGCCCGCGGCATCGGCCTCGACAATCGGATCGGATCGAAGTTCCTCCACGCCGGGCCAGGCTATGGCGGCTCCTGCTTCCCCAAGGACACTTTGGCCCTTTTGAAGACCGCCGAAGACCGCGGAGCGCCGCTCAGGATCGTCGAGAGCGTCGTCAAGGTCAACGACGCCCGCAAGCGCGCGATGGGGCGCAAGGTCATCCAGGCGCTCGGCGGCGAGGCGCGGGGGCGGACCGTCGCGATCCTCGGGCTCACCTTCAAGCCGAACACCGACGACATGCGCGATGCACCGTCGATCAGCATCGTCCAGGCCCTACAGGACGCGGGCGCGAAGGTGCGCGGTTACGATCCCGAGGGGGTCGAACAGGCGCGACCGCTGATGGAGGGGGTCGAATTCTTCGACAATCCCTATGCCGCGGCCGCCGGCGCCGACGCGGTGGTGCTGGTCACCGAATGGGACGTGCTTCGGGCGCTCGACCTGGAGCGGCTTGCGAGGACCATGACGCAGCCGATCTTCGTCGACCTGAGGAACGTCTATCCGCCGGAAGAGGTGGAGCAGGCCGGGCTGCGCTGGTACGGGATCGGCCGAGCCCCGAGGAGCGCCTGAGGCTCCTCTCCCGAGAGGAGGTGGCGAAATGAAGCTGACCTTGGTCACCGCGGCCGCGGCCGCGACCTTGGCAGGATGCGCAGCAAACCATTCGGCTGCTGCCGGCGACGCCCCGGTTCCGATCGCGGCTTTCGCACAGATCAAGATGCCGGACGGCCGCTTGGCCGCCCGCGCGGCGGTCCGCGCTGCCGGCCATTCGCTGCGCGTCCGCGTGGACGCGGCGGACCTCGCGCCGGGCATCTACGCAGTCCATTTCCACGCTGTCGGCCGCTGCGATCCACCGGCCTTCGCGAGCGCGGGGCCGCATTGGAACCCGACCGCGCGGCAACATGGCAAGGACAATCCCATGGGCATGCACATGGGCGATCTTCCCAACCTGGTCGTTGGTGCCGACCGGCGCGGCCGCTACGAATTTGCAATCGCCGACGCAACCCTCGCCGGTCCCAGCGCCGATGCCTTGCTCGACGGGGACGGCGCGGCCGTGGTGATCCACGCCCAGGCCGACGATTATCGGACCGATCCTTCCGGCAATTCCGGCGCGCGCATCGCCTGCGGCGTGCTGGTGCCGCGCTAAACCTCTTCCCCCGCGGCGCGGGCCCGTTCGATCCGGCTCGCTTCGAGTTCGCCGAGGCGGCGGGAGCAGAGCCAGAGGGTCAGCAGGGTGAAGGGCGGCACGACGTAGAGGCTGAGGACGCCGGTCGAAAGGCTGCCCGTGAGGACCGACATCTTGCCGGCGCAATAGGGGCCGAGCGCCAGGCCGACCATGGTGGTGCCCAGCACATAGGTCGCGCCGGCGGTGGCGCGCATGCGCGGCAGGACGAGATCCTGCAGGGTGGCGACGGCCGCGCCCACCCAGGCCGAACCGAACAGCTGAACGACCGGGCTCGCCAGATAGAAACCGGTGAGACTGTGAGTGGTGAACATGTACCAGACCGCCGGCGCGGGAAGGACGACCGCGAACATGTTGACCCAGATGCGGCCGCGCGGGTCGCTGAGGCGCCAGCGGTCGGCGACGATGCCGCCGAGGATCACTCCGGAGGCCGCCGCCACCGCCGCCGACCAGCCGACGATCGCCGCGACTTCCTCCGCGGCGGTAAAGCCGTGCAAGATCTGCGCGGACGCTGCGGGGCCGGCATAGAAGGTCCGAAGCGCGTAAGGCGGCACCCAGAAGGCGATCGCATAGGTCATGAACGAGATGCTGCCGAACGCCACGGCGAGCATCGCAACCGCGGGCGTGCCCCAGATCAGGCGGTGCGTGGGCGGGTCGCGCCAGCGCAGCGACTGAACCCACGAGAAGATGGCGTAGACGCCAAGACCGTAGGCCGCCCATTGCGGCGTGTCGCCGGTCGCGCGCGCCAAACCCCAGGCGACGCAAGCGACGAGCGCGAGCGCCGCAAGGTTGGCCGGCAGCGCGCCCCGCCGCCGGGCGGCGGTGAGGAGCGTCAAGGGTGGGAGGATCGCCGCCAGCTCGCGCCCGAAGTCGCGCCAGGCGTTGGCCCGGACCAGAGGCTGCGGCAGGCCGTCGAGGCCGCCGCGTACCGGCTCTCTCAGCGTCAGCACCCACAGAGCGAGGAACAGGCCGGGCAATCCGACCGTGAAGAAGGCGGCCTGCCAGCCGACGAGGCCGAGCGGCGCGCCCAGGCCGTGCGGCCACATGCGGTTCCACGCACTGAGAACGAAGCCGCCGATCGGCAGGCTGAGCGCGCCGCCGATATAGAGTCCGCTCGAATAGACCGAGAGGGCGGTCGCCCTTCTTTCCCGCGGGAAACGGTCCGAGATCATCGAGTAAGCCGCCGGCGAGGCGCTCGCTTCGCCGATGCCGACGCCGATCCGAGCCACCGCGAGCATCCCAAAGCTACTCGCAAGGCCTGAGAGGATCGTCATCGACGACCACAGGCCGAGCCCGATCGCGATCAGACGGCCGCGATACCAGCTGTCCGCCAGCCGCCCGAGCGGAATTCCGAACAGCGCATAGAAGACGGCGAAGGCGGTGCCGTAGAGGAATCCGATCTGGGCGTCGTCAACCCTGAGGTCGGCCTTGATGTCCTGGGCGAGGATCGAGACGATCTGCCTGTCGATGAAGTTGACGACATAGACGAGCACCAGGACGATGAGGGCGTACCAGGCATAGGCGCCGATGCGCGCCGGCGCGGCTCGCGTTTCCCCGTTCGCCGCCATGCCCCCTCCATTGTGCTGCCTGTGCCAACTGGCTAGCACGGCGCCGCCGCTCGTAACAGGAGGCGCGGTTGACGGTTTCGGTGCTGTTCGTCTGCCTCGGCAATATCTGCCGTTCGCCGCTGGCCGAAGCGGCGTTCCGGGCGGAAGCGAAGCGGCTTGGACTCGACGTCGAGATCGATTCCGCCGGAACCGGCGACTGGCATATCGGCTACCCGCCCGATCGCCGAGCCGCCGCGGTCGCCGCCAGGAACGGCATAGACATTTCGCACTTGAGGGCCCGGCAGGTCGGCCCGGCGGATTTCCGACGCTTCGACTACATCGTCGCGCTCGACGCCCACAACCTCGCCGATCTCAGGCGCATGGAGCCGCCGGGCGCCAAGGCCGAGCTCTCTCTGCTCCTCGACCATGTCGAAGGCCGGGAGGGGCAGCCGGTGGCCGACCCTTATTATGGCGACGACAGCCATTTCGAAGCGGCCTGGGCGGAGGTTTCCGAGGCGGCGAGGGCGCTCGCCCGCCGGATTGCGGAGAGGACGGGGTGAGCGCCTTCGCCGGCCGGGTCGCCGTCCTTACCGGGGTCGCGGAGGAGCGGCTGGAGCGGGTCGGCGGGGAAAGCGTCTCCGAAGTGCTGATCGTCCGCCGAGGCGAGCACGCCAGCGTCGCGAAGAAGAGCCCCTCCGTGGCCGCCGAGGCCGCGATGTTGCGGGCTCTGGCGCAGGCGGGGTGCCCGGTCCCCGCCGTCGAAGCGGAATATGAGAACGTCCTGCTGCTCGCTTGTGTCGAGAATGACGGCGTGTTCAGCACGAAGGCTTGGGCCGATCTCGGGCATGTGCTGCGCCAGCTGCATGGCCAGGTTTCGACGGCCTATGGCTGGCCTGTCGATTATGCGATCGGAACGGTGGCCTTCGATAATCGCGAGACGGCCGACTGGCCTCGCTTCTGGGGGGAGCAGAGGCTCGTCGCGACGGCGGCCGTGCTGGACCGCCCGTGGCGCGAGCGGGTGGATCGGCTCGCCCGGCGACTCCCCGATCTGCTTCCCGCCACTCCGCAGCCCGCGCTTCTGCACGGGGACCTCTGGACCGGCAACATCCTGGTCCGCGACGGGACGGTCGTCGGCTTCATCGACCCCGCCTGCTATCATGGCGATGCCGAGGTCGATCTCGCGATGCTCGAGCTCTTCTGCAGCCCGCCGGAAGCGTTCCGCGAGGCCTACGGACCGCTCGCGCCAGGGTGGAGGGAGAGGCTGCCGCTCTATCAACTCTTCCCGGCCCTGGTGCACGTGCGCCTGTGGGGTACCGGCTATTACGCCATGGTCGACCGGCTGCTGAGCGCATTCGGAGCTTGACGTGCGCCGGTAATTTAGGTATTTGCCTAAATACCTAATGAAAGGGGGCTTCGCCATGATCTCGCTTCTCCTCGCCGCCACGCTCGCAGCCGCATCCACGCCCGTCTCACGGGAGGTCGAGGCTCCGGGCCCGCAGGGTCCGCTCAAGGGAACCATGCTTTCGGCATCCTCATCGCGCGCGCCCGTCCTGCTGATCATACCCGGCTCGGGTCCGACCGACCGCGACGGCAACAACCCGCTCGGCGTCAAGGCCTCGCCTTACCGGCTGCTGGCCGAAGCGCTGGCTGCCGACGGCGTCTCCACGGTCCGAATCGACAAGCGCGGCATGTTCGGCAGCCGCGCCGCGATCGCCGACGCGAACCAAGTAACGATCGCCGATTATGCCGGCGACATCCATGCGTGGGTGAAGGCGCTGCGGGCGGAGACCGGCGCGCGCTGCGTCTGGGTGGCCGGGCACAGCGAAGGCGGCCTCGTCGCCCTCGCCTCCGCGCGGCAGCCGGAAGGAATATGCGGCCTCGTGCTGATCTCGGCGGCGGGCCGGCCCCTCGACCAGATCATCCGTGAGCAATTGCAGGCCAATCCGGCCAACGCGCCGCTGCTCCCCGAGGCGTTCGCCGCACTCGACAAGTTGAAGGCGGGGCAGCGGGTCGATACGACGGGAATGAACCCCGCCCTCATGCCGCTATTCGCGCCGCAGGTGCAGGGCTTTCTCACCGAGATGATGACGTACGATCCGGCCGCGCTGGTTGCCGCGTTCCGCGGGCCGGTGCTGATCGTCCAGGGTGATAAGGACCTGCAGATCGGGGAGGGCGACGCTCGCCGCCTGGCCGCCGCCGACGCGAAGGCGAAGTTGGTGATCCTGCCCGGCGTCAATCACGTGCTGAAGGCGGTGGCGTCGGACGACCGGGCCGCGAACTTCGCGACGTACGGCAACCCGGATCTTCCGCTCGCCGACGGAGTCGCCGCGTCCATCGCCGCCTTCGTGAAGGCCGGCGGCCGGTGAACAATGTCTTCGAGGCCCTGGCCCACCCGACCCGGCGGGAGATCCTCGAGCGGCTGAAGAGCGGCTCTAAGACCGCGGGCGAACTGGCCGAGGGCTTCGACGTCTCCAAGCCGACCATGTCCGGCCATTTCGCCAAGCTCAAGGAGGCCGGGCTGATCCAGGCGGACCAGAAGGGGGCGACGATCTTCTACAGCCTCAATCTCTCTGCGCTGGAGGAAGTGCTGCTCGGCTTCATGGGGCGGATGGGCGTGCAGCCCAACGGGAAGGAGGAGGGGTGATGACCAAGAAGATGCTCTTGATCCTGTCGCTGCTGCTGGCGGCGGGCATGGCGGCGGTCGGCGCCCTGGTCGCGAGCCGTGCGCCGGCCGGCCTGCAACTGCCGGTGCACTGGAACCTCGCCGGCGAGGCCGACCGCTACGCCTCCAAGTGGGTGGCGCTGATGACCGCGCCCGCCATGACCGTGCTGTTCGCCGCCTTCTTCTGGTTCCTGCCCGCGCTCGAGCCGCGTGAGCGCAATCTGGACCGGAGCCAGGGCCTCTATCTCTGGGGATGGACCGCCTTGCTCATCGTCATGGTCGCGGTCGACACGGTGACGTTGTCGGCCGCGCTGCACTGGGGCTTCAGGACCTTCGCGATCATGACCGGCGCGCTCGGCCTCACCTTCGTGCTGATCGGCAACCAACTCGGCAAGTCGCGCCGGATGTACCTCGTCGGTATCCGCACGCCCTGGACTCTTGCCAGCGAGGAGGTGTGGATCAAGACCCACCGCCTCGGCGGCAAGCTGATGGTGGGGGGCGGGCTGCTGCTCCTGCTTTCCGCCTTCGTCCCAATCCCCTCCGGCCTGCGGGCGACCCTGTTCGGCGCGGGAATCGCGGTGATGGTGGGGGTGCCGGTCGTCTATTCCTACTGGCTGTGGCGGCGGGAGAAAAGCGCGGCTCAGGCGAGCGAGTAGCGCTCGAGCCGCGTGTAGACCGCCCCTTCGGGCGTCAGGCGGCTTTCGAACAGGCTGAATTCCTCGACCGCGAAGGGTGGGCTGGTCAGGCCTCCGGACGTCTCGAGCAGGGCCTTTACCGGCCCGGCGCCGCGCGGCAGTCGGGCGAGCGTGATGTGCGGGGTGAAGGCGCGGCGCTCCGGCGGGAGGCCGGCGCGGGCGGTCGCCTGGTCGATCTTGTTGTGGAGGACCTTGAGCGGCTCGTGGGGCGCGACTCCAGCCCAGAGCGCGACCGGCTCGCCGCGCCGGTCGAACGCGCCGATTCCGGCCAGGGCGATCTCGAACGGCGGATGATGGACGGCGCCGAGCGCCGCGTCGACGTCGCGCGCCGAATGGCGGTCGACCTCGCCAATGAAGCGAAGGGTTAGGTGGAGTTGTTCTTCGCTGTGCCAGCGTGCGCCGGCCACTCCGCCCATCGTCGCCAGCAGCCGCTCCCGAATCGCGATTGGCGGGCGGATGGCGACGAACAGGCGGAGCATCACGCCGCCGCTCTATCGCAGGCGGAAGACCCAGGCGACCGGTTTTCCTTGAACCGGCCCGCCATCCCTCCGATATTAAGCGCAGCGGCGGTCGTTTCCGCCGCGTCATGGAGTGAAACGAAATGGCGAATGGATTTGACCCGCGCGCGACCGCCTCGCCGCAGACGGCCGCGACGATCGGCCGGGAAGGCGCGGTCTACGACGCGGGGCTGCGGTCCTATATGCTGTCCGTCTACAATTACATGGCCTCGGGCGTGCTGCTCACCGGCATCGTGGCGATGCTGATGGCGAAGAGCGGCGCGGTCATGGCGCTCATCAACCCGGCCACCGGTCGCCCGTCCGGCCTCGGCTGGATCGTCGCCTTGGCGCCGCTGGCGATCATCCTCGCCATGAACTTCGGCCTCAACCGCATGTCGAGCACGACGGCGAAGGCCTTGTTCTGGACCTATGCCGCTCTGGTCGGCGCGTCGCTGTCGACCATCCTGCTCATCTACACCTCGACCTCGGTGGCGCAGACCTTCTTCGCCACCGCGGCCGGCTTCGCCAGCCTCAGCCTGTGGGGTTATACGACCAAGCGCGACCTCGACGGCTGGGCGAGCTTCCTGCTGATCGGGCTCGTCGGGCTGCTGGTGGCGATGGCGATCAATTTCATCTGGCCGAGCGGCCCACTGGGCATGACGATCAGCCTCGTCGGAATCCTGATCTTCGCCGGCCTCACCGCCTACCACACGCAAAAGATCAAGAGCCTTTACTTCGTGGTCGGCGGCACCGGCGAGACGGCGTCGAAGGTCGCGGTGATGGGCGCGCTCGCGCTCTACCTCGACTTCATCAACATGTTCCTGTTCCTGCTCCGCTTCATGGGCGGCCGCCGCTAAAGGGTCGGTCTTCGGCGGAAAAGCGAAAGGCCCGGGGGCAACCCCGGGCCTTTTTCTTGTCCTCCCCATGCGCTTCGCGCACAGGGAGACTCGGATCCTAGAAATCCACCTTGTCGTAGTGGGGCGGCGGCGTGATCACCTCCATGCGCTCGGCCAGCAACGAGCGGAAGCTCGGCCGCGACTTCATCACCATGTACCAGTCGGCGGTCTGCTTGTGGCCGCGCCAGTCGATGCCGCCGAGATAGTCGGCGACCGAGAGCTGCGCCGCGGCGGCGAGGTCGGCGAGGCTCAGCACCGGTCCGGCCAGCCAGCGACGGTGGTCGAGCAGAAAGTCGATATAGTCGAGATGGGCGTTGGCGGTCTTCATCGCGTCGCGCAGCACCTTGGTGTCCGGCGGGTCGCGGCTGACCAGCCGTTTCACCATCCTCTCCTCCATCAGCGGCCGAACCACCTCACGATGAAGCCCCTCGTCGAACCAGGCGACCAGCCGCCGCACTTCGGCGCGGTTCGGCGCGGTGCCCGGGATCATCGGCGCCTTGTCGACCGTCTCCTCGAAATATTCGCAGATCGCCATGCTGTCGATCAGAACGATGCCGCGCGATTCCTCGACGAGGACCGGAGTCGTCCCGGCCGGGTTGAGGTCGGCGAACTCGTCGCGGCGCTCCCAAGGCAATTCCCGCACCAGTTCGTGGGCGACGCCCTTCTCGGCCAGCATCAGCCGGACCTTGCGGGAGAAGGGGCAGAGCGGGAATTGGTAGATCTGCCACATGGCGGCTCACGTCTTAGCGGCGGGGGCGAGCCCCCGTCCACAGCGGTGCGTGCCTTATCCCCGCTTTTCAGCGGCCGCGGGGATCCTCGCGCCGATCGTCGCGATAGTCGCGGTCGCGGCGAAGCCGGCTTTCGCGCACCGCATCGTCGATATGGCGCAGGGTGTCGGCGATCGCCATGCGCACCAGCGGCGTCATCGCCGCCACTTCGCGCGTCGCCGCGCCGACTCCGGCGGTGGTGTCCTCGATCTCGGCGTGCAGGCGCCGGCGGGCATAGGGATCGCGGCGCGTGGCGAGTTCGCCGAGCGTCTCGGGCCCGCGCCGCGGATCGTAGCGCCGGTAGGGATCGATCGCGTCGGCGACCGGGCCGACGTCGACGTCGAGCAGGGCGTCGGTCACCCGCTCGATCATCGTGCCGATCCGCTCGACCTCGTCGGGGCGCGGCAACCGCTGCTCGATCCGGGATGGCGGCGGATAGGGGGCCGGATGGCGCGGCTGGGCCGCGGCCGGCGCGGCCAGGCCCAGCAAGCCCGCGGCAAGGACAAGGTTACGCACTGTGGCTCTCCGTCGAAGCTTCGAACGACAACGCCTCGTCAGGCGAGTCGGTCCCGAACCTTGCCGCCGGGCGGCTGAGCCGCGCCTGAACGGCCTTAGCCGCCGGGGCGAGCCGGATGGGGCGAGGTCCCCTTGGGGGGCGGCAAGTGCGCCGTCTCGGTCTGGAACCTGTTCATGATCGCCGGCATCGCCTTCATCATCTCGGGCATCATAGCCGCCATGGCACGGGTCATCTCCGGGTCGGTATAGACCGTCAGGGAATCCGCCGCATAGGCCCGGCCCGAAGGAGTCGCGAAGAACCGGTTCATGTCGGCGAGCTGCTCGGCCGTGAACCGCCGCGCGTAGATCGTCGCGAGGGCCTCGCGCACCTGCGGTTCCACGTGGCTCGCGATCGGGGCCATTTCCTCGCCCATCACGCGGTACAGGATGCGCATCCGCTCCTCGAAATAGGGATCCTGCTTCGCCATGACTTCGCGCAGCGTGCCGCTCGGCATTCCGCGCGGCCTCGCTCCCGGCGGGACCATGTCGTCCGTCTTCATGTCGAGCGCCGTCCCGACCATCATTTCGGCAATGCCGTCCATCGAGTTTGCGATCAATCGGCGATAGGTGCCGAGCGGCCAGAGATAATCGATCGCCTGCCGCGCCAGCGCCATCCGCTCCGGATCGGCCGGGGTCGCGGCGGTTGCGGCGTTCGCCGGCGGCGGTGCGGGCGGCGTCGCCTGGTCGGCGGCGGGGGAGGCGCCGGCGAGCGCCAGCGCGGTGAGCAGGACAAACGGCATGAGCAATCCCCTTCGCCGTTACGATGGCAGCAACGGCTGTGAAGTCAATCGCTTAACGCGTCAGCAGCCACGCGAGCGCGAGGCCGCCGGCGGCGATCCGGTACCAGCCGAACGGGGCGAAGCCGCGCCGCGAAACGAGGCCGATGAACCAGCGGATGACGACCAGGGCGACGACGAAGGAGACGACAAAGCCAAGGGCGATCGCCGCGAAGCTCACGCCGAGATGGTCGTGGTTCTTGGCCAGCTCGAGCGTGGTGGCGCCGAGCATGGTCGGGACGGCGAGGAAGAAGCTGAACTCGGCCGCCGTGCGCCGCTCGACACCGAGCGAGAACGCCCCGAGGATGGTCGCGCCCGAGCGGCTGACCCCCGGGATCATCGACAGGCACTGGATGAAGCCGATGCCCACCGCCTTGCCGAGCGGGATGTCGGCGACTCCGCGCTCCTCGCCGCGCGTCTGCCCGCGGTCGATGGCGAGGATGGCGATTCCCCCGACGATGAGCGCCACCGAGACGATGGTCGGGCTTCCCAGCATCGCCTCGATCTGCTTGTGGAGCAGAAGGCCGAGGACCGCCGAGGGCAGGAAGGCGACCAGCACGTTGCGCAGGAAGCGCCAGGATTCGGGCTCGCGGCGGACAAGGCCCGTGAGCACCGCCAGGAAGGTGCGCCAGTAGAGCACGACGACGGCGAGGATCGCGCCCAGCTGGATGACGACGTTGAACACCTTCCAGTGGTTCTCGTCGTAGCCGAGCAGGGCGCCCGCGAGGATCAGGTGGCCGGTCGAGGAGACGGGCAGGAACTCGGTGACGCCCTCGACGATGCCGAGCAGGATGATGGTCAATATGTCGGGCATAAGGCTCCGGCCGCGCGCGGCTCAATAAGGTTGCTTGGCCGCGAAGCGGCCGTGGCGGCGGTACGAGGTCAGCCAGCCCTCGGCCACCGCGACGAGCGGCGTCTTGGCGACGCCGAACGCCTCGAGCCCGGCCACGCCCGGCGAGACGATGCTGTCGCGCTGGAGCATCAGCCATTGCTGCCAGGTGAGCGGCGCGCCGGGCAGCCAGCCGGTGAGGCGGGCGAGGGCGGCGGCGACCGGATCGGGGACGTCGACCAGGGCGCGGCCTCGGCCGGTGGTCTCGCAGACCCAGGCCATCAGCTCGCGCATCGTCATCACCTGCGGCCCGCCCAGCTCGTAGGTGCGTCCGGCATGGCTGCCGGGATCGAGCACAGCGGCCGCGATCGCCCGCCCGACATCCGCCGCGTAGACCGGCTGGATCCGCATCCCGGGCTTCACCACCGGAAGCACGGGCGCGAGTCGGGCGAGCCCGGCGAAGCGGTTGACGAAATTGTCCTCGCGCCCGAAGACGAGCGAGGGGCGGACGATCGTCGCGGCGGGGAAGGCGGCGCGAACCGCCGCCTCGCCTTCGCCCTTCGTGCGGTAATAAGCCGAATCCGATTCCGCCTCGGCGCCGATCGCCGAGA
This sequence comes from Sphingomonadales bacterium, assembly GCA_034668385.1. Lineage (GTDB taxonomy): Bacteria > Pseudomonadota > Alphaproteobacteria > Sphingomonadales > Sphingomonadaceae > Allosphingosinicella. The sequence goes on along the minus strand of JAXDPL010000157.1, from coordinate 2,804 downwards.
GGTGGACGAGCGTGGAGGCGCCCTCGGCCGCCGCGGCCTCGGCGATGGTGCGCGCCGCGTCGACGTGCATCGCCTGGAAATTGCCCTTGAGCACCCCGACGAGGTTGACCACTGCGTCGCTGCCGCTCACGGCGGCGCGGACCCGGGCAGGATCGCGCACGTCGACCGCGACGAACTGGTCCTGGCCGAGGCCGGCGAGCGGCTTCAGGAAGTAAGCGGTGCCGGGGTTGCGCTGGGCGATGCGCACCCGGGCGCCGGCGCGGAACAAAGCCTGCGCCACGTAACGCCCGACGAAGCCGCCGCCGCCGAACAAAGTAACCAGACGATCCATTCGCCGTCCCTTGAAAGCTGTCGAAGTCGGCGCTCCCTTGCCCGCTCCCCCTTGCGTTGACAAGCGCGGCGGCGACCCCTAGTCCGCGCCGCCTACCGGCTTGTGTCCCGTGCCCAGGTGGCGGAATTGGTAGACGCACCAGCTTCAGGTGCTGGCGCTCGCAAGGGCGTGGAGGTTCGAGTCCTCTCCTGGGCACCATGAAAGCGTAAGCACCGCGAAGCGGTGCTTAGCCCTGTCCGGGGGACAGGGCGGCGCTTTCATCAGCGGTGACGCGCAAAGCGCGTCACGAAAACGTCCGGGGGACGTTTCGAGGCAGTCGTCCAGGCGCCGCCAGCGGCGCTAAGCCCTGTCCGGGGGACAGAGCAATTGGGGACAGCCACCAATTTCCATTCGCAATCGATGACTATCGGGACGGTGATCCGCAACGTGAACGCCCTGAGGGTCCGGAAGGTCTATGTCGTCGACCCGCGCCGCTCGCTGCCGGACGACTGGCAGCAATTGCGCGAGCCGAAGGCGGTGTCGAAGACGTCGGTCTGCGCCGTCAAATGGACGTTCGTCAGGCGCTTCGACAGCACCGGCGAATGCCTCGACTATCTCGAGAGCAAGGGCTTCAGGTCGATCGCCACCTCGCCGCACGTCAAGGGCAAGGCGTGCATCTTCCTGCACGAGGGCGATTACGCAGCCTATCCCAAGCTCGCCGTCTGGTTCGGCAGCGAAGCGGTGGGGATCAGCGACCTCGCCGTCGAGCGAAGCGAGATGTGCGTCAGCATCCCGATGTTCGGGATGATCGAAAGCCTGAACCTGGGAACCAGCTCCGGCATCGTCCTCTACGAAGTCGCCAAGCAGCGGCGCGAATATCAAAGCCGCTACCGGCTGCGAAAGCGGCGCGGCGAGCGCGAAACCCCCTTGCCGACCGTGATCGCGCCCAAGGTCTAGCGCTGCTAAAGCGCCTCCAGCGCCTCGAGCAGCCGGTCCACCTCGTCTTCGCTGCTGTACTGGCAGAAACCTACCCGCAGGAGCCCGCCGGCGGCATCGAGGCCGAGGCGGGTGATCGCTTCCTTGGCGTAGAAATTGCCCGACCAGACGAAGATGTTCTGCTCGGCGAGCCGTTCGGCGGCCTGGCGGGCGGTCAGGCCCTCGATCGTGACCGAGAAGGTCGGGACCCGGCCCTCGGCCTCGGGCGGGCCGAACAGGCGGACGCGCGGCAGGCGCTGCAGGCCGGCGAGGAAACGGTCGCAAAGGTCGCGCTCGTGCGCGGCCACCGCTTTCATCCCGGCGACGATCCGCTCGCGACGGGTGCCGCCCCCACCGCCGCCCCAGGTCTCGCCGATCCACGCGATATGCTCGACCGCGCCGATCGTCCCGGCCTGGCCCTCGAACGACGGCGTTCCGGTCTCGAAGCGGACGGCGGCCGGCCAGTCGGGCGAGGGTCGCAGCTTGTAGACTTCGAGACCTTCCAGGAGGTCGCGCCGGCCCCAGAGGACGCCCTGGTGCGGGCCGAAGAATTTGTAGGGCGAGCAGGCGAGAAAGTCGCAGCCGAGCGCCTTCACGTCGGTGGCGAGATGGGGGACCGACTGGACGGCGTCGACATAGACCAGGGCGTTCGAGGCCTCGCGCACCAGGCCGACGATTGCGGCGACGTCGTTGATCGTGCCGAGCGCGTTGCTGGCGCCGCCGACCGCGACCAGCCGGGTCTTGGGGCCGAGCAGGCCGCGCAGCTGGTCGAGCCGCAGCCGGCCGCTCTCGGGGTCGAAGTCGAGCCAGCGCACATTCATTCCGAGGTCGCGGGCGAGCAGAAGCCACGGCGCGACGTTGGCGTCGTGGTCGAGCCGGGTCACGACCAGCTCGTCGCCCGCCGCGAAGCGCCGGCCGAGCGCGCGCGCTACGGCGAAGGTCAGGGTCGTCATGTTCGGGCCGAAGGCGATCTCGTCCGGCGATCCGCCGATGAGGTCGGCCATCGCTTCGTGCGCCGCCTGGCTCAGGATGTCGGTGGCGAGGGAGGTGGCGAAGGCGCCGCCGCTGTTGGCCGTCCCGGTCTCGAGATGCGCGACCATTGCGGCGATCGCCCGGCGGCAGGCCTGGGTGCCGCCCGGAGCGTCGAGATAGAGCCGCGGCCGCCCGCCGTCGGTGCGGGCGAGCGCCGGAAACTCGTTACGGATACGTAATATGTCCATTGGAAGTGGTGTCAGCTCTCCGCGGGACTTTCGGGAGCTTCCGCACCGTCGCCTTCGGCGGCGACATCGGTGAAATAGGGCTCGACCTCGCCGCTCAGCCTGATCGTCAGCGGCCGGCCGTGGCGGTCCATCGTCTTGCCGGCCTGGACCCGGATCCAGCCTTCCGAGACGCTGTACTCCTCGACGTCGTGGCGGTCGCGGCCGCGGAAGCGGATGCCGACCCCGCGACGCAAGGTGTCGCCGTCGAAATGCGGGCTGCGCGGGTCGAGCGAGAGTCGGTCGGGGGGCGTGTCGGCCAT
>JAXDPL010000156.1:0-18450 GCA_034668385.1 Sphingomonadales bacterium | reverse complement strand
CGCGCCCCAGCCGCCCCAGACGTAGACGAAGATGAACAGGAACAGCCACACCACGTCGACGAAATGCCAGTACCAGGCGGCCGCCTCGAAGCCGAAATGCTGCTGCGGGGTGAAATGGCCTTTGTAGGAGCGCACCAGGCAGACGATCAGGAAGATGGTGCCGATGATGACGTGGGCGCCGTGGAAGCCGGTCGCCATGAAGAAGGTCGACGAATAGATATTGTCTTTGAAGCCGAACGGCGCGTGGCTGTACTCATAGGCCTGGATGCTGGTGAACAGCATGCCGAGCAGGATCGTGCACCACAGGCCCTTGATCAGGCCGCGCCGGTCGCCGTGGATGAGGGCGTGGTGCGCCCAGGTGACGGTGGTTCCGGAGCAGAGCAGGATCAGGGTGTTGAGCAGAGGGAAGCCGAACGGGTCGAGCACCTTCATGCCCTTGGGCGGCCACATCCCTCCCACGGCGTCGACGGCCGAGGGGAAGAGCGAGGAATCGAAATAGGCCCAGAACCAGGCGACGAAGAACATCACCTCCGAGGCGATGAACAGGATCATGCCGTAGCGCAGGTGGAGCTGGACGACCGGCGTATGGTCGCCGCCATGGGCCTCGCCGATCACGTCCGACCACCAGCTGAACATGGTGAGGATGATGCCCGCGATGCCGAGCGCCATGACCGGCACGCCGCCCTTCAGCTCGTGCATCCACAGCACCAGCCCGCCGAACATGCAGAGCGCCGAGAAGGCGCCGATCAGCGGCCAGACGCTCGGCTTGACGAGGTGATATTGGTGGTTCTGCGCTCCGGCCATTCTTCGGCGTCCTCTGTCCTCCTGCGTCATGCCAGCGAAGGCTGGCATCCATACCGACTCTGCATGGACCCCAGCTTCGCTGGGGTGACGATGGGGTTTGCGGCGCCTCTCTAGCTTCGCCCCTCGGCCTCGTCCACGGGGTAAAAGGTGTAGCTCAGGGTGATTTCGCTGATCTCCCTGGTGTCGGGATCGCCGGCGAATTTGGGATCGACGTAGAAGATCACCGGCATCCGCGCTTCCTCCCCCGGCTTCAGGGTCTGCTCGGTGAAGCAGAAGCACTGGATCTTGGTGAAATATTTCCCGGCCTGGGGCGGCGAGACGTTGAACACGGCGCGTCCGGTGATCGGGCGGGCGGAAAGGTTGCGGGCGAGATAGATCGCCATGTTGCGTTCGCCGATACGGACGACGTGAGTCTCCCGCTCGGGCTGGAAGCGCCACGGCAGGCTCGGCGCGACATTGGCGTCGAAGCGGATCGAGACGCTCCTGCCCGGCACCGGCCGCTCGGCGACCGTGCCGCTCGCCCGCTGGGTGGTGCCGTTGAAGCCGGTGGCCTGGCAGAACAGCCGGTAGAGCGGCACGCTCGCATAAGCGAGGCCGACCATCGCCGCGACGATCAGGAAGGCGAAGAGGGCGGTGCGCTGGTTGCGCTTCGCGACGCCGGCCGCCGTATGGCTCACCGGTTGATGCTCATCTTGGCGATGGTGATCGCGTAGACGAGCGCGACGAAGCCGAGGAGCAGCACCGCCATGACGATCGCCCGGGCGCGCTGGCGGCGGCGGATCTCCTCATCGGTGGGGGGCGGCGGCGGGTCGCTCATGCCAGCCACCAGCGATCGGCGACCAAAGCCCCGAACAAGGCGAACAGGTAGAGGATCGAGAAAGCGAACAGACGCTTCTCGGCCTTCATCGCGGACGGCTCGGCGGCGCGGCTGAGCAGCACCTGCACGGCGATGCCGACGAAGACGAGGCTGAAGGCGGCGGCGACGATCCCGTAAAAGGCGCCGGCGAGGCCGAGCGGCCAGGGGGCCACGGCGGCGGCGGCCATCGGCAGGCTGTAGAGCAGGATATGCTGGCGGGTCGACTTCGCCCCGGCGACCACCGGCAGCATCGGCACGCCGGCGGCGGCGTAATCGGAACGCACGAACAGGGAGAGCGCCCAGAAATGGGGCGGCGTCCACAGGAAGATCAGCAGGAAGAGGAGGATCGGCAGCAGAGTGACGTTGCCGGTCGCGGCGGCCCAGCCGATCACCGGCGGGAAGGCGCCGGCGGCGCCGCCGATGACGATGTTCTGCGGAGTCCGCCGCTTCAGCCACACCGTGTAGACGAGGACGTAGAACAGGATCGACACGGCGAGCGCCGCCGCCGCGACGCGGTTGGTGGCGAGCTCCATCAGGATCACCGAGAAGAAAGCCAGGCCGACTCCGAAATGGAGCGCCGACTGGCGGTCCATCCGCCCGGCCGGGATCGGCCTTTTCGCCGTCCGCTTCATCTTCGCGTCGAGGTCCGATTCGTACCACATGTTGAGCGCGGCGGCGGCGGCGGCGGCCAGCGCGATGCACAGGATCGCGGTGAAGCCGAGCACCGGGTTCACCCGCCCCGGCGCGGCCAGCATGCCGCAGAGCCCGGTGAACACGACGAGGCTCATCACCCTGGGCTTGGTCAGCGCCAGGAAGTCCCGCCAGTCGGCGGGGTAGGAAGGGGCTTCAGTCTGCGGCAACACGCCGGTGGTCATATCACACCCGTTCGCCCTGAGCCTGTCGAAGGGCTTTCTTTCTCTTCCCCTGGGATGGGGGAAGAAGGGAGGGCTTCGACAGGCTCAGCCCGAACGGTTCCTTTCTCTTCCGGTCGCCGGCCTCAGTCGATCCGCGGCAGGGTCGAGAATTGGTGGAAGGGCGGCGGGCTGGACAGGGTCCATTCCAGCGTCGTCGCGCCTTCGCCCCACGGATTGTTCGGCGCCCTGCGGCCGGCGAACAGCGAGACCAGCAGGTTGATGAAGAAGAACCCCATCGAGACGGCCATGATGAAGAAGCCGATCGAGGCGACGTTGTTCCAGTGCGCGAACTTGTCGGCATAATCGGAAACGCGCCGCTGCATGCCGTCCAGGCCGAGGAAATGCATCGGGAAGAACAGGACGTTCACCCCGATGAAGAACACCCAGAAGTGGAGCTTGCCGAGCCACTCGATGTACATCCGTCCCGACATTTTCGGGAACCAGTAATAGAAGCCGGCGAACAGCGAGAAGACCGCTCCGAGCGACAGCACGTAGTGGAAGTGGGCCACGACGTAATAGGTGTCCTGCATGTCGGTATCGACGCCGCCGTTGGCGAGGACGACGCCGGTGACGCCGCCTACCGTGAACATGAAGATGAAGCCCAGGGCCCAGAGCATCGGAGTCTCGAAGGTCAGCGAGCCGCCCCACATCGTCGCGATCCACGAGAAGATCTTGATTCCGGTCGGCACCGCGATGACCATCGTCGCCGCGGTGAAGTACATCTTGGTGTTCACGTCCATGCCGACGGTGAACATGTGGTGGGCCCAGACGACGAAGCCGATCACGCCGATCGCCACCATCGCATAGGCCATGCCGAGATAGCCGAACACCGGCTTGCGGCTGAACGTCGCGATCACCTGGCTGATCATTCCGAAGCCCGGCAGGATCATGATGTAGACCTCGGGGTGGCCGAAGAACCAGAACAAGTGCTGGTAGAGGATCGGATCGCCGCCGCCGGCCGCGTCGAAGAAGTGGGTGCCGAAATTGCGGTCGGTCAGGAGCATGGTGATCGCTCCGGCGAGGACCGGAAGCGCGAGCAGCAGCAGGAAGGCGGTGACCAGGATCGACCAGACGAAGAGCGGCATCTTGTGCAGCGTCATGCCCGGCGCGCGCATGTTGAAGATGGTGGTGATGAAGTTGATCGCGCCGAGGATCGAGCTGGCGCCGGCCATGTGCAGCGCGAAGATCACCATGTCCATCGCCGGCCCGGGCGAACCGGAGGTCGAGAGCGGCGCGTAGACGGTCCAGCCGACTCCGGCGCCGTTGCCGGTGCCGCCCGGCACCTGGGTCGAGCCGACCAGAAACACGAGGGCCGGAACGAGCAGCCAGAAGCTGATATTGTTCATCCTCGGGAAGGCCATGTCCGGAGCGCCGATCATCAGCGGCACGAACCAATTGCCGAAGCCGCCGATCATCGCCGGCATCACCATGAAGAAGACCATGACGAGGCCGTGGGCGGTGACCAGCACGTTCCACAAATGGCTGGCCTCGTCCGGGCTCGCGCCGGCGCCGGCCCAGCCCTGGAGATACTGGACGCCGGGCTCCATCAGCTCGAGCCGCATCAGGCCTGAGATGGTGCCGCCGATGATCCCGGCGCAAATCGCGAAGATCAGGTAGAGCGTCCCGATGTCCTTGTGGTTGGTGGACATGAACCAGCGGGTGAAGAAGCCGGGCACGTGCTCGGCCTTGTGATGCGCTTCGTGGGCGTCGAACGCCTCGTAGGCGTGGAGCGGACTGGCGTTGGCGGTGGTGTCGGTCATATCTTCTTCACTGTCCGCGGCTGGTCGCGGCCTGGCTCTGGCTGGTCACCGGCGGAGTCGCCGTTCCCTGAGAGACGTTGGCGGGGGGACTCGTTTCCGTCGCGCTGCCGCCGGCGGTCTGAGTCGGGTTGGAGACGGGCGAATTCTGGGTCGCGTCGGACGAGACCGGCTTGACCTGGCCGGGCAGGGTGCCGCCCTTCGAGGCGATCCAGGCGCGGAACTGCGCCGGGCTCACCACGTCGACCGCGATCGGCATATAGGGATGGCGCGCCCCGCACAGCTCGTAGCAGACCCCGTAATAGACGCCCGGCCGGTCGACCTTGAACCAGGTCTCGTTGAGCCGCCCGGGCACCGCGTCCATCTTCACCCAGAAGGACGGGACTCCGAAGCTGTGGATGACGTCCGAGGAGGTGACGATCAGCTTCACCACCGCGCCGGCGGGCACCACCATCCGTTCGTCGACGCCGAGCAGCCGCGGCTCGCCGCGCTTCTTGTCGTCCGCGGCCGAGAGCATGTTCGAGACGATCTCGAAGCCGCCATTGTCGGGATAGGAATAGGTCCAATACCATTGGTTGCCGGTCACCTTGACGGTGAGATCCGCTTTGGGCGGCGAATATTGATGGGCGAGAAGCTTGATCGAGGGCACCGCGATGGCGACCAGGATCAGCACCGGCACCAAGGTCCAGACGATCTCGAGCACCGTATTGTGGCTGTTGCGCGACGGCACCGGGTTGGCGCCGCGGCGGAAGCGGACGATGACGATCAGAAGTAGCAGGAGGACGACGAGGGAGATGATGATGATCAGCGGCACCAGGACGTAATTGTGGAAATTCAGCGCTTCCCTGCCGATCGGCGTGAACTGCTGCTGCAGGTGGATGCCGCCGTCGGGCTGGCCGATGCCCGGGACCGGCCTCGAGAGCGGTCCGGTCGGGGCGGAAGCCTGGGCGTTGGAGGGCCCGGCGACCGCCTGCATGCCGTTGGCGGAGACGTCGGCCGGGCCGGCGGGGGCAGCCTGACTGTTGGCGCTGACCGCGTCGATCGGCTTTTGTGCCGGCGCGGCCTCGGCCTGAGCCGGAGCCGCTTGCGCCGAAGCGGCGGCCGGTGCCATGCCGAGGGCGGCGGCGGCGGCGAAAAGCTTGAGCAGAATCTTCATCAAAACCCCTTGCGGCCTCCGGGCGGAGCGGGACGGATTCGGCCCCGGGCGGGCGAATTGGCCGGCCTTATAGGCAGGAGGGTCACCCGCCTCAAGGCTCTTGGAGCGCCTTGAAGCGGCCCTCCGCCCCGCCTATCAGGCACGGCTCGCGGGAGGGCGATAGGACGGCGATGCCCGAAGACGAGATACTGGCCGAGTTCCGCGCCGCCGACGCTCTCCTGGAAGGCCATTTCGTCCTCTCCTCGGGCCTCCACAGCCCCCGCTATCTGCAATGCGCACGGGTCTTGATGGATCCCGCCCGAGCGTCGCGCCTGGCCTCCGCGCTCGCACACGGCCTGCCGCTCGAGGTCCGGGCCGAGGTCTCGATCATCGTCTCGCCGGCGATGGGCGGGATCATCATCGGCCACGAAATGGGCCGCTCGCTGGGGCTGGAGGCGATCTTCCTCGAACGGCCGGGGGGAACGTTCGAGCTTCGCCGCGGCTTCCGGATCGAGCCCGGGCAGAAGGCGCTGCTCGTCGAGGACGTGGTGACGACCGGGCTCAGCTCGCGCGAGGCGATCGCCGCGGTCGAGCAGGCCGGCGGCCGGGTCGTCGCCGCCGCCGCCCTCGTCGACCGCTCGAACGGCCTCGCCGATCTCGGCGTGCCCTTCTTCCCGCTGATCCGCCTCGACGTCCCGGTCTACGAGCCGCAGGCCCTTCCGCCCGAGCTCGCCGCGCTGCCGGCGGAGAAACCGGGGAGTCGAAAGCCGGCGTGACCTCTCCCCTTCGCCTCGGAGTCAATATCGACCATGTCGCCACCATCCGCAACGCGCGCGGGGTCGACTATCCGGACCCGGTCCGCGCCGCTTTGATCGCCGCCGAGGCCGGCGCCGACGGTATCACCGCGCACCTGCGCGAGGATCGGCGGCACATCACCGATGACGATATCGCCCGGCTGAGCGAAGGCCTGGCCATTCCGCTCAACCTCGAAATGGCGGCGACCGAGGAGATGCTCGAGATCGCGCTTCGCCATCGGCCGTTCGCCGCCTGCATCGTTCCGGAGAAGCGCGAGGAGCGCACCACCGAGGGCGGGCTCGATGCCGCCGGCCAGCACAACCATCTCGCTTATTTCGTCGAGGCGATGACGCGCGCGAACATTCGGGTCAGCCTGTTCATCGAGCCCGATCCCATGCAGATCGAAGCGGCGATCCGGCTGAAGGCGCCGGTCGTCGAATTCCACACCGGCCGCTACGCCGAGCTGGACGGCGAGGCGCGCGCGGCCGAGCTGCGCCGCCTCGCCGACGCCGCGGCGCTGGCGGTCAAGAACGGAATCGAGCCCCATGCCGGCCACGGCCTGACCTTCGCCAACGTCCAGCCCGTCGCCGCCATCCCGCAATTGAAGGAGCTCAACATCGGCCATTTCCTCGTCGGCGAGGCGATCTTCTGCGGGCTCGAGGCGAGCGTGAGGGAGATGCGCCGCCTGATGGACGAGGCGCGGTGAGGAAGAAGACCCTCATCCCGACCTTCTCCCGCGAGCGGGAGAAGGAGCAGGCCGGCCCTTGCCTTCTTCCCCTCTCCCGCTCGCGGGAGAGGGCAGGGTGAGGGCCTTCTTCCCATGATCCTCGGCATCGGCTCGGACCTGTGCAACATCGAGCGGATCCAGGCCTCGCTCGACCGGTTCGGCGAACGGTTCGCGGCGCGGGTGTTCACCGAGACGGAGCGCTCCAGGGCGGAGGGCCGGCCCCTCACCCGCGCCGGCACCTACGCCAAGCGATTCGCCGCCAAGGAGGCGTTCGCCAAGGCGGTCGGCACCGGCTTCAAACGCGGCGTGTTCATGAAGGACATCGGCGTCGTCAACGCGCCTTCCGGCGCCCCGACGCTGGCGCTGACCGGCGGCGCCAAGGCCCGGCTCGACGCGATCACTCCGAACGGGCACAAGGCCGAGGTGCACCTTACCATGACCGACGATCATCCGTTCGCGCAGGCCTTCGTGATCATCACCGCGAGGCCGCTGTGAGCGACGTGGGGGTCGAGACCGCGCCCGCGCCGACTCCGCCTGCGGACCAGCCGCCGTTCGACTGGTGGGCGGAGCTGAAGGCGATCCTGCTGCTCGCGCTCGGCGTGCTGGCCCTCCACAGCTTCATCGCCAAGCCCTTCTACATCCCGTCGGAATCGATGATGCCGGGGCTGATCAAGGGCGACCGGCTGGTCGTCACCAAATACCCCTACGGCTGGTCGTGGGTGTCGCCGAGCTTTCACGTCCTGCCCAAAATGCGCGGGCGCCTGTTCGGGCGAATGCCGGAGCGCGGCGACATCGTCATCCTGCTGCCAGACGGCGCCAAGGAAGACTGGATCAAGCGGGTGATCGGAATACCGGGCGACATCGTCGAGATGCGCGCGGGCCAGCTCTTCCTCAACGGCCGGGCGGTGAAGCGCGAGCGCCGGCCCGACACGATGCTGCCGGTCGACGCCAACCTCCCCTGCGAGGCCGACGGTTTCGGAGAGCATCGCTCGGCCGGCCCCGACGGGCGGCCGCTTTGCCGGTTTCCCGTCTATCGCGAGACGCTGCCGAACGGCCGCGCCTACGACACGATCGACGAGGGGGCGACGCCGGCCGACGATTTCGGGCCGGTGACGGTGCCGGCCGGCCAGGTCTTCCTGATGGGCGACAATCGCGACAACAGCGCCGACAGCCGGGTGCCGGCCTTCGAGGGCGGCCTCGGCGGGCCGGTGCCCTGGGAGAATATCGGCGGCCGCGCCGAGTTCATCCTCTATTCCTACGACGGCTCGTTCCGCTGGTATAATCCGCTGAGCTGGTTCAGCGCGCTGCGGGGCGGACGGGCCGGAACGACGCTCCGCGCCGCCCCGGCCTCCTGAGCGCCAAACCCCCATAGTCATCCGCCCGGCGAGGCTTGACGCGCCTTCCCCTGCGGGCCACTTCGCGGCCACAACCCCCTGCCAGGAGCCAAGGGTGATCCCCAGCGATCCCGCCGCCGCCATGACCGATCACCCGACCGAGCCCGCAGAGGCCGCCGATGCCCCCGTCCCGGCGGACAAGAAGCCGACCGACTGGTGGGGGGAGATCAAGGCGATCTTCTGGCTCGTCCTCGCCGTGCTCGCCTTCCACAGCTTCGTCGCCAAGCCTTTCTACATCCCGTCCGAATCGATGATGCCGATCCTCTGGAAGGGGGACCGACTGGTGGTCAGCAAATATCCCTACGGATGGTCGTGGGTCTCGCCCAGCTTTCACGTCTTCCCGAGAGTCTCCGGCCGCCTGTTCGGCCGAATGCCGGAGCGCGGCGACGTCGTCATCCTCACGCCGCGGGGCGAGACTTCGGACTATATCAAGCGGGTGATCGGGCTGCCCGGCGACACGATCAAGCTGGTCGACGGCCAGCTCTTCCTCAACGGCGTTGCGGTGAAGCGCGAGCGGCGTCCCGACACGATGATCCCCATCGATCCCAACATTTCGTGCAACGACAATTTCATCCAGGCCGGGTCCGACGGCCGGCGTTATTGCCGCCTCCCCGTCTATCGCGAGACCCTGCCGGGCGGCCGAAGCTACGACACGATCGACACCGGCCATACGCTCGAGGACGATTACGGCCCGACCACGGTCCCCCCAGGCCACGTCTTCCTGATGGGCGACAATCGCGACAATTCGGCGGACAGCCGCGTCGGACCGGCGGAGAACGGCCTCGGCGGCCCCATTCCCTGGGAGAATGTCGGCGGCCGCGCCGAGTTCATCACCTTCTCCTACGACGGCTCGTCCAAATGGCTGAACCCGATCACCTGGTTCAGTGCGCTCAGGGGCGGCCGCGCCGGCACGTCGCTCCATCCGCAAGAGGCTCCCAGGAAGTGACCGAAGGCACGGGCGGCCATGTCGAGCAGGTCGGCCCGACCGAGGTCCGCGACCCGCTCGTCCGCCAGGAGCTGAAGAAGGCCAGCGTTTGGTTCGGGCTCGGCCTTCTCATTCTCGCCCTCATCTTCCTCGCCCAGCCCTTGCTGCTGATCTTGGCCGGAATCGTCCTCGCCTCGATGCTCGACGGCGGCGCCCGGCTGGTCGGCCGGTTCCTGCCCATCCGCCGCGGGTTCCGGCTTGCCCTCGTCACCCTCGTCGCCGTCGCCTTCGTCGTCTGGACCTTCTATTATGCCGGCGCGACTTTGGTCGGGCAGGCGGAGATCCTGCGCCTCGCGGTCACCAACCAGGTCAACCGGATCCTCGCCTGGGCGAACGGAGTCGGGCTCGTCCAGGGCGGAGTCCAGCTCGACCAGCTTTCGGGGCAGCTGATGGGCACGCTCGGCCGGCTCGGCTCGGCGGTCTCGACCGCGGTCGGCGCCATCACCAGCGTCGTCATGATCCTCGTCATCGGAATCTTCTTCGCGACCGAGCCGAGGCTCTACCAGCGCGGAGTCGCCTGGATGTTGCCGATGCGGTCGCGCGCGGCCTTCTACCGGACCGCCGAGACGATGGGCTTCACCCTTCGGCGGTTGATGGCCGGACGGCTCGTCGGCATGTTCTTCGAGGGGATCGGCACCGGCATCCTGCTCGCTTTGGGCGGGATCCCGATGGCGGCCTTGCTCGGAATCATCACCGGGCTGCTCGCCTTCCTGCCCAATATCGGCGCTCCGATCTCCGGCGTGCTGATGGTGCTCGCCGGCTTCAGCGTCGGCACCGGCTCCGGCCTGTGGGCGATCGTCGTCTATTTCGTCATCCAGAATGTCGACGGCTATCTGGTCGTCCCCTACGTCGCCCGCCGCACCGTCGACCTCGCCCCCGCCGTGGTGCTGAGCGCCCAGCTGCTGTTCGGCGCCCTGTTCGGAATCCTCGGACTGATGCTCGCCGATCCGATCGTCGCGATGATCAAGGTCGCGCTGGAGCAGCGCTCGGCTGGCGAAGCGGCGCCTGACCCGGCCAGCCGCGGCGAAGGAGACCCGTCACCCCGGGCTTGACCCGGGGTCCACTTTCTATCGACGCTGAGACGGACGAGATGGATGCCGGATCAGGTCCGGCATGACGAACCATCCCTACCTCGCCGGCTGGCCCTGCGGCGCGGGGGCTTCGCCCGGGGCACCGCCGGGCGCGCCGCCCGGCGCTCCGCCCGCGCCGCCCTGCTGCTGCATTTGCTGCATCATCTGCTGCTGCATCAGCGCGCGGTAGGTCGACATCGGGATATATTCGAGCAGCTTGACGTCGAACTCGAGAGTCGCGTTGGGCGGAATGGCCGGCGGCTGGCCGCTGGCGCCATAGCCGAGCTCGGGCGGGATGCGCAGGCGATAGGTGCCGCCCTTCTTCATCATCCTGAGGCCCTCGGTGAAGCCCTTGATCGCCGCGCCGTCCGCGGCCGGCATCGGCAAAGGCTGGCCGTTCATGTTGCTGTCGAACACGGTCCCGTCCTCGAGCCGCCCGGTATATTGGATCAGAGTGACGTCGCTCGCCGTCGGCGGCGCGCCCTCGCCGTCCTTCAGAACCTTGAAGCCGAGGCCCGAGGGCGTGCGCTGGAAGACGTGGGCCGAAGTTCCCGCCCAGGCCACCGCCACGCCGATCGCGACCAGCAGGATGAGCGCCAGCCAGAGCTTGACCACCGAGCCTTTCGGCAGCGGGCGGAGCGGAACGGCGGTCACGGACATGGGTCATCCCCGAAATGTGCGAAGGGCGGCGATACATATCGCCGCCCCGCCAGGAAGCAAGGAAAGTCAGGGACGCAAGATCAGCGTCCCAGGCGGCTCAGCGGGATGCGCCGCCGCCGTCGCGCTCGGCGCGCTTGCGCTCGAGCTTGCGGGCCCGGCGGATCGCCGCGGCGCGCTCGCGGGCGCGCTTCTCGGACGGCTTCTCATAGTGCCGGCGCAGCTTCATCTCGCGATAGACGCCTTCACGCTGCAGCTTCTTCTTGAGCGCCCGCAGCGCCTGGTCGACATTGTTGTCGCGAACGATGATCTGCATAAAGTCCCGTCACACTCCGTTCGAAAAGCATTTTCCGGCAACCCTTTGCGGGCCGCCCGCGCGAAAACGCCGATAGCATAAAAATCTCGTCGTCGCGAGACGTATCCCGCGCCGTGGCGAGGGGGCCGTTAGCAGGGAGGGGCGGGCGTTTCAAGTCACGGCTTGCCGATCACCGCTCCCACCGCCGCGATTCGCTCGACCTCGTGATAGCCCGGCTCGTCGAGCAATTCGCCGAAAATGTCGGGATCGATCTCGGCATAGCGCAGGGCACAGCCGAGAGCGGGCAGGGCCGCCTCGAGCGCCTCGCGCAGCGCGTCGCGGCCGGCGGTGATCGCGCTTCCGGTGTAGAGGAGGATCGTTCCGCCGGGCTCGAGGCGGCGGGCGGCGGCCAGCGCCCAGTCGAGCGAGAGGCGGGCGCCGCGCATGGCGCCGCCGTCGCGATAGAGCCGCCCGGCCGGGTCGGCGACGAAGGGCGGGTTGGCGACGACGAGGTCGACCGGTTCCTCGACGGCGTCGAGGCCGGACGTTTCGACCGTCTCAAGCGCGACTCCGGCGTGGCGCGCGTTGACCCGGGCGAAGCGCAGGGCGAGCGGGTTGAGGTCGGTGGCGGTGAGCTTCGCGCCGGGAAGCAGGGCCGCCGCCATGATCGCGCCGACGCCGCTGCCCGCGCCGACGTCGACCAGATGCCCGACGCCGACGAGGCGGGGGAGCTCGGCCTGGAGGAAGCGGACGAAGCGGTAGCTGTCCGGACCGAAGAAGACCGAATCGGGCGCATCGGTCGGATAGGCCGAATGGAGGAACAGGCGGTCCTCCAGCGAGGCCACTCGCACCCGGCTCTTCCACAGCTCGCCATCGCGCTCGATCTCGCCGCTGGCCAGGAGCGCGCGCCTCAAGGGCGGGGGCAGAAGGACCGGATCGAAGGGGAGGCTCCAGCCGAAAAGGTCGCGAAAGTCCCGCGCCACAGGGTCTTGCCGGCGCGCGAGCCTCCGGCGATGGGTCTCGGGCGTTACGGGGACGAAACGATAGCCGGCCTCGGCCAGCCCATCGAGCAAAGCGAGGAGGGCGGAGTCCGGATCCGTCACCAGAGCTCGGCGCGATAGCGCTCGAAGCAGCGGGCGCCGCGGCGGAGACGGATCAGGGCGCCCTCGGCGAGCGCGGTGGCGCGGCGCGGATCCTCCTCGACCAGGGGCGCAAGCGCCTCGGCGTTCCAGGCCTCGCTATGCTTGACGTCGAGAACGGCATGAAGGTCGAAATAGCGCCGCTCGGCCGCCGAGAAGCCGAGCCGGCGCAAACCGGCGGCGACGGCCGCCGAGCGGCCGGGCGCGGTCAGCTCGATGACGCCGAGCGCTCCGACCGAGTGCCAGGCGTAGCGGCGGGTCGAGGCCATCGCCGTCATCGCGTTGGCGAGGGCCAGGCTCTCCCACACCGTCGCATCGATCTCCGCCTGAAGGCCGAGCCGCTCGATGAGCAAGGCGAGCATCGGGCCGTGCATGCCCTTGGGATTGCCCCGCCCCATCTCGTCCCAGTAATTGCGGGCGAATTCGAGCTTGGCGCGGCGCGGCATCCGCACCTGGGTCAGCGCCAGCAGGTCTTCGAAGCCGGCCTCGCCCGCCGCCTCCTGGCCGAGGAACCAGCGCATCTGGTCGCGGTCCGCGCCCTCGGCCAGCCAGGGGAAGAGCGGATCGGCCTGGCCGGGGCCGGTCTCGCGGAGCGCCTCGAACCAGGCGAGGAAACCGTCGGGATCGGTCGGCACCTCCGCGGCCTCCGCCGCGGCCTCGGCGCGCAGCGCGTCGAGAAACTCGCCTTCGTGGCGGCGCATGCGGGCGTCGTGGGCCTCGGCGGCCGGCCAGCTCTCGTCCGGAAAGCCGGGGACGAGGCGCGTCCGGTTCCAGCGCGCGAGGCCGCGCTGGAAGGCGTCGGTGAAGAAACGCGACGAGACCCGGTCGACGAGCGCGGACGTGGCCAAGCTGGTGCCCCTGCAGCATGAGGAATGTGCCTGGCGGTCAACCATTCCGGCGCGGCAATGTTCCGCTTTAACCTATGTCAAGCAAACACTTAGGGACGGAACGGCGGCGCTTCGGACGCGTTGGCGGCGGCGACGATTGCGGAGGAAGAACGATCCCATGCTGATGGTGGAAACCGAGCTTCGCCAGAGCCCCATCCACGGCACCGGCGTCTTTCTCCTCGAGCCGGTCCGCAAGGGCGACCTGATCTGGCGGTTCGATTCGCGCATCGACCGGGTCTACAGCGAGGACGATCTCGCCAGCCTTCCCGAGCGGATGCGGCGCTTCCTCAGGACCTACTCGACCTGGCACGAGGCGTCCCGCCTGTGGATCCTGTGCGGCGACAACGGCCGCCACTTCAATCATTCGGACAACCCGAACACCTTGTCGCTGGGCGTCGGCTTCGGCGACGACATCGCCGCGCGGGACCTGCCGGCCGGCGCCGAGCTCACCACCAATTACGCTTTGATCTGCGACAATGTCCGGATGAACGGGGCGAGCTACCTGTCGGCTTCGACGATCGGCGCGCGAACGTCCGAGAAGAGACCGAGCCCCGCCACTTTGTCATAGTCGCCGGCGACCAGCCGGTCGCCGATGTCGAGCCGATAGCGCGCGTTGGGCACGAAAACTCGTCCCACCCTCTCATAGGCCGCGTCGCGCGCGGCTGCGATGGTCGGGCCCACCCCCGTGACCACCATCGTCCAGCCGTACAATCCGCTCGTCACCAGCCGACCGCCGTCGAGGCCGACCTCGCCGTAATGGAGGTTGCGCCGGTCCTCGTCGTCGAGCTCGCCGTCGAACAGCACCGGCAGGCCGACCGGCTCGTTGATCTGCTTGCGGGTGTAGGGGAAAGGCGGCGTGGTCAGCACGATCCCGGCCGAGAAGCCCGGACGAGTCGGGAAGGAGGCCGCCGACCGCTCTGCCATCGCCCGGAACAGCTCGCCCCATCCGATGCCCTGTAGCGGCTCGAGGATGGCGAAGCCGGGATAGCCGAACCGGCAGGTGAATTCGAGCGGCCAGATGCCCGTCTCGTTCACGATCGTGTTGAGGTTGACGTAGCCGACATGGCCGTGCGCGCGCAGCCGCGGCGCGACCCGGGCGAGGGTCAGGTCGAAGAATTTGCCGCTGCGCTCGAAGGTCGCGACCGTCCCCATCTCGCCGGTCAGCTCGCCCATGTCGTCGGCGAAGAAGCGCTTATGCTCCCAGTCGAGGCAGGCCGGCGCGAGGAACCTGTCGCCGTCGAAATAGGCGCCGACGCCCATCTCGACCCCTTCGACATGCTCCATCAATATGTAGCTCGCCGCCGCTCCGCCGCGCACCGCGAACCGCCTCGCCAGCACCGCGCGGACGTCCGCGCCGTCCGGCCGCTGCCCGACATAATTGTCGCTCGAGGCGAAGTCCGGGCCGCTGAACTTGAGGACGTAGCGGGCGGGGCGGGCGGCGAGGAAGGCGTCGCCCGAGGCCGCATCGTCGAAGCGATGCACGGCCGCGGTCTGCAGGCCGAGCCCGGCGAGAAGCGCCTGCGCGAAGGCGCGGTCGTTCTCGAGCCGGTCGCCGAAGGCGCTGCCCCCGATCACCCTGTAGCCGTCGCGGCGGAGATCGTCCTGGAGGGCACCATAGCCCTCCGACACCGCCTCGAAGAGGATGATCCCCTCGCGCCCGACCCAGCCGAGCTCGCCGCGCCAGTCGTCCACGCGCGGGACGAGGCCGGCCATCGTCCCCCGAGCGCCTTCCTCTTCGATCGAGACCCGGACCTCGTGGCCCTCGGCGAGGAGCCGCCGGTAGAGGCTGCCGAGGTCGCAGGTCTCGGTCACCCCGAGGAAGCGCATCAGCCGGCCAGATCCTTGAACTCGGGAACGGTCTTGCTCAGCCGGCCCTGGACGGCGGCGGCGAGGTCGGCGCTGACCAGCGCGCCGGCGTTCCACAAGGCGACGTGCCTCAAGCCCTCCTCGACGGTTCGGCCGCGGCTGTAGTTGAGGCTCATCTTGGCCCCGGCGACGGCGAGCGGCGACTTGGCGGCGATGGTCCGGGCAAGGTCGAGCCCGGCGGCGATCACGGCCTCGCGGTCCGGCTCGACGCGGTTGACCAGGCCGAGGCGGAGCGCCTCGTCCGCCTCCATCCGCCGACCGGTATAGGCAAGCTCGCGCACCAGCCCTTCCGGAATCAGCCGGGTGAGGCGCTGGAGGGTGCCGAGGTCGGCGGTGATGGCGACGTCGACCTCCGCCACCTGGAAAAAAGCGTCGGCCGAGGCCAGGCGGATGTCGCAGGCGGTGGCGAGGTCGACCCCGGCGCCGATGCAGCCGCCGTGGACCGCCGCGATCACCGGCGGCCGCGCCTCCTCGGCGGCGGTGAAGCAATCCTGCAGCCACCGGATGTGGCGGAGGCGCGCCTCGGTCGCCCGGCCGGGATCGTCGGTCGGCGGGAATTGGCTGCCGGCATATTGAAGGTCAAGGCCCGCCGAGAAATGGCGGCCGCGCCCGGAGAGCAGGATCGCGCGCACCGAAGGGTCGCCGCCGAGGCTTCGGAAAGCCTCGCCGATCGCGCCGAACATGTCGCCGTCCATGGCGTTCATCTTGTCCTCGCGCGCCAGCTCGACATGGGCGACGCCACCCTCGCGGCCGATCTCGATCCTCGCCATCGCGTCCCTGCCCTTCCCCGTTCTTGGCCTAACCTTTCCCTAACCTTTCCGGCCAGTTCAGCAACGGCTCATCGGCCTTGGTGCACATGCCGTCCCACTGGGGCGGCCTTGCGCCGAACCAAGGGCGAAAGGAGTTCCCAATCCCATGCGTAAGGCAATTCTGACCATTTTGATGGCGGCGACGGCGGCAGCGCCCGCGCTCGCCCAGGACAATGACGGCGGCTGGCGAGGCCGCGGTCATCGCGACGACAACAGCCAGACGAGCGAGCAGCGCTCCGAGGCGCGCGCCGAGCGGGTCCAGCAACGCGAGCAGGCGCAGCAGCAGCGCGAGCAGGCACAGCAGCCGCGCGTCGAGCGCCAGCAGGCCGCGCCGCAGCAGCAGACCGAGGCGCGCAGCTGGCAGGGCCGCTCCGGCGGAACCTGGCAGCGCGGCGAGGCCCAGCAGCCGGCCGTCCAGGTCCAGCAGCAGCAGCAGGTCCGAACCGAGGCCTATCGCGGCTCGCGCGGCGGCAACTGGAACGGCGGCGACCGCAACGCCCAGCGCTTCCAGGCGGAGCGCGAGGCGGCGCAGCGCAGCGCCGAGCAGACGGTCGGCGGCAATTACGCCCGCCGCGCCCAGGAGAATGAGCGCAACTACGAGCGGCAGACGCTGCGCCGCGAGGGCCAGCGGGACAATCGAAGCTGGGACGGCAATCGCGGCAATTACGACCGCGGGTCCTACCGCAACGACCGCAACCGCAGCTACAATTGGAGCCGCGACTGGCGCAACGACAACCGCTACGACTGGCAGCGCTACCGCTACTCGAACCGGTCGATCTTCAACCCGGGCCGCTATTACGCCCCCTATCGCGGCTACGGCTACAACCGGCTGAGCATCGGCCTCGTCCTCGACGAGCTGTTCTTCGGCCGCAACTACTGGATCGATCCGCTCTACTACCACCTGCCGCCGGCGCCTCCGGGCACCGAGTGGGTCCGCTATTACAACGACGTCGTGCTGGTCGACGTCTATTCGGGCGAGGTGGTCGACGTGATCTACGACTTCTTCTACTGAGGCCGCGGGGGACATGTTCCTTTCGTCAGAAAGGTACGTGTCCCCCCAGCCCGTGAAAATGGGGACACGTACCTTTTCGCGCGTCGCGAAAAGGAACATGTCCCCGAGCAGGCCCGGGGTGCACCAGCGCTCCGGGCTTTTCTCTTGTCAAACCGCCCTCCGCCGCAGCATGGAAGCGCGTCCTCATAAGGCTGTGCCGCGATGCTGAAACGCCTCCTGTTCCTCCTCGCCTTGATAGCCGCCGCGCCGGCCGCGGCCGAGACGCTCGTGGTCCATGCCGGCCACCTGATCACCGATCCGGCCCGCCCGGAAGCCGGCCCCTCGACCATCACCATCGTCGACGGCCGGATCCAGGCGATCGCCCCCGGGCTCAACCCCGCCCCGCCCGGAGCCCGGCTGATCGACCTTTCGACCAAGACCGTCCTGCCCGGCCTGATCGACGCCCACGTTCACCTGACCAGCCTCCCCGGCGAGCCCTTCTGGCAGGAAGCGGTCAACCCGCCCGAATATTACGCCCTGGTCGGCGCCCATAACGCGCTGGTGACGGCGCGGGCCGGCTTCA
The DNA here is from genome assembly GCA_034668385.1 of Sphingomonadales bacterium. GTDB lineage: Bacteria > Pseudomonadota > Alphaproteobacteria > Sphingomonadales > Sphingomonadaceae > Allosphingosinicella. Next base: position 786 of record JAXDPL010000156.1, on the reverse strand, counting down.
CCACGGTGCGCGACCTCGGCTCCGGCCGGCTCACCGGCTTCGCCCTTCGCCGGGCGATCAACGAGGGCCTCGTCCCCGGCCCGCGCATGCTTGCCGCCGGCGAGGCGCTGTCGACGATCGGCGGCCATGGCGACGTCTCCGGCTTCCTCCCCGAGGTCGCCGTCGCTCTCGACGGCCACAACACCTGCACCGGAGTCGACCAGTGCGCGGCGCGCGTCCGCGAGGCGGCCAAGCTCGGCGCCGACGTGATCAAGTTCCACGCCACCGGCGGGGTCCTTTCCCAGGGCGACAAGAGCCTCGGCCAGGCCTTCACCGACGCCGAGATGAAGGCGATCGTCGACACCGCCCATGCGCTAGGCCTCAAGGCCGCCGCCCACGCCCATTCCGATGCCGGAATCGCCGCGGCGGTGAGGGCCGGGGTCGATTCGATCGAGCACGGCACCTTCGCCAGCGCCGCCACCATCCAGCTGATGAAGCAGCACGGCACCGTGCTGGTGCCGACCCTGATGGCCTTCACCGGAATCCGGGAGCGGCTCGGCAAGGGCATCTACACGCCGATCGTCGAGGACAAGGTGCGAATGACCCTGAACGAGGTCGGCAAGGCGGCGCGGCTCGCCCGGCAGGCCGGCGTTCCGATCGTCTTCGGCACCGACGCCGGAGTCTACGAGCACGGCCGCAACGCCGGCGAGTTCGCCCAATATGTCGAATTGGTCGGGATGAGCCCGGCCGAGGCGCTCGCCACCGCCACCACCGGCGCCGCCCGGCTGCTCGGAATGGAGAACGAGA
>JAXDPL010000155.1:0-2902 GCA_034668385.1 Sphingomonadales bacterium | reverse complement strand
GAAGAAGCGTTCGATCAGCCTTTCCGCGTCGCGTCCGTCGACGAGGTCGCCGTCGACCATCAGGCCGCCTTGGTCGAACGCCCGCAGCGAGAGCGGGCGCGCCCGCATCGCCGGCGGGATGTCGCCGATCATGTCGGTGGGCACCACCGCCCGCTCGCGCACGAAGATGGCGTGGCTGGCGCGATAGGGTGTGTCGGCCGGCTGGTGGACGTAGTTGACGAGGAGCAGGGTCTCGCCGGGCGCGGCGTCGCTGATCTCGATCCGGTCCGGGAAAGCGGGACCGTCGCAGACGTAGCGACGCGCGCCATGGGCGGCGAGCGCCTCGTCGGAGAGGCCGAACAGGTGGCGGAACGGTTCGGGCGAGAGGCCGGTCACTCGAAAAGACATGATGGGGCTCCTTTCCCGCTTTCTCTGCCCGGACACCGGCCCCCGCGCACTCCGGCGCTTGCGGCCAAAGCCGCGCCCCCCCACGTCGTCCTTGTGCGTTGATTGCCGCGATATCCGCCTCCTGCTAGGAGCCGGCCCGGAGACAAAGATGTATACGACCGAGCTTCAGAAGACGAAGAACCTCGCCTCGACCGAGGATCCGGACAAGCTCGCCGCCTTCGAGGCGCGGGTCGCGGCCGACGAGTTCATCGAGCCTAAGGACTGGATGCCCGAGGCCTATCGCCGCACCCTGACGCGGCAGATCTCGCAGCACGCCCATAGCGAGATCGTCGGCATGCTCCCCGAGGGCAATTGGATCGGCCGCGCGCCCTCGCTCCGGCGCAAGGCGATCCTCCTCGCCAAGGTTCAGGACGAGGCGGGGCACGGCCTCTACCTCTACAGCGCAGCGGAGACGCTGGGCACGAGCCGCGAGGAGATGATCGAGGCGCTCCACTCCGGCAAGGCCAAGTACAGCACCATCTTCAACTACCCGACCCTCACCTGGGCCGATATCGGCGCCATCGGCTGGCTGGTCGACGGCGCCGCGATCATGAACCAGGTGCCGCTCCAGCGCACCTCCTACGGCCCCTATGCGCGGGCGATGGTCCGGGTGTGCAAGGAGGAAAGCTTCCACCAGCGCCAGGGCTACGAGATCATGATGGCGATGTGCGCCGGCACCGCCGACCAGAAACGCATGGCGCAGGACGCGCTCAATCGCTGGTGGTGGCCGTCGCTGATGATGTTCGGCCCGCCCGACGCAGACAGCCCCAACACCGCCCAGTCGATGCGCTGGCGGATCAAGCGCGAGACCAACGACGAGCTCCGCCAGAAGTTCGTCGACATCACCGTGCCCCAGGGCGAGGCGCTCGGACTCACCTTCCCGGATGCCGCGCTGAAATGGAACGAGGAACGCGGCCATTACGATTTCGGCGAGGTCGACTGGGAGGAGTTCTACGCGGTCGTGCGCGGCGAAGGGCCGGTGGCGCGCGAGCGAATCACGGCGCGCCGCAAGGCCTGGGAGGACGGCGCCTGGGTCCGCGAAGCCGCGGCCGCCTGGGCGGAGAAGCACAGTCGCAAGGCGCAGGCGGCATGACCGACTGGCCGCTCTGGGAGGTGTTCGTCCGATCGAAGGGCGGCCTTTCCCACCGCCACGTCGGCTCGGTCCACGCGCCCGACGCCGGGATCGCCCTGCGTCACGCCCGCGATACCTATACGCGGCGGATGGAAGGCGTCAGCCTGTGGGTCGTCCCATCGGCGCAAATCACCGCCTCGGACCCCGGCGAGGACGCCGCGATGTTCGACCCGGCCGCCGACAAGGTCTACCGCCACCCGACCTTCTACACGATCCCCGACGGCGTGAAGCATATATGAGGGGGCGCTAGATGGCCTCGCTCCCGCCCATCGACACGCCCTCGGGCGCGACTGGCGCCGGGGCGTTCGATGCGCCCGCCGAAGACTCGAACGCCCCCCTGTTCGACTATCTCCTCCGGCTCGGCGACGACGCTCTGGTCCTCGGCCAGCGGCTCGGCGAATGGTGCGGCCACGCGCCGTCGGTCGAAGTAGACCTCAGCCTCGCCAATTTCGCGCTCGACCTGATCGGCCAGGCCACCCTGTTCCTGAACTATGCAGGCGAGGTCGAGGGAAGGGGCCGCGACGGCGACCGCCTTGCCTTCCACCGCGACGTGCTCGATTTCCGCAACGGCCTGCTGGTCGAGCAGCCGAACGGCGATTTCGCCCAGACGATGGCTCGGCAGTTCCTCTTCTCGACCTGGCAGCGTCGACTGTTCGGGCATCTCGCCGCCAGCGCCGACGCGACGATCGCCGCCATCGCGGAGAAAGCGGTGAAGGAGGTTACCTATCATGCCGAGCTGGCGGCCGAATGGGTGATCCGGCTCGGCGACGGCACCGAGGAGAGCCGGCGCCGGATGGCCGAAGGACTCGACTGGATGGCGCGCTTCGTCCCCGAGCTGTTCGAAACGGACGACCTCACCCGCTTTCTGGTCGAAAAGGGCATCGCCGCCGATCCGGCCGCCTTCCAGGCCGATTACGACGCGGAAATCGCCCGGGTGCTGGCCGAAGGCGGGCTCGATCCGCCGCCGGCGCAGCGCCCGATCCTCGGCGGCCGCCGCGGCCACCACAGCGAGCATCTCGGCCACCTGCTCTGCACGATGCAATTCCTCCCCCGCACCTATCCGGAGGCGGTGTGGTGAGGGGATCTGGCATAGCGTCGACAGCGAATCCCCCCCCCCTTGAGGGGGGAGGGCAGGGTGGGGGTGGACTTCGCGAACCGCTCGGTGCCGGTGGAGAGTCCACCCCGCCCCTACCCCTCCCCATCAAGGGGAGGGAGGAGCAGATCCGCCAAGTCCTCGCCTCCGTTCCCGACCCCGAGATTCCGGTCGTCTCGGTCGTCGACCTCGGCATCGTCCGCGCGGTCGAGCCGGACCGGGTGGTGATCACGCCGACCTATACCGGCGGC
>JAXDPL010000154.1:0-14183 GCA_034668385.1 Sphingomonadales bacterium | reverse complement strand
TTGACGCGGCGGGGGGCCGCAAGCCAGTAGCGCGCATGGCGACCCACAATCCGCTGCTCCGGCGCGGTCTCCTCTTCGTCCTGTCGAGCCCGAGCGGCGCGGGCAAGACCACCATCTCGCGCCTGCTGCTGGAACGCGACGACGGCATCGGCCTCTCGGTCTCGGCGACGACCCGGCCAATGCGGCCGGGCGAGGTCGACGGGGTCCACTATCATTTCGTCGACGACGTCGAATTCCAGCGGCTGGTCGATGCCGGCGAGTTCCTCGAATGGGCGCACGTCTTCGGCCACCGCTACGGCACCCTGAAGCGGGAGGTGGTCAAGCAGATCGAGGGCGGCCGCGACGTCCTCCTCGACATCGACTGGCAGGGCACCCAGCAATTGAAGCAGGTCGACCCCGACATCGTCCGGGTGTTCATCCTGCCGCCCTCGATGGAGGAGCTCGAGCGGCGGCTGCGCTCGCGAAACACCGATCCCGAGGCGGTGATCGAGCGGCGCATGGCGCGCTCGACGGTCGAGATCAGCCACTGGGCCGAATATGACTACGTCCTGATCAACGACGACGCCCAGCATTGCCTGAAGCTGGTCCACACCATTTTGAAGGCCGAGCGGCTCAAGGCCTCGCGTCGCGTCTTCCTCCACGATTTCGTGCGGAGCCTGATCGGGTAGATTCTCCCCTCTCCCTGAGGGGAGAGGGGATACTCCTCGACCTGCACCGAAGGGATTACCCCCGCCCCCGCTTTGGGTTACGCTCGCCGCCTCAAATGGGGGAGGATCACTATGGTACGGACCCTGATCGGCGGCCTGGTCGGCGGCCTCATCATCTTCGTCATGGGCTACGTCTTCTGGGCGACGCCGCTCGGCGAGATACCTTATTCCAAGGCGACCGACGCCCAGAACGCCGCAGTGCAGACCGCGCTGGCGCAGAACCTGACTCCGAGCGGGACCGGCACCTACGTCATCCCCGCCCACCAGAGCGCCGAAGGCGCGGTGCTTTACGCCAAGGGCCCGATCGCCACGGTCGACTTCAACGTCAAGGGCTTCTCGCCCGACGACATGTCCATGCTCCTGCCCGGCTTCCTGATGGCGGTCGGCACCGGCCTGCTGATGGCGTTCGGCCTCGCCGCGGTCGGCGGCGGCGGGCGCGCCTTCTCGGGCGTGGCGCGGCTGGTCGTGCTCTACACTCTGGGCTTCACGCTGTGGGAGTTCCTGGCGACTCCGATCTTCATGCATTACGGCTGGCGCTACTGGATCTACGCCTTCGTCGCCGAGAATGTGTCGCTGATCCTCGCCGGCCTGGTCATCGCCCGCTGGTTCCTGCCGCGCGCCTATGTCGCTCCGAGCGCGACGGCGGAGCCGCACCACGAGGCGCCGGCCGCTACAACAGGCTGAGGAACAGGAAGCCGGCGTCGAAATCGCGCCGCCGCTCGTCATGGGCGGCGGCGGCGAGCGGGTCGTCGCCCCAATGCTCGGCCTGCCAGGCTTCGTCGAGCGTCGCGGCGGACCAGGCCTCTTCGAGCGGGGCCGCGCCCTCGGCGAGGGCCAGCGCGATCATCAGCGAGCCGGAGACGGTGACGAGCGGCGCCAGCCCGGCCAGCTCGAACGGCCCGCGTTCGAGCACCAACTCGGCCAGCCGCTCGACCGTCCGCGGCGGCTGCGGGCGGTGCATCACCCCGGCGGTCACCTCGAAGTCGACGTCGAAGCGGCGCCGCGCCCAGGCGAGCAGCGGGTCCCACGCCTCGGCCTGCCTGCGGACCAGCGCCTGCGGCGCCTCGGCGCGGTAGCAGAGGAGGTCCGCCTCGGCATATCGGGCGAGGCTGCGGGCGAACGCGTCGCGGTCGGGCGCGACCCGGTCGATGGCGGCGTTGGCGAGGCCGGTGAGCGGCATCGAGCGCGGATCGACCGCCTCGCCCTGCCCCTGCCATTCCGCCGCGATCGCCTCGGCCAGCCTTTCGCCCGGCACCGCCAGCGGCGCCCGCGCCGGTGTCTTGACCGGTTTTCCATCGAGCAGGATGGCGACCCCGCCCGGCCCGGGCGCCACGTTCACGGCCTTGTAGAAGCGCTTCACCTGCCGTCCCGGCGCTTCCAGTGGCGGGCGAGGGCGATCGGCCCCCAGAAGCTGGCGACGAGGCCGCCGGCGACGAGCGGGATGCCGAGCAAGGCATCGCCGCCGGCGACGATGACGTCGGACTGCCAGAGGATCAGCCCGAACAGCACGATCGCGGTGCCGCCGATACGCATCAGGTTCACCGCGACGAAGCGGTTGCGCCAGAGATCGTCGTCTTGCGGGCTCATGCCATCGCCCCGACCAGGCCCGCCACGTCGGCGGGCGTCCCGGCGAGGTAATCCGCGCCGGCGGCGAGAAGTTCCTCGCGGCCGTGATAGCCCCAGAGCACGCCGATCGCGGTCACGCCCGCGGCCTTGGCCATCGCCATGTCGTAGCTGGTATCGCCGATCATCAGGCTCAATTGGGGGTCCGCGCCGGTCTCGGCAAGCGCCGCCGCGATCATCGACGGGTGCGGCTTGGACGGGTGGCGGTCCGCGGTCTGGAGCGTGACGAAGCGGCCGGCGAGGCCGTGGCGCTCGAGGCAGAGCGCCAGGCCGCGGTCCGATTTGCCGGTGGCGATGCCGAGCCGCCACCCGTCCGCCTCCAGCGCGTCGAGCAACGCGGCGACGCCGTCGAACAGCGGCTCCTCGACCAGGCCGCGGCGGCGCAGGTCCTGGAAGCCGGCCTTGTAGTCCAGCGCGAGGCAGAGGTGCGTTTCGGGCGAGGCGTCCGGAAGCAGGACCGCCATCGTCTCGACGAGGCCGAGGCCGATCATCCGCCGCGCCCGCGCCGGATCCGGCGGCTCCAAGCCGGCGTCGGCGAAGCAGCCCTGCAGCGCCCGGCAGTGCGAGGCCTGGCCGTCGACGAGGGTTCCGTCACAATCGAAAAGAGCGAGCCGGTTCATGACCGCTCGCGCCGCGCGTCCTCGACGCTCTGGCGCGCGAAGGCCGTGAGGTCCTCGTTCGCGTCGGCGAACGCCACGTCGTCGCCCAGCGGCTCGTCGCCGAAGAACGCGCCGCGCCCGGTTTCCGAGCCGCGATGGCCCTGGCGGAACAGATCCTGGATCAGCTGCGCCTGCGCCTCCGGGCCGAACGCGCGCCACGCCTTTCCGGAGCGGCGCTCCGACCGCCAGTCATAGGCCCTCGCCCCGCGGATCAGCTGGGCGAGCAGCGAGCCGCCGATGTAGCGCGTCCCGTCATGCTGGTATTGGCGCACATGGCAGGCTTCGTGGACGAGGACGTCGGTCGAGCGGGCTGGGTCGAGACCGTTGAGGTAGATAAGATTGCCGAGCGTGAACGGGCGGCGGCCCAGGGCGAACAGGCCGGGCCGGCCTTCGACGATCCGGATCGGTGCGAGGTCCAGAGCCCCGCGATAGACGCGGCGCAGGATCTCCGCTTCGGCGTCCGTCAGGGTCCGCGCTTTCGCCTGCACCCCGAGCGCCGTCTGGACCGCGCCCAGCGCCCGGCCGGCCGCCGCGACCGTCGCTCCGACCAGCTTCTCGATCAGGCTGACCACGGCCGGTCCCGCCGCATCAAGGCGGCCATCGCCGCCTCGCCCCGCAGGTCGAGCGCCGAGGCGATCCGCTCGCGGACCTCGGCCGGCTTGTCCTGGTCGACCTTGGCCGTGCCGCGCCAGTCCGCCGCGCGGAGCTCGAACCCCGCTATCGCCTTCAGGAGCCCTTCGTAGCGGCCCGGGCTCATCTTGTCCTTGCTCCACGCGGGCTTGGGCAGGAGCCGCGCCTCGTGGGTCTCGGAAAGGCCGTCGACCAGCGCCGCCAGCGCCGCCGAGTCGAGCGGCATGACCGGGCCCGTGATTTCGACGGCGACGTAGTTCCAGGTCGGGACGCGGTCCTCGAGCCCGTACCAGTCGGGGCTGATGTAGGCGTGCGGGCCTTCGACCAGCAGCAAGGCCTCGCACCCTTCCGAAAGCGGACCGTGGACCGCGTTGCCGCGGGAAACGTGGAAGCGGAAACGATCCCCGTCGAGGAGAAAGGGCACATGGACCGCGCGCAGCCCCTCCGGCGTCTGCACCACGAGCGCGCCGAAGCCGACGTCGCGGGCGATCGCCGCCATCTCCTCCCGGTCGGCGAGCTGGAACTTGCGGTTGGGGTGCATCAGCGCCGGCCCCGGCCGCGGCGCTCGCCCTTGCGCTCCTTGCGCCGGGCCTTGGCCGCCTGGGCCGCGGCGCGGCGCTTGCCCTCGGGCGTTTCGCCGAACTTCACCTCGTCGAGCGCAAGGTCGCCCGCCGCCCGATCGAAGCCGAGGCTCGCCAGAGTCTCGGCGAAATGCTCGGGCGGTTCGGCGGTGACGTCGATCCGCCCGCCGTCCGGATGGTCGATCCTCAGGCGCCGCGCGTGGAGGTGGAGCTTGCGGCTGATCGCGCCGGTGAGGAACGCCTCCTGGCCGCCATATTTGCCGTCGCCGACGATCGGGTGGCCGATCGCCGCCATATGGACCCGGAGCTGGTGGGTCCGTCCGGTCAGCGGCTGGAGCTCGACCCACGCGGCGCGGTTCCCCGCCCGCTCGATCACCCGGTAGCGGGTCCGCGCCGCGAGGCCGGCCTCCCCCTCCTCGACATGCATCTTCTCGCCGCCGGTGCCCGGCTGCTTGGCCAGCGGCAGGTCGATCTGGCCGTCCCGGATTTCCGGCACGCCGACCACGATCGCCCAATAGACCTTGCGCGCCGTGCGCCCGGAAAAGGCCTTGGCGAAGAAGGCGGCGGCGCGGGCGGTGCGGGCGAGCAGCAACACGCCCGACGTGTCCTTGTCGAGCCGGTGGACCAGCTTGGGCCTCTGGCCGCTTTCGTCCGCAAGCCCGTCGAGCAGGCCGTCGAGGTGGGTGCGGGTCTTGGTGCCGCCCTGGGTGGCGAGGCCGGGCGGCTTGTCGACGACGATCGCCTGGGGGTCGCGGTGGATGACGATCTCGTTGACGAAGGCGATCTCGTCCTCGCTGAGCCTGGGGCGGACGACCTTGGGCTTCGGATCGGCGGGGGGTTCGGCGGGGGGCACCCGGATGGACTGGCCCGCCTCGACCCGGTCGCCGGGCGCCGCGCGCTTGCCGTCGACCCGCAGCTGCCCGGTCCGGGCCCAGCGCGACACCATGTTGAAGCTGGCGTCGGCGAGGTGGCGCCTGAACCAGCGGTCGAGGCGGATGCCGTCGTCGTCGGGAGCGACGGTGAACAGCCGGACCTCGCTCACGCCGCCGCCCGGGCGAGCCAATAGCCGAGGTAGAGGAGCAGCAGCGCCCCGAATACCGAGAGCAAGGCGTAGGCGGCCGCCGCGCCCGCCTCGCTCCGGTCGATCATGAAGAACATGTCGAGGCTGAACGCGGAAAAGGTGGTGAAGCCGCCGAGAAGGCCGGTGCCGAGCAGCAGCCACAGCGGCCGGCTGGTCATGCCCTTCCCCGCCATCGCCCCGGCGAGCACCCCCATCAGCAGCCCGCCGATCAGGTTCACCGCCAGCGTCCCCCACGGAAACCCGGCGCCGAAGTGGCGCAGGGCCAGTCGCCCCACCTCGTAGCGCAGCCCCGCGCCGGCCGCGCCGCCGAGAAGGACGTAGAAAAGGTTCGGCATGGCCGCGATGTAGCGGTGGGGAACGAAGCGCGCCAGCCCAAGACTCCCCTCTCCCCCGGGGAGAGGGGAGAAGACTATCTCCCGGTATTGACGATCAGGGAGCCCGTGGTGCCGCCGCCGTTCGGGGTGGCGATCAGATAGTAAGCGGATTCGCCGCGGGCGCCGCCGAGGATGTGGTCGCCGCCGCGAATCTGCTCCCCGACCGAATAGCCTGCGCCGGCGGCGCGGCCGCGGTACCAGGCGACGACGTGGCGCCAGTCGTCGCCGCTGGCGAAGGCGACGACCCGGACCCGGCAGTCGCCGGTGTCGCGGCCGGCGGCCTCGATCAGTCGGGCGCCGGGATAGACCGGGAAGGTCTCGGGCAGCCGGTCGGCCCAGGCGGGCCCGCGGTCCACTCCGCCGTTGACGGTGCAGCCCGCCGGCGCATCAGCCGCCGCGCTTCGGGGCGGCGCAGGCGCCGGTTGCGGTTGCGGTTGCGGTTGCGGTTGGGGCTGAGGCTGAGGCTGAGGCTGGGGCTGGGGCGGGGGCTGGGGCTGTGGCTGCGGGCGCGGCTGGGCCGCCTCCCCGCCTTTGCCGGCGGACGTGTTGGCGAGGTTCGCGTCGACTCCGATTTCCTGGGCCAACGCATTGCTGAGCGCAGCCTCGTTGCCGGTCAATTGGTTGTCGATGGCGGCGATATTGTTCGACTCGTCGCCGCCCCGGTTGCAGCCGGCGAGGGCGAGGGCGGCGGCGAACGCAGCGAGCGGCAGCGGGCGGATGATGCGGACCATGCCCGCCTTATGCCCCAGCCGGCGCGGCAAGGGGTGAGCAAGCGTGGTTAATCGGGGGGCTTTTGCCCGCCTGTCCCGGAGCGGGACTGCCAGAAGGCGAAGGTTTCGGCCTGGACCGCGGCGATGAAGCGCTTCGCCTCCGGCCCTTCCCAGGCGCCCGAATAGCCCCTCGATCTGGCGCCGCCGGCGACCCACCACCCCTGCCCCGGTATGCCGTCGCTCTGCCGGACGACGAGCACCGCCAGCTCCGGCTCGCCTCGCGCCTCGGCCTCGGAGTCGACCGTGCCGAGCAGGGCGCACAGCGCGCGCATCTTCGGCCGCGAGAAGCCGTAGCCGAGCCGCTCGAGCAATTCGGCGTAGCTGAGCGAGGTCCCCGCCCTCGCCGCGGCGACGAGATGGAGGCGGACTTCCGCCGGGTCGGCGAGCGCCGCCACCGGCCGCTCAGTCGCTGTGATGGATGGTGAGGCGGCCGTCGGTGCCGCCGGCCGCCGGGGTCAGGCGGACCTTGAACGGATGCCGGTCGCTGTTCTGAATGCCCGTAATCACCACTCCGTCCCCCACCTTGCCGAACCCCTGCAGCTTGAAGCCGGCGGCGCGCGCCGGGTCGCGATACCAGGCGGCGACTTGGTCGACGGGGTCGGCCGTGCGGAACCGCACCTCGACTTCGCTCTGATCGGCGTCGCCGCCGCCCTTGCCCGCCGCAAGAGCCACTCCGGCGATCGCGGCGCCGGGATAGAGCATCTTGCTGTCCTTGTCGGCCTTGGCGGTGCGCGACATTTCCTTGGGCAGGTTGAAGGTGAGGGCGAAGCCCGGCGCGTTGATCGAGATCTTCCCCTCCTCGGCCTTGCCTTCCGCCGAGATGGGCTGGTGGCTGTTGGCCTGGGCTTCGTCGTCGCCGGGAGCCTGGCAGGCGCCAAGCAGGACGAAGGCGGCAGCGGGGAACAGGCTGGGGCGCATGAACAGGTGACTCCTCCGGCGCGGAGCCTAACCGATCCCCCGGCCGGCGCAAACGCTTGTCGAAGCCGGCGGCCCCGGTTAGGGCGCCGGGCCCGTGACCCAAGACACCGGACGCACCCGCGCGGGCCTGTTCCTCGGCCTCGGCGCCTACGCTCTGTGGGGCGTGATGCCGCTTTACTTCAAGGCGGTGGCCGCGGTGCGCCCGACCGAGATCGTCGCCCATCGAATCGTCTGGTCCTTGCTTTTCCTCGGCGCGCTGGCCGCTTTGTGGCGCCGCGGGCCGGCGATCCGGGCCGCGATGACGACGCCCCGAATCGCGCTGACGCTGGCTCTCACCTCGGCGCTGATCGGGGTCAACTGGCTGGTCTACATCTACGCCGTGGTCTCGGGCCACGTCCTCGAAGGCAGCCTCGGTTATTATCTCAACCCTTTGGTCAACGTGCTGCTCGGAGTCGCCTTCCTGGAGGAGAAGCTGACCCGCGCGCAGACGGGCGCCTTCCTGCTCGCCGCCGCGGCGGTCGCCCTTCTCGCCGCGGGCGCGGGCGGCGCGATCTGGATCAGCCTCACTCTGGCGGCGAGCTTCGCGCTCTACGGCTTCCTGAGGAAGATCGTGCCGGTCGACGCGCTCGAGGGCCTTTCGGTGGAGAGCATCTTCCTCAGCCCGCTGGCGCTGGCCTGGCTGCTCTGGCTGCAGGGGCATGGCGAGGGCAGCTTCCTTGCAAGCCGGGTCACCGACGCTTTGCTCATCCTCGGCGGCGCGGTGACCGCGATCCCGCTCCTCATGTTCACCGCCGCCGCCAAGCGCCTGCCTTATTCGACGCTCGGCTTCCTTCAATATATCGCGCCCTCGCTCCAGTTCCTGCTCGCCGTGCTCGTCTTCGGCGAGCCGCTGACCGGCGCGCACGTCGCCGCCTTCGCGGCGATCTGGGCGGCGCTCGCCGTCTTCCTGTTCGAAGGGGTGCGCGTCGGCCGCCGCGACAGCGCCCGCCGCGCCGCGGCCAGCGCCGGCTAGCCGCCCCGTTCGTCAAAGGCTAAGCAACGCCCGCTCATGCGTCCGGCCCTTTCCCTTCTCCTCTCCCTGCCGCTGCTCGCCGACGGCTGCGTCGCCGACGTGCCGGTGCCCGAGCCGGTCTATTCGACCTGCCACGCGCTCGGCTCGGGCGACTGGAAGGCGCGGGTCGAGAAGCGCGACATGACCCTCCACCACCCGCCGCACCGCAAGTGGCGCCTGATCGTCGACGGCAGCGTGACCGTTCCGGGCGAGGGCTATGACGTGTTCCTCGAGCGCGGACCGGTGCAGAAGCTGCGCGACCCGGTCCAGCAGATCATGGTCCGCACCAACGGCCCGTCCCGCCCACCGCCCGACGCCGCGCCGACCAAGGTCGCGGTGCACGGCGAGTTCGAGGCGCTGAAGCGCTACGGCGGAGTCACTTTGCGCTGCGGCGACGGAACCATCGGCCTCATCCCCTTCGTGCCGCGCATCCCGTCCTAGGCGAAAGCCGCCATCAGCGCCGGCCGAAGCACCATCAGGATGCCGATCAGGCTGACCAGCCACGCGAGCGAGCGGACATAGCGTATGCCGAGGCCGTAGAGCGGCAGATAGGCGATCCGCCCGCCGAGCCACAGCCAGGCGCCGATCTCCGTCCAGCGGTTGGTGAGGTGGGCGACGGTCACGATCAGGGCCGCCGCCGCGTAGAGCGGGAAGGTTTCGTAGAAATTGGCCTGCGCCCGCGCCAGCCGGCCGACGATCGGGCGAGCCGGCGGCAATTCCTCGTCGCGCGGGCCGACGTTCCAGCTCGTGCCGTACTGGCGGGTCTTCACCCTCACCGCCGCGAAGACGTGGACGAGGGCGAGAATGCACCCCCAGGCGAGGATATTGAGCTCGGTGTTCATATCCCGTTTGTCACGCATCCGGAACGTCGGCGCAAGGGGCTGGCCGATCTGAAACCGGACCTTCAACGAAGTCCGCATCCGATCCAGCGGGTATGCTGGACGGAGCTAGAAGCCCTGTTCGACGCCTAGAAGGATCGCGCGACCTCGCCCTCGGCGGCTCCAGTCCGATTCGAGGTCGTGCGCATCGCTCGTGACGTACCGGGCATCGAAGAGGTTGGTGAGATCGATCCTGAGGTCCACGGGTCGGCCGCCGAGCCGCGCATGATAGACAGCGGCAAGGCCCACAAGCGCATAGGCCGGGTAGCGCGAGCCGTCGGGGCGGGCCGGATCGAGGCTTCGAACCGCGCCGCTCGACACGACCAGGTCGGCCGCCAAGGTGAGTTCGCCGAAGCGGCGCGTCAGCCCGCCGGAAGCCGTGACCGGTCGCTCCGTCGCAAGCGGGACGGGCCGAACAGACGCGGCCGCGATCGTGGCCGGCAAGAAGAGGCTCTGGCCACCGATGATCGATCTTCCCGTTGCTGCGCCGATCGCCAGGTTCGCCCAGGCCGTGCTACCCCGGTGGGCGTAGGTCGCCGATATCTCTATGCCCCTGATGCTGGCGTGCCTGAACTCGAACGCGGTGGGGACGGCCGAGCCGGGGGTGGCGTGCTCGGCGATGTAATTGCGCGCCCTGCGCCAATAGCCGTCGAGCCCGAGCGCAAGAGGACCGAACTTGCGCTGCAGGCCGGCGTCGTAATAATCGTCCTTCTCGTCCGGGAGATGCGTTCCGCCGGGATCGCCGAGAGGAGGCGCCGCGGCGTAGCGCGCATAACCGACGTGCGCCGTCAGGTCCTCGTCGGCCGCCCAGACGATGCTGGCGCGAGGCTCCAGCGCAGCCGGCGTGGCGACGCCGCGCAGCCATTCCACCCGGACGCCCGGATTGAGCGTCACCGCCGGCGCGATCTTCCATTCGTCCTGGATGTACAAGGCGGCGGGCATGCGGCCGGCCTTCGACCTTCGGGCCGCCAGGTCCAAGTCGCTCACCGTCGAGCGGCCGGCCAGAAAGCCGAAGCGGATGGTGTTGCCGCTTCCGAGGATGCGCGTCGCATCGAGCTGTGAGCCGTAAGACGCTCGGCGCTCGCGGCTGGGAAGGGCGAAGACGGCGCTCCGAGAGCCGATCCCGGCGAAGAAGGCGACCTGGACGGTGAAGCCCCCGTCGCTGTGCTGGAGGGCCCCCACCGCGTAGCTATCGCTGCTCCTCTCCTTGCCCGGGCCGATGCCGGTCGCGCCGATGCGGTGCCGCTCGGCCGAGCCGCCGAAGATCAGCGAAACCCTGTTCTGCGCGTCGATAACGCGGTCGGCGAAGGCAAAAGTCTCCACCGCGCGGCGCGCATCGCGCCCTTCGGCCCCGCCAGGGTCGCGCACGATGGAGCGGCCTCGTTCGAGGCTGCCGGAGGCGAAGAGGCTGGTGCCCTCGACCGATCCCGACCATTCGGCCGCGGGCTCTAGCATGCCGCCGCTGCCGGCGAACAATTCCGCCTGACCGCCATGCTGATAAAGGCCGCTCTTGGTCGTGACGCTGATCACCCCGCCGGGGGCGAAGCCGAACTGGGCGGGAAGCGTGCCGGTCATCAGCCGGGTCGTCGCGGCGAGGCGCGCGCTCAGAGAGTCCGCGGGATCGGAAATGGCCTCCGGCACGATCAGGTCGTTGATTCGGACCTGGCTCGTCCTCGAACCGCGTATGACGAGGGCATCGCCCGACAAGGCCGCTCCCGGGGCCTGCGAGAGGACGTCGGAGAGGCTGCCCGTTTCTCCGCCGGGGCGATCCTCGACGGTTTCGTTGGTCAGCGAGTAGACCGTGGCTCCGAGCGCCGCGTCGATCCCGGTCCTGGCCGCATCAAGCTCGTGCCCGGTCACCACGATCGCGCTGCCCGGCTGAGCCCGTCCTTCCGCGTCGTCCTGGTCCTCATCCTTCTCGACGTCGGTCTGCTCTCGCCGCGGCCGTGCCGCGGAAGGCGGCCGAGCCCTCCGGTCGTCCTCCTCTCCGGCGCGCGCTGAAGGCGCCGGGGCGGCGAGTTTCTCCCTCGCCACGTTCGGGGGCGGTGGAGGAGAGCCGAGGATCCCGAGAAGCCAAGCGATTTCGAGCATTCAAGGCCAGTGGCAGGCTGTACGGCCGCGGACAACATTTGATGACGGCATGTCCGTTTTCCGCCTGGGCACAAGTTCGATCGCCGTGCTTCTCGTACTGCCCCCGCCCGAGCCTGGTGGTGACAAGCCTCGGCCGCTTTGCCACAATGCCGCATGGCCAAGCCGCACATCGCCGCCGCGCCGGAACCGGAGCTGAGCCTGCCCGGCTGGCTTTACCACGACCCCGAATATTACGCGGTGGAGATGGAGCGGGTGATCCGGCCGTCCTGGCAGGTGGTCTGCCACGACAGCGAGATCCCCGCGCCCGGCGACTGGCGGACGATCGACTATCTCGGCGAGAGCGTGATCGTCCTTCGCGGCGATGACGGCGCGGCGCGCGCCTTCGCCAATGTCTGCCGCCATCGCGGCTCCCGCCTCGTCGCGGGGAGCGGCGGCTGCGCGAAGCGGCTGACCTGTCCCTATCACGCCTGGACCTACGGCCTGGACGGCCGGCTGATCGGAGTCCCGCACAAGGAAGACTATCCCGGCCTCGACCGGAGCCGCCTCGGCCTCGTTCCAATCGAGCTCGAAGCCTGGCGCGGCTTCCTGTTCGTCCGGCTGGAAAGCGGCGGCCCCTCGGTCGCCGAGATGATGGCGCCTTGTGAGGCGGAGATCGCGCCCTACCGGCTGGAGGCGCTTCGGGCGCTCGGCCGGGTCACGCTGCGTCCGCGCAGCGTCAACTGGAAGAACGTCGCCGACAATTATTCGGACGGCCTCCACATCGCCGTCGCCCATCCCGGCCTCACCCGCCTGTTCGGCCGCGGCTACGAGATCGAGGCCGAGGCCCATGTCGATCGCATGTCGGGCGACCTCCTCGACCGCCCCTCGACCAACCTTTCCGAGCGCGCCTACCAGGCCTTCCTTCCGGAAGCGGAGCATCTGCCGCCCGAGCTGCGCCGCCGCTGGCTCTATTTCAAATTGTGGCCCAACGTCGCCTTCGACCTCTATCCCGACCAGGTCGACTTCATGCAGTTCCTTCCGGTCTCGCCGACCGAGACCCTGATCCGCGAGATCAGCTACGCGCTTCCCGACGCCAATATGCCTGAAAAATGGCGCCGCGAGATGCGCGCCGCCCGCTACCTCAACTGGCGGATCAACCGCCGGGTCAACGCCGAGGACACCGCTTTGATCGAGGGCGTCCAGGCCGGCATGGCCTCGCGCAGCTACACGCCCGGCCCGCTCGGCGGCAGCGAGGTGTGCCTGAAGAGCTTCGCGCGGAAGCTGAGGCGCCTGATCCCCGAAGCGAACCTGCACCAGCCCCCGCCGCCCGGCTGGAGCCGGGGCTGACGGCAGCCACCAGCCGCTTCCTCACTCCCTGCGTTCGAAAGCGGCTGCCGGACCGGCCGAGAGGGGGGTCCGTGGAGCGCCGGCCACGGCCTGCGTGCAGACCAGGCGCTCCGGTGGCGCGGGGAGCCGGACGTGTGCGCCATTCCAGCCCCGCCATGTCCACCATGCGGCGCCGCCTGATTCGGCGCCCACCCGGTAACTACCGGGGATCGAGCACGTCCGCGAAGCAGATTTCGCCGCGAAGCAGCGCGCGGACCAGCAATTGCGTCCGCGTCGCGACCCCGTAGCGGCGCTTGGCCGCCTCGATATGCTCGTTGACCGTCCGCGGCCGGAGGCCGAGCAGCTGGGCGATGACTCCGTCGCTCTTGCCCTGGGCGGCGAGCAGCAGGCAGTCGCGCTGGCGCTCGGAAAGGGCGACCGGGGCGATCCAGCGCGGCCCGCCGGCGCGGATCAGCCGCCGCGCCGCCTCGAAGGCGAAATTGCCGAGCGCCTGAGCGGCCGGGAGGTTGCGCTCGGGCAGCTCGCGGCCGAGCCGTAGCCCGAAGCTCGACGAGCCGGGCACCTCGCCCGGGACGTGGTTCGGGACGGTGAAGCCGCCGCCGACGCCGTGGCGCGCCGCCGCCTCCATGAAGCGCCGCTCGCGCGGGGTGAGGGCGATGATCGAATCCATCCGATCCCAGCGGAATCCGGCGGCGACGCGCTCGGCGGCGCGCAGGACCGGATCGGGCGGCCGCCTCTGGTCGCGCAGCGTCGCGACCCATTCCTCGGGATAGCAATGCAAAGCGACATAGCCGGCGGCGGGCGGGCCGAAGGTGACGTGGTGGACGATTCCGAAGAAATCGAAGCCGAGGGCATGGACAGCGTCGGTGGTGAGCCGGTTGAGCGCCGGAATGGATGTCGCGGCATCGGCGGCGGCGACAAAATCTTCGACGAGGCTGAGGCCGGGCATGATCGACCGTCCGACAACCCCCACGCGCCGCCTCCCCCCTCGCCTTGTTACGCGCGTGTAACCGGCCCCAGGGGACCGCGCAACGGCTTAGCCGCTGAAACGAGAGGGGAATTTCCTCCATTGCGGAGGCTTGCCGCCGCCATCGATTCCGCCGCCGAACCGGGTTATTCTCCGGCCCATGAGCAACGATCCGCGCATCGACGCCTATATCGCCCGCCAGGCGGACTTCGCCCGGCCGATCCTCGAGCATCTGCGGCGCGTCGTCCACGAAGCGGCGCCGGAGGTCGAGGAGACGATCAAGTGGAGCATGCCCCATTTCACCTACAAGGGGCGGCTCTTCGCCGGCATGGCGGCGTTCAAGGCGCACGCCACCTTCGGCTTATGGCAGGCGAGCGCATTGCTCGGCGAGACCGGGTCGGAGCGCGAGGCGATGGGCCAGTTCGGCCGGCTGACCTCGATCGCCGACCTCCCGCCCGAGGCGGAGCTCAAGGCGCTGATCCGGCGCGCCGCCTCGGTCGCGGCCGCGGGGCCGAAGCCGCGGCCGA
>JAXDPL010000153.1:0-15345 GCA_034668385.1 Sphingomonadales bacterium | reverse complement strand
CATCTCGATCTGCACCTGGCTCGAATCGACGTTGACCGTCGGCTGGAAGGTCACCGGCAGCATGGCGAAGCAGACGACGGTGAGGACGAGCGAAACCGCGCCGAGGCTGACCGTCTTCCAGCGGTTGCGGATCGACCAGCGCAGGAGGCCGACGTAGCGGTCCATCAGCCAGCCCGAGGCGTGCGGCGCCTGGCCCTTCGCCCGCAGGAAATAGGCCGCGATCATCGGCGTGATCAGTCGCGCCACCGCGAGGCTGGTCAGGACCGCGGCGACGACGGTGATCCCGAAATTCTTGAAGAACTGGCCCGAAATGCCCGGCATCAGCCCGACCGGCAGGAACACCGCGACGATCGAGAAGGTGGTCGCGACCACCGCCATGCCGATCTCGTCGGCGGCGTCGATCGAGGCCTGGTAGGCGGTCTTGCCCATGCGCATGTGCCGGACGATGTTCTCGATCTCGACGATCGCGTCGTCGACGAGCACGCCCGCGACGAGGCTGAGCGCGAGCAGGCTGAGGCCGTTCAGCGAGAAACCGAGCAAGTCCATGAACCAGAAGGTCGGGATCGCCGACAGCGGGATGGCGAGCGCCGAGATCAGGGTCGCGCGAACGTCGCGCAGGAACAGGAAGACGACGATGACGGCGAGCACCGCGCCCTCGACCATCGCCTCCATCGCCGACGTATATTGGGTGCGGACATATTCCACCTCGCTGAACAGCTTGGTGAAATGGACGTTCGGATATTCCTGCTGGAGCTTGGCAATCTCCTTCTCCGCCTTGTCGTAGACGGCGACGTCGGAATAGCCCTTCGCCTTGGTCATGGCGAAGCTCAGCACCTGCTTGCCGTCCATGGTCGAGTAACTGCGCTGCTCGCCATAAGCGTCGCGCACCGTGGCGACGTCGCCGAGCTTGATGGTCCGGCCGCCGCCGATCGCGATCTGGGTCTCGCCCAGCGTGTAGGCGTCCTTGGCGTTGCCGAGCACGCGCACGCCCTGCTCGGACCCGGCGATCTCGGCGCGCCCGCCCGCCGCGTTCATGTTCTGCGCCCGAAGCACCAAATTGATCTGCGACGCGGTCACGCCCATCGACTGCATCTTGGCGGGATCGAGGATTACCTTGATCTCGCGGTCGACACCGCCGCCGCGCCGCACCTGGGCCATGCCCTCGATTCCGAGCAGACGCTTGGCGACCGTATTGTCGACGAACCAGCTCGCCTGCTCGAGCGTCATGTCGTTCGCCTGGACCGAGAAGTAGGCGAGCGGGCCGCTGGCGATATCGACCCGGCTGACCTGCGGCTCCAAGATGCCCTCGGGGAGCTCGCCGCGGATCTGGGAGATGGCGTTGCGGACGTCGTTGACCGCCCGGTCGACCGGCGTTCCGATGACGAACTGGATCGTCGTCGTCGAGCTGCCCTCGCCCACGAACGAGGTGATCTCGTCGACTCCGTTGATGCCCCTGACCGCCGCCTCGATGCGCTGGGTGATCTGGGTCTCGACCTCGGGCGGCGCCGCGCCCGGCTGGCTGACGCTGATGTTGACCAGCGGGAATTCGATGTCCGGATTGTTGTTCACGTCCATCCGGGCGAAGCTGATCAGGCCCATCAGGGTGAGCGCCACGAACAGCACGATCGGGATGATCGGGTGGCGGATGGCCCAGGCGGAAATGTTGCGCATGGCGGGTCAGCTTCTCCTGGAGAGCGTCAGCGGGCGGCGACGGCGAGCTTCGGCCGCACCTTGTCGCCCGGATTGACGAACGCGCCGGCCGACAGCACGACCCGCTCGTTCCCGGCGAGGCCCTCGGCGATGGCGACGCCCTTGTCGGTGACGCTTCCGACCTTGACGTTGCGGCGCAGGATCTTGTTGTCCGGAGTCACGAGATAGACGTAGCTGCCGCTGTCGTCGTTCAACACCGCCGAATCGGGCAGCAGCGGCGCGTCCACCGATCCGGCCGTGATCTGCGCGGTCGCGAAGCCGCCGGGCCTCAGCTCGAGCGTATAGGGAACGGCGATGCGCGCCTCGCCCTGGCGGTTCTGCGGGTCGATGATCGGCGAGATCTGCCAGATCTGGCCCTGGTAGGTGCGGGTCGAGCCGACCGGGATCACCGTGGCGGGAACGCCGACCGACAACCGCTCTAGATCCTGCTGGGCGAGCTTGGCGCGAAGCTCCATCTGGCCGCCGTCGGCGATCCGGAACAGGGCGCCGGAGCCGGGGCCGACCACCTGGCCGACCTCGACCGTCCGATCGAGGACGAGGCCGGAGGCGGGCGCGCGGACGTCGAGCCGGCCGATTCGGGCGCGAGTCTCGCCGAGCTGGGCCTCGGCGACCCGGACCCGGGCCGCGGCGGCATCGCGGGTGGCGCGCTTCTGATCGAGATCGGCCTTCGAGATGAAGCCGCGCGACACCAGGGACTGGGCGCGGTCGAGGTTGGACTGGGCGAGCCGCGCGTCGGCGCGCGCGACCTCGATCTGCGCGACGAGTTGCTGCGCCTGCTGCGACTGCACCGAGCGCTCGATCACCGCCAGCGTCTGTCCGGCGCGGACCCATTGGCCGCGGTCGACGAGCACCCGGACCACCTGTCCGCCCTCGCCGGTCACTCCGACCGGAAGGTCGTGGCGCGCGGCGATGCTGCCGGTGGCGCTGATCGTGCGGACGACCTGCTGGCGCCCCGGCACCACGACCGACACGGAGGGGAGGTCCTGCTGGGAGGTTCCGGCGTTGGCCGCCGGCCCCGCTTTCTTGCCGGAGCCGCCGCGCAGCATCATCATGGCGAGCAGCAGGACGACGATCGCCACCACCGCCAGGGCGATGATCACGTTCCGCCGCCGGCGGCGCTGCGCATCTTCGTCGACGACCGTCACGTCGAGGGCGCCGCGGCCCCATTTCGGCGATTCGAAGTTCATCGCTTTCATCTTCCCCAACCCAAGAAGGCGGCGACAGCCGCTTCGGCCACTGTGTTAGCCGAATAAGTCACCTGCCTCAACCCTTATTGTGCCACGCAGCCCCCGCCGCGGCGCAAGCTGCGCATAGCGTCATTGGCCGAGAAATGCCACGATGTATCTGCTAAGGCGCGCGTCTCAGCGACAAAAAGGATGGAGGAGGCACAATGAACCTGCTTGCAGACCATGGCTGGATCGCCTGGATCATCATCGGCGCCCTCGCGGGCGCGATCGCCAAGGCGATCATGCCCGGCCGCGATCCGCAGGGGTGCATCGTCACCATCATCCTCGGAATCGCGGGCGCCTGCCTCGCCGGATGGCTCGGCCACCAGTTCGGCTGGTATGGGAAGAGTCAGGGCGCCGGCTTCCTCGCCGCGATCGTCGGCGCGATCATCATCCTCTTCATCTGGAGGCTGATCGCCGGGCGGCGGGCTTAGGCACCATCCTCTCTCCCTTCGGGGAGAGGGGAGAGGTTGTCGCCGCCTTCATCCCGGCCGTGAAGCGGCGCACCGCGTCCGCGTCCGCGCCGAGAGACACGATGGCCGAGCCCGAGATGACTCCCGCCGCCCCCGCCTCGCGGGCTAGGCGGACATGGTCGGGCCGGGAGATTCCGAAGCCGAGGACCGGCGGCGGCGCGCCGAGCGCGTTCAGCCGGCCGATCATCCCGGAGTCGAACCGAACGTCGCGGTCGGCGCCGGTGACTCCGGCCCGGGCGACGCAATAGGTGTAGCCGCGCGCCGCCGCCGCGATTCCGCGCAGCGCCGGCTCGGGCGTGTTGGGCGCCGCGATCAGCACCGGGTCGATCCCCGCCGCTCCCGCCGCCTCGACGAAGCGCGGGCTTTCGAGCAGCGGCACGTCGGCGACGAGGAGGCTGTCCACGCCGGCCTCCGCCGCGGCCCGGTAGAAAGCGTCGAGGCCGCGCGCGACGACGAGATTGGCGTAGGTGAGGATTCCGACCGGCACCCCGGCGTGCCTCTGCCGGAAGTCGCGCAGCAGAGCGAAGCAGTCCGCCGGAGTCACTCCGCGCGCCAGCGCTCGCACCGCCGACGCCTGGATCACCGGCCCGTCCGCCACCGGGTCCGAGAAGGGGATGCCGACCTCGACCATGTCGGCCCCGCCCTCGACCAGCGCGTCGAGCAGGGCGGCGCTGCGCTCGAGATCCGGATCGCCGAGCATCACGAAGCCGCCGAACGCCAGTTCGTCCCGCGCCGCCAAGCGGTCGAACATCGCGCGGTAGCGGCTCATGCGCCCGGCCTCAGCAGACGCTGGGCCTGGACCATGTCCTTGTCGCCGCGGCCGGAGAGGTTGACGACGAGGACCGTCTCCTCCTCCGCCGCCTCGGCCAGCTTCAGCGCGTGGGCGAGCGCGTGCGCCGATTCGAACGCGCAGATGATCCCCTCCTTGCGGGCGAGCAGAGCGAAGGCGTCGAGCGCCTCGCGGTCGGTCGCGCCGACATATTCGGCGCGACCGCTATCCTTGAGGAAGGCATGCTCCGGGCCGACCGCCGGGTAATCGAGGCCGGCCGAGACCGACCAGCTCTCGGCGATCTGCCCGTCGGAATCCTGCAGCACGTAGGTCTCGGAGCCGTGGAGGATGCCCGGGCGACCGCGCAGCAGGGTCGCGCCATGCTCCGCCCCGTCGAGGCCGCGGCCCGCCGCCTCGACTCCGATCAGCCGGACCTCCTCGTCGTCCACGAAGTCGGCGAAGGCGCCCATCGCGTTCGATCCGCCGCCGACGCAGGCGATCACCGCGTCCGGAAGGCGCCCCTCCTCTTCGAGGATTTGCGCCCGCGCCTCCTTGCCGATGACGCGCTGAAACTCGCGGACCATCAGGGGAAAGGGGTGCGGGCCGGCGACGGTGCCGAGCAGATAATGCGTGTCGGCGAAGCTCGCCGCCCAGTCGCGGAGCGCCTCGTTGATCGCGTCCTTCAGGGTGCGCGACCCGCTCTCGACCGGCACCACCTCGGCGCCCATCAGCTCCATCCGGAAGACGTTGAGCCGCTGCCGCTCGGCGTCGTGCGCGCCCATGTAGATTCGGGTCTCGAGGCCGAACAAAGCCCCGGCCAGGGCGGTGGCGACGCCGTGCTGGCCCGCGCCCGTCTCGGCGATCAGCCGCCTCTTGCCCATCCGCCTCGCGAGCAGGGCCTGACCGAGCACCTGGTTGGTCTTGTGCGCGCCGCCGTGCAGCAAATCCTCGCGCTTGAGGTAGATTCGCGCCTTGTCGGAGCCCAGGTTTCGGCAGCGGGTGAGCGGGGTCGGCCGCCCCGCATATTTGGCGAGCAGATCGTCGAGCTCCGCCTTGAAGGCGGGGTCTGACTGCGCGTCGAGGAACGCGGCCTCCAGCTCTTCCAGAGCCGGCACCAGGATTTCGGGCACATAGGCGCCGCCATAGGCGCCGAACCGGCCGCTCAACCGCATGGGACGAGCTCCCGCCGTGCCGGCAGGCGGAGCGCCTCGAAGAAGGCAGCGAGCCTGGCCGGGTCCTTGCGCGCGGGGGCCGATTCCACGCCGGAGCCGACGTCGAGCGCATAGGCGCCGACCGAAGCCGCCGCTCGGGCGTTGCCAGGGTTGAGCCCGCCGGCGAGGACGGCGCGGGCGAGGTCGGGCCGCCCGTCGAGCCGAGTCCAGTCGAAGGCGGTGCCGGTGCCGCCCGAGCGGCCGGCGACCTCGGTGTCGAACAAAGTCCGGTCCGCGCCGAGGCGGGGCTCGGGGACCGTCCTGGCGACGGCGCCGGCGGCCCAGATTTCCGTGCCTTCGGGGAGCAGGCTGCGCAGCCCCCGGATGTAGAGCGCGTCCTCCTCGCCGTGCAACTGGACGGCGGCGAGGCCGAGACGGAGCGCCGCTTCGGCGACATGCAATGGCTTTTCGTTGCGGAAAACGCCGACGCGGGGCAGGCAAGTCGCCGCGGCGAGCCGCTCGGCCCGTCCCAGGCTCACCGCCCGCGGCGTCCCCGGCACCATCACGAAGCCGGCGAAGGCGGCGCCCGCCGCTTCCGCCGCCTCGACATCCTCCTCCCGGGTGAGGCCGCACACCTTGACCCGCCCGAAGGCCAGCGCCCGCGCCGCCAGCGCCGGGTCCGGCGCGCGCATCAGCGACGAGCCGACCAGGAAGGCGTCGGCGTGGGGCGCCAGCCGCTCGACGTCGCTCCGGTCCTCGATGCCGGATTCGGCGACCACCAGCCGGCCTGCCGGGACGAGACGCGACAGGCGCTCGGTCACCGCGAGATCGACCGACAGGGTCCTCAGATCCCGATTGTTGATGCCGATCAGGCCGGCGCCGAGCGCGACGGCGCGCTTCACCTCGGCTTCGTCATGGGCTTCGACCAGCACGTCCATGCCGAGCGCCGCGGCTTCGGCCATCACCGCTTTGGCTTCGGCGTCGCCGAGCACGGCGAGGATGACGAGCACCGCGTCCGCCCCGTGCAGCCGCGCCTCGGCCACCTGGCGCGGATCGACGACGAAATCCTTGGCGAGGACCGGCCCGTCGAACGCCGCCCGCACCGCCTGGAGGTCGGCGAGAGAGCCGCCGAAATAGGGGCCGTCGGTCAGAACGCTCACCGCGTCGGCGGCGCCGCGATAGGCACGGGCGATCGCGGCGGGGTCGACGTCGCGCCTGAGCGCGCCCTGCGAAGGGGAGGCGCGCTTGACCTCCATGACGAAGCGGACGCCGGGCCTCGCCAGCGCGGCGCGCAGGCTGCGCCGGGTCGGCTTGGCGCGGGCGCGCAGCGAGGCGAGGTCCGTCCCCGCCAGCCGCGCCGCCACGTCGCTTCGCTTGCGCTCGACGATCTCGCCCAGCACGCCTTCAGCCATGGCTCGCCTCGACGAACAATTTGAGGCGGCGATAGGCCTCGGCCGAGCGGATCGCGTCCATCGCCCGCTCCGTCCCCTCCCGAAGGTCGGCGGCGAGGCCGGCGGTCATCAGCAGCGCGCCGGCATTGAGCGCCACCGTCTCGGTTTCCGCCGGGAGGCCGTAGCCCATCAGCAGCGACTTCAGCCGTTCGGCATTCTCTTCGGGACCGCCGCCCTTGAGCCCTTCGAGGGGACGCCGCTCGAGCCCGGCCTGCTCGGGCGTCAGGGTCAGCCGCTCCAGCCGGCCGTCGTCGAGCCGCACCGCCTCGGTGTCGCCGTGGAGCGCGATCTCGTCGAGCCCGGCGCCGTGGACGACCAGCGCCCTGGCGACGCCGAGCGCCGCCAGAGTCTTCGCGACCGGCTCGAGCAGCCCGGGATCGGCGACCCCGAGCAGTTGCACGCCGGGCTCGGCCGGGTTCACGCAGGGGCCGAGCACGTTCATGATCGTGCGCACCTTCAGCGCCTTGCGCACCGGCCCGGCGTGGCGGAGGCCGGGATGGTAGCGCGGCGCGAACAGGAAGCAGATGCCGGTCTCGTCGAGGGCGCGGCGCGAGACTTCCGCCGGCACGTCGAGCTTCGCTCCGAGCCGCTCCAATACGTCGGCCGAGCCGCAGCGCGAGGTGACCGAGCGGTTGCCGTGCTTGGCGACGGGAAGGCCCGCCGCCGCCGCGACGAAGGCGGCGGCGGTCGAGACGTTGATCGTCCCCGAGCCGTCGCCGCCGGTGCCGCAGCTGTCGGCGAACAAATAATCGGGCCGCGGAAAATCGGCGGCGGCGGCGCGCAGCGCCCGGGCGGCGCCGGCCAGCTCCTCGGCCGTCTCGCCCCTGAGGCGCAGAGCGATCAGCATCGCCGCGATCGACGGGCCGTCGAGTTGACCCTCGACGAGGGCTCCGAACAGGGTTGCGGCGCCCCCTGCGCCGATCGACTCGCCGTCGTACAGGCGGGCGAGCAGCGAGGCGGCGGCATCGGGAGCGGCGTCCTGGGGAATGGCGAAAGCGAAATTGTTGCTGGCGTACATGGCGTGATGTCCTGGCGATGGGGAAAAGAAAAAGCCCGCCGAAAGGGCGGGCTTCTCGGAAGGCTTCAGGGGTTTCTAGGCCCTCTTCACCATCGCTCCGGACGCGCCGCCTGGGCAGGATCGCTCCACCGCCAGCGCCAGGCATGCGACGCCGCGGCCGCGGGAGCGGCGAGGATCGCGAAGGAGGCGGCGCGGTGCGTCATCGCGTCTCAAGTCTCAGCTAAACGTCTCGCCGTCAACCCGATTCTCGCTCGTCCCACGCGTTCAGGGCCGGTGCAGCCGCCAAAGCGTTGAGGGGCCGCAAAGGGAGTCTATGCCATGAAGCTTCACCTGATCGCCCCTCTCCTCCTCGTCTGCGCGGCTTTGCCCGCCACGCCCGCCGCCGCCCAGGCCGAAGCCGCGCTCGCGCCGGGCGCCACCCGCCTTCTGGTCGTCGCCACCGGCGAGGCGCGGCGGGTACCGGACATCGCGACGATCGGCGCCGGTGTCGTCACCACCGCGCCGACCGCGGCCGCCGCGCTCGAGCAGAATTCGCGTCAGATGGCCGCGGTCCTCGCTGCGCTGAAGCGCGCGGGGATCGCCGACCGCGACATCCAGACCAGCTCGGTCAGCCTGTTCCCCGATTACCGGCAGGACGGCACCAGTCCGCCCCAGATCATGGGCTACCGCGCCTCGAACGAGGTCAGCGTCCGATTCCGCGACATCGCCGCGACCGGCCGGATTCTCGACGTGCTGGTCGCACAGGGGGCGAACCAGATCAACGGCCCAAGCCTCGGAATCGAGAACAGCGACTCGGCGATGGACGAAGCGCGCACCAAGGCGCTCGCCGCCGCCCGCGCCCGCGCCGAGATCTACGCCCGCGCCCTCGGCAAGCGCGTGACGCGCGTGATCGAGGTCAGCGAGGGCTCGGACGTCTCCTATCCGCGACCGATGATGATGGCGCGGGTCGCGGCGCAGACCAACAGCCTGCCGATCGCGCCCGGCGAGCAGGGACTCTCGGCGACCTTGACCGTGGTCTTCGAGCTGGACTGAACGCACGAACGGCCGCCCCCCGGGTCGGGGAGCGGCCGTCCCGTCGCGTGGCTTCGCCTAGCGGACGCTGCGGCGGGTGAAGAGGTTGACGATGGCGAGGAGGATCACCGCGCCGACCAGCGACACCAGGAACGACATCACGGTCAGCGGGCTGTTGTTGATGTTGCCGTGGCCGATGATCAGGCCGCCGATCACCGCGCCGATGATTCCGACGACGATGTTGAGGATGATGCCCTGTTGCGCGTCGCGGCGCATGATGATGCTCGCGAGCCAGCCGACGATGCCGCCGACGATCAGCCACATGATGATGCCCATGATATTCCTCCTGTTGCGCGCCGCTCGCGCCGGAAGGCCGGCGGCGGTGTCCCGGGAATACGCGCGCAGGCCATGCTTGTTCCAGTACCGAAATGCTTGGCTGCCGCCTCGACAGGCGCGGCAGCCGCCGCCATATCGGAGCGATGCGCAGCCTCGCCTTACTCTCCCTCGCACTCCTCCCCGCCGCTCCCGCCGCCGCCGACGATCTCGGCAAGCGCAACGCCCCGCCCGAGCAGCTCATGGCCGGAATCGGCGGCGGAGTTTCGGACGCCGCGCTTCAGGCCGAGATCGAGGCGGCGGCCGCCTTCCCGCTCGGCTCGCTGCGCAACCCGGTGCGGGTCGGCGGCCCGGAGGGGCGCAATGCCTATGTCGCCCGGCTGCGCTGCGCCGACGGCCGGCCGCCCCATGCGGCGTCGGCCACTCCCGGCGGCACCGGCGGCTTCGGAACGGTGACCGAACTGATCGCGCTCGACTGCGCCGCCGCCGCCCCCGGCCGCTTCGACCTCTTCCTCGACCTCTATCACGAGGAGCATGTCGAGGACCGCGCCCCCGCCGGCTTCACCCTCGCGCCGCGCTGAGGGCAAGCGTGCGCCGGCTCCTGAAGCGGCTCGGCACCGCCCTCCTCTTCCTCGCCGTCGCCCTCTGCTTCGCGCCGTCGATCGTCCCGCCCTTGCTCGACCGGATCTATTATCGCGGCCCGGTCAGCGATCATTTCGACGGCCGCCGCTTCTTCAACCCCGAGGACCGGGCCCGCCCGCCGCTCGCGGTCAATCCCGCGCGTTTCTTCAACCGCTGGGCCACCGGCGAGGGTCGCGCCCGCTGGCCCGAGCGCGTTGCCGTCACCCCGACGGTACCTCTCCGCCGGGTCGAGGGCCGCGCGATGCGGGTCACCTGGATCGGCCATTCCACCGTGCTGATCCAGACCGAGGGGCTCGACATCCTCACCGATCCGATCTGGTCGGAGCGCGCCTCGCCCTTCGCCTTCCTCGGGCCGAAGCGCGTTCGCGCTCCCGGCGTGCGCTTCGACGACCTTCCGAGGATCGACCTCGTCCTCGTCAGCCACAACCATTACGACCATTTGGACCTGCCGACCCTGAAGCGCCTGTGGGACCGCGACCGGCCGCTGATCGTCACCAGCCTCGGCAACGATTCGATCCTGAGGCGCGCCGGGATCGCGGCGCGTGCGCTCGACTGGGGCGGCGCGACCCGGATCGGGCCGGCGGAGGTCGTCGTCGAGCGGGTCCACCATTGGGGATCGCGCTGGGGCACCGACCGCAACCGCGCGCTCTGGTCCGGCTTCACCCTGCGCCTGCCCGGCGGCAACATCTTCTTCGCGGGAGACACCGGCTGGGGTGGCGGGACCTGGGCGGCGGAGGCGGCGCGCCACGGTCCGTTCCGCCTCGCCATCCTGCCGGTCGGCGCCTACGCCCCGCGCGACGTCATGCAGTCGAACCACATGAACCCCGAGGAAGCGGTCGCCGCCTTCGAGCGGCTGCGCCCGGCCAGGGCGCTCGGGGTCCATTGGGGCACCTTCCAGCTCACCTTCGAGCCGATCGACGATCCGCCCCGCCGCCTGGCCGCCGCGCTGAAGGCCAAGGGCATCGCGCCGAACCGCTTCGTCACCACCGAGGCGGGGCAGAGCTTCGAAGTGCCGTGATGGAGTGAGCCCCGAACCGTTCGGGCTGAGGCCGTCGAAGCCCTCCCTTTGGTTGCTGAAGATCGAAGTAAGGCCTTCGACAGGCTCAGGCCGAACGGTTTTCGTCCTCCTCCGCCGTCGGGACGATCAGCTTCAGAGCGCCGGGCCGCACCCGGTAGCAAAGAGGCGTCTCCATCGGCTGGGCCTCGCCGTCCGTCGCCACCATCAGGCGGCGGCGCGGCGAATCGATCTCGACGCGCTCGATGCCGTCCAGAGTCAGGAAGTCGGCCTGCTCGTCGGGCCGGCCGAACACCGCGCGGGTCGAGATCCAGAGGAAGGAGAAAGCCGAGCGGGCGAGCGGCGCGTAGAGGCACAATTCCCCCCGGTCGATCGCGCCGCGCTGGCCGAGCGTCAGAAGCCCGGTCTCGTAGCGGTTGTTGCCGATGAACAGCAAAGGAGTCTCGACCGGCGCCTCCCGCCCGGCGATTCGCAGGATCAGCCGGTGGTGCGAGAAGCGCCACAGGCTCCGCCCGGCGGCGACGAGCATCGCCAGCTTCTTGCTGCGGCCGAGATGCCGCTGCTGCGCCTCGCGGTCCTTGACCAACCTGGGGTACATGCCGACCGCGCTGTTGTTGATGAACACCCGGCCGTTCACCTCGGCGACGTCGACCGGGCGGGTGCGACCCGCCGCGATCGCCTCCACGGCCGCCTCGAGGTCGAGCGGAATCCCAGCGTCGCGCGCGAAATGGTTGAGCGTGCCCAGCGGCAGGATGCCGAGCGGCATGGCGGTTCCCGCCACCGCGCCGGCCGCCGTCGCGATCGTCCCGTCGCCGCCGGCCGCGACGAGGGCGTCGATCCCGGCCGCTTCCGCCGCCTCGCCGCAATGGCGGTCGAGCTCGCCGGGCTCGACCGCCAGGATCTTCGCCTCGATGCCCCGCGCCGCGAACAGCGCCTCGACCTCGCCGGCCTTGTCCTCGCCGAACGAGCCGCCG
The DNA here is from genome assembly GCA_034668385.1 of Sphingomonadales bacterium. Lineage (GTDB taxonomy): Bacteria > Pseudomonadota > Alphaproteobacteria > Sphingomonadales > Sphingomonadaceae > Allosphingosinicella. The sequence goes on along the minus strand of JAXDPL010000153.1, from coordinate 3,572 downwards.
CCCTTGTTGATGACCACCCGGATCTTGCGCGGTTTGCCCTCGCTCACGCAGGCCCGACGCAGAAGGCGCAGAGCTTGTTCCCCTCCGGGTCCCGGAAATAGGCCCCGTAGAAGGCACGCTCGCCCTCCTCGCCGCGAACGCCGGGCGGCCCTTCGTCGCTTCCGCCGAGCTCCAGCGCCTTGGCGTGGAGCGCGTCGACCCGGGCCCGGCTGTCCATGACCAGCGAGATCATGTTGCCGTTGCCCGCCGTCGCTGGCTCGCCATTGTAGGGGGGCGTGATCGCGACGCCCGGCTGCCCCCAGCCCCGCCCGTAGAGCGTGAAGCCGTGGGGCAATTCCATCAGCCTCTTGGCGCCGATCGTCTCGAACAGGGCGTCATAATAGGCCCGCGCCTTCTCGAGCTGGTTGGTGCCGAGCGTCACATAGCCGATCACGCCTCAATCCTCCTTGTCGGCGCCGGGCGCACAGGGCCCGATTCGGCGGCCGACCGAATGGCTGCTCCAGGACATGGAACGGCCCTCGCCCGAGGCGGAGACCTTCATCGTCACGTCGAAGCTGTCGCCGCCATATTGGCCGTCCATCGTCACCGTCGAGGCCATCCCGCGCGGATCCTTGCAGGTCATCGTGCCCTTCACCCGCCCGCCTTCGAACGTGAAACCCTCGCGGGTGCAGCCATCCTGGTGCTTGCCGGAGAAGAGGTCGCCGGTCGGCCGCTGCGCCTTTTCCGGGGTCAGGCACTGGCGGGAGGTCATCTTGCGGTTGAGCGCCTTCATCGCCTGCGCCGCCTGCGGAGGCATGTTGCCGAGTCCGCCGAAGTTGATTTCGGCCGTCGTCTCCCATTCACCGGGATTGAGGTGGACGTTGCCGGCGGCCGCAGGGCTTCCGCTCGGCGCTCCGGCCGAGGCGCTCGCGGAAGGCGCCGCCGCGTTGCCCGCGGCGCTGCCGGCCGCGGCGCCGTTGCCGTTCGCCGGGCTGCCGCTCTTGCCGCAGGCCCCGAGGGCCAGCGCGAGCCCCAGCCCCAACATTGTCTTGGTTCCCATATCGTCCTCCTCCTCTATCCGGTGAGCGCGGCGACGAGCCGCTCCACATCTTCCTCGTCATTGTAGAGATGCGGCGTGATCCGCATGCGGTCCCCGCGCAGGCTGACGTGGACGCCGGCCGACGCCAGCCGGTCCTCGATCCCGTCGGGCGGTTCCGCCGCGAAGCGCACGGACAAATAATGCGGCGCCCGATCGCGCGACGACTCGATGCCGTGGTCCTCGAGGCGCGCCGCGATTGAGGCCGTCATGCCTCCCAGCGTCTCGGCGATCGCGCTCACGCCCCATTCGGACAATTGGGCCAAAGCGGCGCCGGCCACCGGCAGAAGCGCGAAGTTCGACCTCTCCCCGACATCGAAACGGCGTGCGTCGGGATGGAGCCGGTCGGGATATTCGCAGAGCCGGCGGAAGTCCTCGGCGCCCCGGCGAACGACCCAGCCTTCCTCGAGCGGCCGCCCCTGCTGGTGGCGCGGTGCGACATAGAGAAAGCCGACCGAATAAGGCCCGAGCAGCCATTTGTAGCCGGCCGCGACGAGATAGTCGGGATCGACCGTTTCGAGGTCGAGCGGCAGAGCGCCGGTCGACTGGGTCGTGTCGAGGATCAGGGCGGCCCCCACCGAGCGGCAGCGCCGCGCCACCGCCTCGACATCGATTACCCCGCCGCAAATCCAATGGACCTGCGGAGTCACGACGAGGGCGGTGTCGCCGCCGATCGCCTCGAGCAGGCTCGCCGTCCAGCTCGCGCCCTCCGGCGGCCGCGCCACCGTCACCAGCCGCGCCTCGGAGCGCTCCGCCAGCGCCCGCGCCGCGTAGATTGCGGAAGGGAAGTCCTCCGCCAGCGTGACGATCGCCTGGCCCGCCGCAACCCGGATGTTCGCCATCGCGCTTGCCATCCCGTAGCTCACCGCCGGGACGATCGCGACGTCGTGGGCGGCAGCGCCGAGCAGTTCCGCGGCCAGCGAGCGCACCCGCTCGGATTCGTCGAACCAATGCTCGGCCTTGACGTCCCAGGGGTGCGCCTTGCGCATCAGCCCCTTCCTGCCCGCCTCCGCCGCCGCGTTCAGCAACGGCGACATCTTCGCGCAGTCGAAATAGGCGACGTCCCGCGGGATATCGAACAGATGGCGCTGGCAGGGCAAAGGCGGCATCAGCCGCCCGCTTTGGCCTTGGGCTTGGCGCCGCCTTTGGCGTTCGCCGCCGGAGCCGCGGGCTGGCACGCGCCGGGCGTGAGCTTGCCCTTGACGTGGCGGCTCATCGTGAAATCGCCATCGCCCGGCAGGTAGCTGGTGCTGTCCACCGTCGCCTCGAACGAATTGGCATCGTAGCTGCCGGAGACGCTCATGTTGACCTGGCCCTTGAGCTCGGGCCGGCTGCAGGCCAGCGACGCGTTGATCGTGCCGTCCTTGATGTAGCTGTTCGAATAGGTGCAGTCGTAGCCGGCGCCGGCGAACAGGGCGGCCGGCGGGCGGTCGCCCTGCCCCTGGGGAACGCAGCTCGACGCCTGCTCCTTGTCGCCTTCCTTGGCCTTGAGCGCCGGAGTCGTCTTGTCGGTCGAGCGGAAAGCCTTGACCTCGAACTCGCTGTTCCAGGTACCCGCGGGGATGGCCGGCGGCGCCGCGGCCTCCTGGTCGTTCGCCGCATTGTCCCCGCCACCGCAGGCCGCCGCCGCCAGGCAAATCGGCACGATCAAGACTATCCGCATCGTCCTTCCCCCTCTTTCGGCCCAAGCTAGCGCGGCGCGGCGGCAATGACCATATGGAACCCATGGGAATCATGATCAGGACCGGCCTCGACGAGCCGGACACGGGGCAGACGTTCGTCCCCCATCGGCCGCAGCGGCCGGAGAAGGCCGAGGGCGGCAGGAAGTTCAGGATCGTCTCCGACTATTCGCCGGCCGGGGACCAGCCGGCGGCGATCGCCGAGCTGGTCGAATCCGCTCGGCAGGAGGAGCAGACCCAGGTGCTGCTCGGCGTGACCGGCTCGGGCAAGACCTTCACCATGGCCAAGATGATCGAGGCGCTGCAGCGCCCAGCCCTCGTCCTCGCCCCCAACAAGATCCTCGCCGCCCAGCTCTACGGCGAGTTCAAGAGCTTCTTTCCCGACAACGCCGTCGAATATTTCGTCTCCTACTACGATTACTACCAGCCCGAGGCCTACGTCCCCCGCTCAGACACCTATATCGAGAAGGAATCGAGCGTGAACGAGGCGATCGACCGGATGCGCCACTCGGCGACGCGCTCGCTGCTCGAACGCGACGACGTGATCATCGTCGCCTCGGTCTCGTGCCTCTACGGCATCGGCTCGGTCGAGACCTATTCGGCGATGACCTTCGCCCTCAACAAGGGCCAGATCGTCGACCAGCGCGAGATCATCCGCAAGCTCGTCGCCCTCCAGTACAAACGCAACGACCAGGCCTTCGCCCGTGGCAATTTCCGGGTGCGCGGCGACAATCTCGAGATCTTCCCCTCGCACTATGAGGACATGGCCTGGCGGGTGAACTTCTTCGGCGACGAGATCGAGGAGATCGTCGAGTTCG
>JAXDPL010000152.1:0-14245 GCA_034668385.1 Sphingomonadales bacterium | reverse complement strand
TCGGCGCCGTTCAGGCGCCGAACTTCATCAGCTTGATCGCCTCGCTGTTCGACACCTGGCCGCCGATCCGCTTGGTGGCGTAGAAGTGGACGAACGGCTTGTGGGTGAACGGATCGCGCAGGATCTGGGTCTCGGTCCGCTCGGCGATCAGGTAGCCCGCTTTGAAGTTGCCGAAGGCGACCGACAGGCTGTCCGCCGCTAGGTCGGGCATGTCCTCCGCCTCGACCACCGGATAGCCGAGCAGGGTGTTCGGCTGCCCCGCGGTCAGCGACGGCTGCCAGAGCAACGCCCCGGTCGAGCTCTTGAACTTGCGGATCGTCGACGCCGTCGCCGAGTTCATCACGAACACCGCGCCCTGCCGGTAGGGCGGCCGAAGCGCCTGGACGAGGTCGATCAGCTTGTCCGTCTGGTTGCCGGACGGGAAGCTGCCGGCGACGCCGGTCGGCACGAACTGCAAAGTGCCGAACGCGCGCGTCCCGTCCGGCTGCGCCGACACCGGCGAGGTCAGGAAGCCCTTGGGCCGGTTGACCCCGGAGCCCAGCACGAAGGCCTGCCCTTCCGCCCGGGCGAACTCGGTGGCGATCTCGCTGGCCAGCCAGGCCTCGACGTCGAACGCCGCGTCGTCGAGCATCGTCTGGCTCGCCGCCGGATTGGCGTAGAGCTCGCCGAACGGCGGCGCGATCTCGATGAAGGTCGGCGTGTCGGTCTCGGGCCGAGCGGCCACCTCCGACACCCAGCCGGACGGCGTGCCGCCGGACGTGACCAGCTTGCGGTAGCCGGCCGAGCCGACCTTGACGACGTTGGCGATCGCGCGGATCGGCGAGATCGCGGTCAGCAGCCGGTCGATCTCGGAGTCGATCTCCTCGGGCACGGCATAGCCGCCGGCGGCGTCGGACGTGCCCGACAGCGCCTTCAGCTCGACGCCCGTCTCGAGCCCCTTGCGCAGATAGCTCTCGACGAAGGCCGAACGCTCGGCCTTGGTCTCGGCCAGCGCCGGCCGCGCCGCGGGCCCGGCATCGAGCCGCGCCTTCAACTGCGCGACCTCCGCCTTGAGCTGCGCCAGGTGCTCCTCCTCGCGCTCGAACGCCTCGAACGAGGCCTCCAGCGCGTCGCTCTTCACTTCCAGCATGGTCTTCTCCTCGGCTGATGGGACGCAAGGCGTCTTGAAAAAGTGGCAGGCTTTGCCCGGCCTGCCGGCGGGGAGGCCGCTCAGGCGGCCGGCTGGTCCGTGCTCGCCGGCGCGGTCTCGCCTCCACCGAGGCCCTCGAGCGCCTCGCTGAGCGCGTCGAGCCTGTCGCAGTCGGCAAGCACCGCCGCATTGTCGCCGCCGCCGACATTGCCGCGGATGCGCTCGACGACGTCGCTCACGTCCTTGGCGATGCGCGCCACCGATTCGTCGAGCCTCTGGGTTGCACTGGTCATCTTTCCTGTCCTCCATAGAATGATGAGGAGCGCTCCGAGCGCCCCCCATGCTGGGATCGCCAGTTCCGTCATCTGTCTCTCCGGTCCTGGGGCAGGCGGTTCTTCCCGTCGTGCCGCCGGCCTGCCGCGGCGGGGGAAGCGGATGGTTTCGGCTGGCGGGCGGGCGGCTCGCGTCCTAGATTCGCGCCGATGCTCGGCGACCCGCTCGAATCCCGTCTGCGCTCCCGTCTCCTGCCGGGCGAGCGCGTGCTGTGGACCGGCCGGCCGGTTCAGGGCCTGGCGGTGCGACGCAACGACCTGTGGATCGTTCCGCTGACGATCTTCGCCGTCTTCCTCGCTTTGCAGCAGGAGCGCGAATTCGGCACGCTCAGGCCTGGCTCCTTCGACCCCTTCTTCGCGATCCGGACGGTGGTCGTCCTCGGCGGCGGCTTCTACGTCGCCTTCGCGACGCCTGGGTGCGCCGCCGAACCCTCTACGCCGTGACCGACCGCCGCCTGCTCTTCCTGCGCACCGGTTCGTTCGGCTGGTTCCGCTCGATCGAGATCGGCTATCTGCCCCTGTTCGAATATGAGGAGCATCGCGGCGACCGCGGCACCATCACCTTCGACTTCGAGGAACTGCCCAAATCCTGGTGGGCGATGCATTTCAGCGGGCTGTCCGCAATCCCCTCTTTGTCCGGCTCGCGCTGTTTCGATCGCATCGCCGAGCCGCGCCGGGTCTACGACCTCATCGTCCGCGAAACGGAGCGGCGGCGAAAGGCGCTGCACGGCGAGCCGCGAACCGTCCGGGACCTGATCGGCTAGCCCTCCATCGCGTGCACAAGCGCTTTGGGCTGCATCGGCAGGGTGACGAGGCTCACCTCGACCAGCTCGACGTCGGTCAGCTCGCGCACGCCCGCCTGTCCCGAGCCTGTCGAAGGACCCCGCGCGGCCCGCACCCGGTAGCCGAAGCTGAGGCCCCGCACCGCCCCCTCCCTGAGGAACGAAGCCGCCTCGCGCCCCGCCGCCCCCTCGGAAAGCCGCGCGATCACCCTCAGGCCCCGCCGGTCCTCCTTCAGATATTCGACCCGCCCGATCGGCCTCGCCGACTCGTGCTGCCACAGCAGGGGCACGCGCTCGCCCCGCCCCAGGCTGCGAGCGAACGCGCCCGGCCTTACGATGTCGCCGCCGCGATCCGGCCGGTCGAACACCGCGGCGTAGCCCGCGAACCTCATCTGACCACGTCCCAGAGGTGCAGCTTCACCGCCATTCCGAGCACGAGCAAAGCGAGCAGGATCCTCACCGCCCACGCGACCACCGCCTGGACCGCCGATTTCTTCGCGTCGCGCCAGGCCCGGAGCAGCTCGCGCAATTCGTCCATGTCGCGGCGCGCGCCCTCGTCCTTGAGGCCGAGCGCGCCCAGCGCCCGCTCCGCGCCGAGCCCGCTCGCTTCCTCGACCAGCGCGCGCAGGCTCGCCATGTCCGCGCCCTGCGCTTCGGCCTGCGAGACGAGCACCGCCAGCAGTGACGCTTTTTCCGAAGTCATGCTCATGTTCCTTTCGCTCCTGATGAGAAACCGGCTGGCGGCATCCGGCTTTTCGTCCTACCCTTCCTCCCGGAACGGAGCGGACGATGGCCGAGTACAAGGTTGATCTGACCGACGAGCAGGTGCGGGCGCTTCAGGAGTTGGCGGCCCGCCGCGGCCTCAAGATGAACGAGGTCCTTCAACAGGCGATCTCGACCGAGAAGCTGATTGCCGACAATGTGGGGGACGGCGACGACCTTCTCATCAAGAAGGGCGACCGCTTCAAGAAAGTGGTGTTCGACAAGAAATAGGAGGCGTCGGTGGCCGACGACGGCAACGTACCCAGCCTCGACGACGCGGCCCCCGTCCTGGCGTCGCCGCCCGATCCGGCGTCGGGCGGGAGCGACGGCGGAGGGGGCGGCAGCCCCGCCGCGGTCCAGGATTACAGCCTCGACACGACCCGCAAGCGGATCGCCTTCTTCCTCCTCTACATCATGGCGGGGATCGTCGTCCTGGTCGCCGTCGTATCGCTCTTCTACAGTCTCGGCTGCTGGGTGAACGGCACGAAATGCACCCGGGCGGAGGGCGCCCTGACCCTGCTCAGCAGCGGCATCACGCCGATGTTCACCGCGATGATCGGCCTCGTCGGATCGGTCGTCGGCTTCTACTTCGGCTCCAAGTCAACCACCTGACGTTTCCAGGCGCCGCCGGCCGCGAAAGGCATTGGTCATGGCCAAATCGATCCACGTCGATCTCGAGAACTTCGTGGTGAGCGTCCGTGAGGACGGAGTGGAAGTTCGCCGCATCGACGATTGCAGCTTCGGGCGGCATGACGGTGATCCCAGCGACCTTACGCCAACCCCTTTCGATTCGGTTCTGCCTCTGAATAATCGGCACGTCCACTATCGGAACGATCAAAATTCCCCCATGCCATTTTCCCTGTTTTTCGACGAGCCCCATGATGGATGCGCCTTCCATTGGGGAAACACCTTTGTGGAATCTCATGGCTGCGTTCACTTGAGCCGCGAGGATGCCGAATGGCTTTACCGCTGGGCGGGAGGGCCTCCTTTCTCCGACCCGCAGCCGGTCGCGTTGCGGATCAGGGGTCAGCATCCGCTGTCCGGAACCCGCGTTTACAAGCGCGATACGGCGACGGGAATGGGCCCAAGCGTCATCTTGAAGATCAATACCGTCCTGCATGCCGCCGGCCACCTCGCCCGCGAGCCCGATGCGAACTTCGATGCCGGAACCGAAGCCGCCGTAATGGCCTTCCAGCGTGCGCAGCATTTCGACGAAGCGGACGTCGATGGCAAAGTCGGCCTCCAGACCGCAATGGCGATGAAGATCGCGTCCGACCCTGAGTTGCCAATTCCTTAGCCGTCTCCGAATCCCAGCATCTCCCTCTTCTCCTCGCGGCTCAGGAAGTCGGCCGCCGAGACCTGCGACCACAGCCTCTGCCGGTCCTCGGCGAGCGCGGTCACCTGGTCGACGTCGAGCGCCAGCGTCAGGCCCGGCCACCACGCCGCCAGCGCCGCGGCCAGCGCTCCGGCGATCTTGTCGCCGAGCGGCAGCACGGTGAGGCGCCACAGCGCCCGATTGGCCTCGCGGTAATTGGCGTAGGTCGCGTCGCCCGGCAGTCCGAGCAGCATCGGCGGGACTCCGAAGGCGAGCGCGATCTCGCGCGCCGCCGCGGCCTTCAGCCCGACGAAATCCATATCGGCCGGCGACAGGCTCATAGCCTCCCATTTGAGCCCGCCGTCGAGCAGCAGGGGCCGCCCGGCATTGGCCGTCCCCGAAAACTCGGCTTCGATCTCGCTTTTCAGCCTCTCATATTGGTCGTCGGCGAGCACCGCCCCGTCGCCCGGCGCGTAGACCAGGGCGCCCGAGGGCCGGGCCGCATTGTCGAGCAGGGCCTTGTTCCATTTGGTCGCCGCATTGTGGATCGCCACCGCCCCCGCCGCCGCGCCGAGGCAGCCGAGGCCGTAATGGTCGTCGAGCGGATGGGTCGCCTTGATGTGGACGAGGCTCGGCCGGCCCAGCCCGTCGCGCGCGGGGAGCCGGGTCTTCGACTCGCCGGCCTTGTACAGATAGGCGGCGGGCCAGCCGCCCGCCCCCGCCTCGACCTTGACCCGCTCGGGCCGAAGCGCGAACAATTCGGCCGGCTGCCCGTCGGCGTCGACCAGGATCTGCAGATAGGCATTGCCGTGGAGCAGCAGCTGCGAGGCCGCCGCCTCGAGCAGGGCCGGGTTCGCCAAAGCCAGCGCGCGCGCCGCCGCCGTCCCGCCGGGAAGCGCGTTGAGCGGCGCCCAGGCGACGCTCTCGGCGACCAGCCGAACCGCCCGCTGCGCCACCGGGTTGCCGAGATAGGCCTCGCGCACCTGCGCCTCGTAGCTTCGCGGCCACTCGCCCGCGGACGGCGCCGTCCCCCACGCCCGAAACAGCAAAGGCCGGACGGCATGCCGCCCGGCCTTCCGACCAAACCAGAATTTCATGATCGTCTCCGCGAAAAACCCTCTCCCTCCAGGGGAGAGGGAGGGACCCGCCGCCGAAGGCGGTGGGAGGGTGAGGGCACGCGCCCCCTGCACAAAATCTCCTCGCAAGCCCCACTCGACGCATCGCCGCGCGCGCGCCATCCTCCCGCGCACGGAGGGACCCCCATGCGCTGGTTCAAGCCTCTAGGCCTGCTCTTCTACCCCTGCTCGGTGATGGGCTGGCTGTTCACGCTCGCCGCGGCCGCCTTCTGCGCCCACATCTTCCTGTTCGTCGACGCGCGCTCGCACAGCGTCACCGACACCTTGTACGACATCTATCCCTATTGGCTTCCGACCCTGGTCGCCTTGGGCTGGATCGCCGACCGAACCGGCGGCCGACCCTCTCAGCCGGAACGGTAGCGCCCGACTACCGCCGGATGGAGCGGCTGGTCGAAGGCGAGGCCGGCCCGCGCGCCGTCGCACCAGGCGACCCGCGCCGCCCAGCTCTGCAGCCCCGGCAATTTCAGCCACACCCGCGCGCCCGGCTCGAGCCAGGCCGAGGCCTCGATCCCGCACCCGCCCTCGGAAAGGTCGAGCACCGTCACCGGCGACGCCGGGCGGTCGCTCGCGCTTCCAAGGCCCGCGCCGATATGGACTGCCTGGCGCACGAAGCGCCGCCGGTCGTAGCCGCTCTCCCGCTCGATCGAAGCCGCCAGCCGCATGATAAACCCCACAGTCCGGGGACTCGCCCCGGCGAAAACGCAAGGCTAGGCGCGAATGGCTAACGAGAGGTTACCCCCTTTCCCGCTCGCGGGAGAGGGAGGGACCCGCGGCCGAAGGCCGTGGGAGGGTGAGGGCACGCCCCCTCCTCCTCACAGCCTCCTCACCCTCGGCTCGCCCCTCGCCGGCCCCAGCATCAGCTCGGTGAGCGCCCAGACCATCGCGTCGGCGCGATCCGGGCTCCGGCCCGGGCCTTCGTAGCCGCCGGCGATGGTCATTCCCGCCAGCTGGTCCTCGAGATCCGGAAAGGCGCCGGCGAACTTCGCCCGGCCGCGCTCGAACAGGCCGGCGACCGGCTCGGCGCGGGCGCTCTTGCCGCGGCGGGCGTGGACGATCCGCACCGGCAGCCGGCTCTCTACGCTCCTCAGCACGCTCTCGACCATCTGCCCGCCCTGATTGCCTTCCGCGACCACCCGGTCGGCGCCCCAGGTCTCGGCCGCGTGCGCCACCGCCGCCGCCCAGCCCTCCGGCCTCAGCCCGGCGACGCTGGCGTCGGCGAGCACATAGCCCAGGCCGTCCTCGCCCAGCGCGCACACCACGATCCCGCACGCATCGCCCCCGGAGGAAATGGGCGGATCGACGCCCACGACCACGCGCCTGTAATCCTCCCCGAGCTTGCCTCGGGGAGGTGGCAGCCCGAAGGGCTGACGGAGGGGCCGCCCCTCCACCCCGCCGCCGCGCGTCGCGGTCCCCCTCCCCGAGCCGAGCTCGGGGAGGATTATCCGGCACCGCTCGATCAGCTCGCGCGGCCAGAGGCTCCCCTCCACATCCTGGATCAGCTCCCCGTCCAGCTCCTGCCGGCCGAGCCGGGTGCCGCCGTAGAGGCCGGTGACGCTGGCGACATACGCGTCGGGCAGGTTGAGATTGTCGTAGGTCCGTCCGCGCTGGAGCTTCGTCCCCTCTTGCTCCACCAGCCGCTTCAGCAGCGGCAGCGGCCTGGGCGTGGTGGTGACCAGCGCCCGCGGCCGCTCGCCGCGCCTCAGGCCGAGCATCAGATTGGTCCAGCTCTGCTCCGTATAGGCCCATTTGGCGAGCTCGTCGCACCAGGCGAGGTGGTGCTCCGGCCCGCGCAGCCGCTCCGGATTGGCGCCCGAAAAAGCGACGGCGATCGCGCCCGACGGGAAGGTCAGCTCGCCGAGATGGGGAGTCCAGCGCAAGGCCTCGCCTTCGCGCGCGACGGCGAGAAGGCCGCTCTCCCCTTCGATCATCACCTTTCGAACGTCGTCCATCGTCGCCCCGACCAGAGCGATGCGAAGCTTGCCGTCGGCGCGCGCGCAGGCGCTGACATATTCGGCGCCCGCGCGGGTCTTGCCGAAGCCGCGCCCGGCCATCAGCAGCCAGACCCGCCAATCCTCCTCTCGCGGGGGCCGCTGGCCGTCATGCGCCCATTCCCCCCACCGCGCGAGCAGCACGCGCGCCGCCGGCCAGCTCAGGCGGCGCACGGCCTCGATCCGCTCCGGCTCGGGCCGGGCGGCCAGCGCCGCCACCACGGGCGACGGCTCGAAGTCCATCGCCGTCATTTCCTGCCGGCGCGCCGGGCGAGGATTTTCAGCCGCCGCAAGATCTCGGCGTCGGTCTCCTCGCGGGTCGCGTAACGCGGCGGTCGCGAGCCCCGCCAGCGCGTGTCGCCGCCCGCATGCTGCTTGAGCAAGGTGAGGGCGAGCGCCGTATCCATTTGCGCCGGATCGTCGAACGGCGTGTCGTCGTCGGCCGCCTCGTCGGCCGGCGGGCGGCTGCCGCGCGCGGATCGCTCGATCAGCATCGTCTGAAGCACGCCGCGCGAGGATTCGAGAGTCGTCTGCCAGTCCTCGCGGAAGGCCGAGTCCTTGGCCCGCTCGGCATAGGCGCTGCGGTCGCTCATCCCGACCCGGGCGCAGGCGCGCCGGACGTTGCAGGTCGCCGCGAGCGTCTCGAGGAACCTCTTCTTCTTGCGCGCCGTCCAGCCGCCGGAGCGCTGCTTGCGCACCTGCGGCCCGTTCTTGCCGCGCGCGACGATCGTGTCGTCGTCGGCCATCGTCCCCCCTTTTCTTGCGGTGGCGTCCCCGCTCATCCCCGGCGCGCGGCAAGCGGCCGCCCCGTCGCAGCGAGGCGGCCGCGCCCGGCCCGGCGCGGCGAAGCGGGAGGCGCCGGGCACGAAAAAGCCGGCGCGGGGCGGGCCCGGCCGGCGGTGAAACAATCTCGGTCGGGCGTGTCGCCCGAATGCTTGGAAATGCCGTTCGAGAAGCGCTCCGGCTTTAAGCGCCGGCCACCCTGCCGGGGGGCCGGTCTTCACCAGCTACACTTTTCGACGATGACGGATTTGTACCCTATGAGCGTGACGCTGTCAAGCACTTTTTCCAAATAGGATATCTCCAATTTTTGGCGGAAGACTGCGAAAAATAGGAAATGTCCTATACAAAATAAGCGGATTCAAATTTTTCCGCCACCCCCGATTTCGGCCTCGGAAAGACCGATTCGGCCGGCGCGGCCCCGGCCCGATTCGCGGCGGCCGGCGCGGCCGGGCGGGCTCGCATTTGTAGGCGGAGGCGCGCCCGGGCCCTTAGCGCTGGTAGGGATTCTTATAAGAGAAATCGCTTTCGATGTAGAGGCCACCTTCAATGCGGTCGTAAATGCGAAAACGGAAAAGTTTTCTTGAGTTTCTCGGCAGAAGAACAAGATAACGGACGGGTTGTTTCGTGTTCCACTGAACGGCGGCGTTCGTGGGCGGCTCATTGCCAATTGCGTCTTCTTTCAAAAGATACTCCAACCCCATGCTGTCCAGATACTTTGTCAATTCCTCCGTCGTGGAAAAGCGACGATTCAGAATGTACGCGGAGGCCTCATTCTCGTCCCGGACGATAGAAGATTGGCGATATACAAGTTGCTCACAGCGTGACGCTTGAGCTCATTGCCCTGCCTCGCCTCGCGCACGGTTTCGTCCGTGCACGACATATTGGTCCGGTCAGCGTAGAAGCGGATAACGGATTGTCTCTCCGCCAGAAGGAGCCCGGCTGCCGTGGCCGCCGGGACGGCAAGAGCAATAAACGTCCACCAACCCTTCTGCCCATCCTGTCGCGCGGCCGTCCCGAGCTTGGCGCACCGTCAGCACTGCGCATGCGGCATTCCAGGAGTATCGCAAGGCGAGCGAATTGCCGGCATGGGTTGCGGCCTTAGGATCGGCGTGATTGTCCGATCCGATGAGATCATCACGTCGTTGATCATCCGGCGTGAGGCGGCCGCCTGACCGGCCAAGGTGCCGGTGAGCGTCGCATTCAGATACCGCAGACGCCGCCTCGTCACCTTGTCGCCCATGCTCAGCCCTCCTTGGCACGCGCAAAGCGCGGTTCGGACCCGAGATCGAAGCGTTCACCGGAGCCTCTCCCACCCACTCGTAGACCTGCCGGATGTTGGAGCCGGGCAAGGCAATCGGCGGCTCGGCGGGCATTGCTCCGATGCAATCTCTAGACGGTGGGTCGGCACGCAAATCGGAGTCAAACTGGCGGATTAAGCGGTTTGCAGTCGTCGACGTACCACGTCCCCTTCTCCAGCACCAGATCGCACTTTTGTCGCTCCGCCATGACCGCCGTCTTCGCGCTGTCGGTCATCGCCATGTCCGCGATCACTCGAGCGTGGCTGCCTTCTACTTCGGTAGAAATCTTCTTGTAGCTGACAAAGTATATATTCTGCTCCTCGGCGAATTGGCGAAAGGAACTCTTGTTGTTATCGTTGCCGCGCTTGACTCTCGACGAGGTCAACTTCCAGACATCGTCTAAATCCCTTTTCAGCCACGCGTTCATGTAAGCATCGAACCGCTGTTCGACGGCTTGGGTCGGCGAGGGTCGCGAGCAGCTCGTCGCGCCCAGGCAAGCGAAAGTGAAACCGATGAGCGGCAGCCATTTGTCGTACCGAGCCACACCCGGGTCCTTTCAAGTTTGATTACATTACCAACATCATGCCGAGAACCACCACTCAGTATCTCATTATCATTCTGTCCATATCCCGGAGGATCCTGTACTTCTCGGCGTCGCTATGGGCTGCGTTGAAGGCGTTGACGCTATTTCTGAGGGCCTCCCAAGGCACGACCCTCCCGTTTGCCCCCAACGTCTCACGCGCTTCAAGTAAGCGGTTATAAGTGTCCAATGCCATGTTATTTGCTTTGCCGACGTCGTTGTAAGTTTTGTCAGGGGCGTGCGCTTGCGACAAGTGTCCGAATCGGGGCCCGTATCCGGCATGCGAATACGAATCCTGCTGCGCATGCAGGAACACGCCCAGATCGTCGGGATTCCTCGAAGACCTGAAGTTCGACCACAATTCCTGTCGCCGCTCGGCAGTCGTGAAATGATAGTCGGCGCGGGCCTGAACATCGCGCCCGATGGGTGATGGGCCCATTGGCGAAGTATCCTTGTTGTCATCCACTCCCTGATCCGCAATGCCGACCCGCCTTGCGAGCCACGCCGGCATACCAGCGGCGCGTGCAAGTACCATCGTTAAGGCGCGGTGCACATCGACCTCATACAAGCCTTTGGGATCAACCTTGTTGACCGGATCGTCGCCTACATAGGCGTAGAGGTTGACGTTGTCCTTGTAGCCGATCGGGTCGGTCTGGAGGAAGCGGCCGAGGGTCGGCGAGTAGATCCGGGCCTTGTAATAATACATGCCGAGCTCGGGGAGCCACGCCTGGCCGGTATAGCCGAACCGGCCCTTGTTCGCCTCGTTGGGGATGCCCCAGGAATCATAGGCGTTGATGGCGACCGGGTTGCCGTACATGTCGGTGACCGCAATCACCGATCCCTGATGATCGGTGAACAGACCGCGGCGGTAGCCGCCGACCGGATATTCGTACCAGATGAGCGGATCGTCGGTTCCGGCGTCGGCGCCGTGGACGTAGCGGCGGTTCATCGTCCCGGCGCTGTCATATTCGCCGATCAGAGCGTCGCCGTCGTAGAGGAACTGGGTGAGCGGCGCCGAGCCGCCCGAAGTCTGCCACAAGCGCCCGAGCGGATCGTAGACGAGCCCCGCATTCTTCGCGCCGGAGGCGGAGGCCAGGCGGTTCTCGGCGTCGTAGACGAAGCTGCTCGAGCCGTCGTTCGTCAGGTTCCCGTTCGCGTCGTACTGGAAGGCGGCGGGGCCGGCCTGGGTGTACTGGTTGAGGCCGTTCACCGTGTAGGCGCGGCTCACATTGTAGGCGGAGTTTGAGGCGAATGCGTCATTGGCGCTGGTGCGGCTGACGACCTGCGAGGCCGAATTGTAGCCGAAGCCCAGCGTCTGGTCGGCGCTCGACCCGGCAAGGTCGTGCGACAGATTCGTGAGCCGCGACGCGGCGTCATAGCCGTAGCTCGTTGCCGCGCCGGAAAAGCCGGCGCCCGAGCGGCGTCCGGCTGGATCGTAGGTGAAGGTGGCGAGCACCGCTGAGCCGGTCTCGCGGAGCAGCACCAGGCGATCCGCCGCGTCGTATTCGTAGTTCAGGAAGCCGCCGTCCGGATGGGTGATCCGGATCCGGTTGCCGTTCGCGTCGTACTGATTGGAAACGGTGCGGCTGATCCCGCCCATCGTGCTGGTCGACGAGAGCTGGCCGCCGAACCCGTCGTAGCCGTTGCTGACCCCGGGCCCCGACAGCGATCCGAACCGCGCTTCCGTCTGAAGCCCGCGCAGGTCGTAGGCATAAAAGACGCTGTAGCCGGCCGCGAAGGTCGCAGAGGTCGGTACCGACTTGAGCGTCATCCGGTTCAGCGCGTCGTACTGGAAAGCCAGGACGGTGCCGTCTCGTTTCCTCAGCGAGGTCCGATTGCCGTTTTCGTCATAACCATATTCCTCGTAATCGGCCGCGTTGGCGTAGCCGGACGTGTTGGACGGGAAGATCCAGCGGCTTTGGCGGTCGTGGCCGTCCCAAGTGAGCTCGGCACGGTTGTTGTTAGCGTCCGTGACGGACGTCTGCTTGCCGTTAGGCGAGTAAGTGTAAGTCGCGTAATTCTGGACCAGGGCTGAGCCGTAGGCCTTCTGCACCATGGTGAGCTGCCCCGCCGGATCGTAATAATTGCGGGTGATCCGGTCTTCGCCCTGAGTGCCGGTGACTCCCAGGAAGCATGCGTTGCCGGGAGGCGAGCCAAAGGCGGCGGGGTTCATCCGCACGGCCGTGCAGGCGAGCCTGCCGGCCCGGTCATAGTTCGTGTCGACGACGCCGACCGTCTGACCGTCAGAGCCTACCTCGGTCGCCCTCACCAGCTGACCCATCGTATCGTAGGCGAAGGTCTGAGACTTGAAGACGGTGAAACCCGGCCAGGCGTTCGGGGCCACGCTGCTCGGCTGCCAGGCCGACAACTCGCCCGTCTCGACCTTCACCTTCTGGCCCACGGCGTTGTAGCTAGTCCGGGTCGCGGGGTAGTGCAGCGGCCCGCCGCCGTCCGGATCGGGACCGATCGTGCCGACGACGCGTCCCGCGCCGTCGAAGCGCGTGGCGCTGGAATAGGCGGTCGGCTGGGCGTCCTGCGCCTGTGCCGGCGTGGCGAGCAGCGCGGCGAGCCCGAATATGCTGCATGACATGAGCATCGCGCGCCGCGCCGGCCGGTTACGGATAAGTTCTACGTGCATCTGATGCCCACCCCGATGGTAATTTTTGAAATCCTGCGACACCCCGTCCTTACGGACAGACGACGCCGGTGCCCTGGCCGCAGGGCGGATCGCGCGGATCGGTGCCACCTCCCCCTACGTCCCCGCCCGTTCCGACGGAGCCGTCGGGGAAAGTCGGAGCCGCCGCATAGGTCCCTGGCGACGGCATCGTCGCCCTCACGGCCGGCGCGGCGGTAATACTGGCGGGGCAACTCGCGAGGGCCGCGATCGGCGGCGTTTGGCTGATCACCCGGCCCTGGTTGTCGTAGGCGTAGCAGGTGCGCCGTGTCTGGCCGTTGGCGGTCACCGCCTTCCCGAACAGGAAGCGCGCCGTCGTCTCCGTTCCGCCCCAGTCGAAGGTCGTGACGATCTCATCGGCGGTGCCGGCGCAGCTCGCCTGGGTCATGCACGTGGACGACGTGGCGGGCATTCCGGTGGCGTAGGTGGTCCGCACCTGCGGGCGGATGCCTCCCACCGCCGGCGAGGTGACCGTGATCGGCTTGCCGGTGCCCATCCGGATCGGCCAGCTCTGGCTCGAATTGCCGTAGAAGGCGACCGAGCTGGGCGTCGAGGGCGCATAGTCATAGTCGGTGCGGCCCTGGCGGGCATCCTGCGTCCAGCGCGGACGGTTGCAGATCACGATGTCCGCGCAGGTGGCATCGTAGCCGGCTGTCTCGACAAGCACCGGCGCTCCGCTGCCCGGCTTGGGCGACGTTACCTTTGTCGTCACGTTTCCCCGGGCGTCATAGGTGTAGTCTACAATATTGCCCTCTGGATAGGTGATCCGGGTCAGACGGTATCCGGCGTCATATTCGTAGTAGGTCCAGCGATAGAGCGCGTCCCTGGCTTCCGTCACGTAGCCACGGGCGCGGTGGTATTTGACGTAGGTCTGCTCACCCAGCGGGTTCGTCACGGTCGTCGTGCCATAGTCCCCTGGACTCGTGTAAGTGTAGGTCCAGGTGCCGCTCGCATTGGTGACGCTTGCGACCTTCCCGTTATTGTACGTGATAGTCACCATGGCGCCGTCGGGCGATGTGATGCGGGTCAGCCGTCGATTGTCGTTGATCGTGTAGGACCACACCGAGCCGAAGCTATCGGTCACCGACTGCGTCGTATTGATCGGTCTGAGGTAATGCTTCGACGTGTCGTTCGACTGGTTCGGCGTCGTGATCTTGAGCGTCTGCTGCCCGAGCGTGAGGATCACGTCTCGCCCGTAGTAGTTCTGGTCGGCCATGGCACCCGGAGAAGCGGCTCCGAACGGGTGGTTGCCGCGGTCGATCGAGTAGACATAGGCCTCCGCTATCCCGATGTTGCCCCAGGCTAGAGTGGAGTCCCCGTAAGCCGCGGGATACGGCGTGAAAGGCGAATACATGCCTTTGAAGTGCACCATATCGCCCTCGCGGCTGGTATAGGCGCACTCGGAGGTCAAACCGCCGCTCCACGTCACGCAGCTTAGCGAGGCGCCGCTTACCGGCTTGCGCTGG
>JAXDPL010000151.1:0-8849 GCA_034668385.1 Sphingomonadales bacterium | reverse complement strand
CGCTTGGCCTCGAGGAACAGCCGGCCGAGATATTCGCCGATGAGGCCGAGCACGAACATCTGCACCGCGCCGAGGATGACGACGACGAGCATCAATGACGTCCAGCCCTGGATCGCCCGGCCGGTGAGGAAGCCAAAGGCGATGTAGAGGACGAGAAGGACCGAGGCGGCGACCAGCCACAGGCCGAAATGGCTGGCGAAGCGCAACGGCGCGGTCGAGAAGCCGGTCACCGCGTCGAGCGCGAAGCGGACCATCTTCGACAAGGGATATTTGGTCTCGCCGGCGTGGCGCTCGGCGCGGTCGTAGACGATCGGCACCTGGCGGAAGCCGACCCAGGCGACCATGCCGCGGATGAAGCGCGCCTGCTCGGGGAGGCTGAGCAGGGCATCGAGCGCCCGCCGGCTCATCAGCCGGAAGTCGCCGGTGTCGCGTGGGATCTCGATCTCGGCGAGCTTGGAGAGACCCCGGTAGAAGAGCTTGGCGGTGGCGAGCTTGAACGCCGTCTCGCCGGCGCGGGCGCGGCGAACGGCATAGACGACGTCGGCCCGCTCCGATTCCATCCGCGCCACCATGTCGGGGAGCAATTCGGGCGGGTCCTGGAGGTCGGCGTCGATGATCAGGATCCGCTCGCCGCGGCACAGGTCGAGGCCGGCGGTCAGCGCCAGCTGATGGCCGTGGTTGCGCGAGAGGTTGATCGCGACGAGGCGGGGATCGGCCTCGGCCAGCGCCTTCATCATCGCCCAGCTGCGGTCGCGCGAGCCGTCGTTGACCAGGACGATCTCGTAATCCTCGCCCGCCACCTGGCGCGCCGCGGCGCCGAGCCGGGCGTGGAGCTCGCCGAGGCAGGCTTCCTCGTTGTAGCAGGGCACGACGATCGAGAGCGCCGGAGGCTTCATCCGATATCCTTCTGCGGCAACGGCCGATGGTCGACGACCCTATAGAGGACGCTCCTCCCGCTCCGCCAGATGGGGGCCAGGCCCTCGGTCAGGGTCTCGTCGAAACGCGGCGGCCGGAGCAGCCAGACATAATCGAACCTGTCGCGCGGGAAGCGCCTGAGGCTCTCGTCGAGGGTCAGCCAGCGCTCGCCCGGGCAGGGCGCGTCGAGCACCTGCTGCGAGGGATCGCGCGAGAACCAGCCGTCGTCGGGATAATGCGAGGTCAGGAGCTGCGCCCCGCTCATCGACCATTGGTCGTTCGAGAAAGCGTGGCGGCGGACGATTCCGAGCGCCGGCAGATGCTCGATCCGGGTCATCGCCCAGCCCTTGCGGCATTTGACCCCGACGAACGAGATCACCTTCGCGTTCTCGGGCAGATATTGGACCGCCGCCAGTTCGCGGCCATAGACCTGGTCGTAGAGCAGGAAGCTCCAGGTGTTGCCGCCGATCCGGACGGCGAAGAAGAGCAGGCCGAGCAAGGCCAGCGCCGAGCCCGCCGTCGCCACCGCCGCCGGCCGCTGGCGGACCGCGATCACCGCCACCGCGATCGCATAGGGGACGAGCCGCATGTCGGCATAATTGGAGCCGAACACGATCCTCGGCAGGCAGATGTAGACGATGCCGAGAAATATCGCCGACGCGGCGAGGTTGCGCGAATATTGCAGCTTCTTCCACCACAGGAGGCCGAGCAGGAGCACCGCCCAGATCACCCACAGCGAAATCCGGTCGAACTGGTACCAGCGGTCGCGCAGCGCCATCAGCACCCATTGCTTCTTCAAGACCCATTTGAACCATTCGCCGGTCTCGCCCCCGACATGGTCGCCGCTTCGCCACAGCAGCATCAGAAGCACCGGCGGGGCCAGCGACAGGCAGTGGGCGACGGTCTTGAGCCCCCCCTTCACGAACGGCCGCCTGAGGTCGATCTGGCGGACCAGTTCGGCCGAGAAGGCCATCACTCCGAGCGTCCCCCAGCCGAACGTGTGGCACACCCAGATCGCGAACGAGATCGGCACGAAGATGATGGCCCTGAGGCCGGTCCGGCCGAGCCGCGCCAGCCTCAGCCACAAGGCGAAGGCGAGCAAAGCCAGCGCCATCGACAAGGCGAAATTGACGAAGCCGAACATGAAGGGGAAGCAGTAGGCCAGCGGAAGCGCGAAGAAGGCGGTCGGCGGCACCCTGAGATGGACCTCGCGCGCCACCCAGAGCAGGCCCGCCACCGTCATCGGCGGGATGGCGACGACGATCATCTTCACCGCCAGCTCGAGCCCGAACACCTTGGCGAGCGGAACGACCAGCAGGTCGACCCCCAAATTGCCGATCAATTGCCACTTGAAATCGTAGAAAGCCTGAAGCGCCGGCGAGCGGCCGATGTCGAGCTGGACCGCGTACCGCCCCATATGGCCGGGCAGGTCGACGAGCGGCGGGATGTCGGGCCAGAGCAGGGGGAAAGCCGAAGCGACGACCACCAAGGCGAGCAAGGCGGGATGCTCCCACCAGCGCCGCGGCGGCGGGTCGCTCAGGGCGTCGGCGGGGTCCGTGATCATGCGCGGATAGGGGGATCGGCTTCTCGCTGCGCTGCGTCCACCCGATTTCAGGATTTTTCAACTCCAATCTTCTTCCCGGCCCGCGCTGGTACGGCGCGGCGGGGCGGAAGGGTCACGCCGGAAGCGCCATCGAGTTGCGCAAGGGCTCCAGCAAGGACGCAAGACAGCGGATTGCCTCGACGTGGCTGGCGACCTCCACGCTTGCCACGCTCAACCTGTCTTCGCTGCCGACGATTCGATGCCGGGATATTGCGGGGGACGCTCCAAGGCGCGGGTTGTGCGGATAGAGCAGCATGAGCCGGGAACAGGCGTACAATCGTCCGTAGGCCATCATCTGGTACACGTCGGACTGGCTGATTCCCTGCTTTGGGTCCTCCGCGTTCGACGATAGGCTCTTCCACTTGGTGTCGATCACCATCGCGATCCTGTCGAGACGCTTGACGAGAATGTCGGGCCGGGTCTGGAACCGAGGTTTCCCGCTTTCCTCATCCTCGAGACAAAAGAGCCGCCCGGACTGCAGATGGACGGTGAACCCGCTCCCCGAGAGGCTGCGCGCCAGCATCCGGCCGATATATTCCTCGAACAGCGTGTTCATCTCGAAGAGCAGCGAAAAGCCCCGGCCCTGCCCCTCGGACGTGCTCTGAAAGCGAGCCCCAAGCAGCAGCTTCGCCAGGGACAGCAACTGGCCCCAGCGGGCATTGGTACGATCCAGCACCACCTCACTCCAAGGCAGCGCCGAGACGGGCAGCTGGGCAACGTCTGCATAAGCGAAGGCCAGTTCGCGCAGCCGGCGCTGGTTTTCGGCCGATCGCGAGACGCGAACCAGCCGCTCGATGGCGGCCTTCATGATCCGGTTCAGCGCCGTGTCGCTGGATAAGGCGTCGAAGCGGCACGCCAGCAATTGGGGCGACGCCAAGAGCCTCGTGAACTGCCGGAGGGGCCTCAAGCGCCCCCGCAGGGCGGGAAGGTCTTCCTCTTCCTCGACATAATGGCGAGGCATGCCCTGGCGAACCGCGTCGGCGAGCTTCCGTGAAAATAGACGGATAATGATTTCAAGCAGATCTTCCCGCTGCCAATCGAGCTCGGTGAGGTTGCCGCCGGTGATGTCGAGATCGAGCGCCACGGCCAGCATATGGACAAGTTGGCGCCGGATTCGCCCTTGACCTGAAGTCTGGTCTCCGGTCCCGAGGCTCTCGATCTTTGGCAGGATCTCTAGCGTACACCCTTCCGAAGCGATGACCCCGACGACCTGTTGACCTCGTAGCTTATGATGATGGTCGGTCAGTATTCGGACGCCGTCGCGGCCCCCGAGCGGACTCGTCTTGGCAACGGCAAGCAGCCGGTCGGCGTGAGCACGCGTGAATGCGCCTGGTGCCGGCGGCTCCACGGGGAGGTAGCTCCATTCGAAAATGGTGCGCCGGATCACGCGAACTCGTCATACTGAAACTTGTCTCGCACGGACCACCGGTATCGCGGCCCGGTCTCCTCGAGGCTGAACCGGCCGGGAGCCTTCAGCCGCTGCCGGTCCAGAAACCTGCCGCGACGGTCCCCGTCCTCGTCCGCCTCGCCCGCGTCCCCGAGCACGGCTGCCACTTTGCTCCAATCCTCGTAAAAATATTCCGCGAGCAGCGGGATGACCTTGTGCCGCATCACGTCATCGAGATCCTGCTTCGTCGCACAGCCGAGGAAATAGGCGTGACCGATCTGGTGCTCTCGATCGAACAGATACTCTATCCGCTCGTTCAAGGTGGTGAGGAGCTTGGCGAGATCGATGTCCTCTATTCGGTGCAGCAGCGTACTGTCCGGAATCATCTCCTTGAACTGGAAGCGGCGGCGCAAGGCGGTGTCCAGAAGAGCGATGGAGCGATCGGCCGTGTTCATCGTCCCGATGATGTGGAGGTTCGCGGGGACGCCGAACGCTTTGTTGCTGTAGGGCAGGGTCAGTCGCATGCTTTCGGCCATGCCCAGTCGCTTGTCGGTCTCGATGAGAGTGATGAGCTCTCCGAAGACCTTTGAAATGTTCGCCCGGTTTATCTCATCGATGATGAGGACGTGCTCTTCGGCCGTCGTCTCGGCCGATTCCGCGATCTGACGAAAAATGCCCGCCACCGGCTGGAGGGTGAAGCCCGCGCCGCCTGTGACGGGCTGCGGCCTCAAGCTTTCGACGAAGTCCTCATACGCATAATTCTGGTGGAAGGTGACGAAGCCGATCTGTCCTTGGCCTCGAAGCAAGTCGTAACATGCGCGGAGCGCCCTCCGCTGCTCCCGATCGGTCAGCAGCGGGTCGTCTTCCCCTAGCCCGAGGCAGAGGCGCACCGCCTCGGCCATGGTGCGATAGGTCTTGCCGGTGCCGGGCGGCCCGTAAAGGATCAAATTGGTCGGCTGCGAGGAGAGCGGAGCGGATTCATCCCTTTCGCTCTCGGACGCGGCCACCTGCTGCCATCGTGGGAGGTTGTCGAGGAACCATGCGACGTCTTGCGGCTCGTCATCGAAGGCGAAGCGGATCAGCCTGCGGCTCATCTCTTTCGCCGGCGTGACCTGCCAGATCGTGCGCTGGTAGGTATAGAAATACCAGTCCTTAGGGCTGAATCCCTTCTCCCAATCGACCTTGATCGTCTCGCCGTCCGCAGAGGCCTCGGCGACGGTCCCGCGAGCCTTGATCCGCATCACCGAGACGTGGCGGCCGCGCGCGTCGAAAGGCAGCCTGTCGCGCTGCACGAACGAGGCCTTGATGGCGATCCGCTCTCCGACCTGCATCGAACTGACAAGTTCGCGTTCTCGCTCGGCCGGATCGGAAATTTGCCAGATGCCGTTGCGAACGAAACGTTCGGTCTGGTCGTCCGTGCGTCCGTAGGCCGCGCCCACAAACCAATAGTTCGCCTCCGACAGCGCTTCGCCCCCTTCTCTCCCGGCGCCATCCTGGTCGCCCGAAACGATCTCATAGCCCGCGGCTTCAAGCAGGTTGCAGGCCGAATGATCGTGGCTGTAGCCTCCGTTGAGGGTCTTGCCGTCGCGCGGCTCGCCCCCCGGCATGTACCCATAGGCCACTCCCGCGATGGCTTTCGCGGGATAAAGCCTCCCGTTCCCCCTCAATACCCAATAGTCCTTCGGAGGCCCGAAACCGTAATTGCGCAGAAACGCCTCGCCTCCCAGCCTGTCATGCTCGTCCATGGCCGATTCTATCGCCTCGGGAGTGATCTGCAGATCGTCATCCTCGGGCTTCTCCGGCCAATTCCTGTCGAGGGCCGCCCACGCAAATCCCTGCACGTCCAGCAGGTCTCGGGGCGCCCAGCCCCACTCGTCGCGCATGACGGCAAATATCCTGCCCAGCAGGGCCAGCCACGCCTCCACATGGGCGCGTTCGATACGGCTGCCGTCGAACAACGGCGTTTCGCCCAGCGCGGCGAGAAGCTGGCGCGCTTTGCGGATCTTGAAGAAGGCGGATTGCGCGGGACGTATCGCGGCGGCGATGCCGAACACGATCGCCAGCACCTCGCCTTGGCTGAGTGCCGCGACGCCCCGGTCGCGCAGGTCTTCGAGGGCCCGCGCCGCGTCCATGATCGCGTCCACGACCGGAGCAGACGACCGTGCCAGACGGCCCAGGATCGCATCGAATTCCGGGGCGAGGTCCGGGTGCTTCCGCCCGATCGCGTCGATCGTCTGCCATCGCAACGGAGGTCCTGCTTGCGGTATCAGGACATCGTAGATCGAATGTCCGGCCTCCGAATCCGACGCCTGGCTCAGCACCGCTGCACGGGCGTCGAGAACCATCGCGTCCTTATAGGCGCGTTCCTCCTTGTAATAGACGCCGTCCGTCTGCTCGAAACTCTCGAAGTCGGGCGCTCGCTCCAGGAACGTCGTTCGAAGGCCCTCGAGTTCGGGCCACCCTCCGGCGGCCGAGCCTTCGCTCTCTCGAAACTGCCGGTAGTTGCGGACGGACGCGGCCATCTTGTTGATCCGCTGCCGCGGAATCTTGGTCTCGCCGACGAGGAGCCCCGGCATCGGGCTGCCTTCGGCGGCGGCCTTGCAGAGGCTTTTCAGGTATTGCGTAACTCTTGCCAGCCCGTCCTCTTCGAAAGCCTCGTCGAGATCTTTCCACGGCAATCCGAGGGCTGACATCGACCGCTCGAACCGCGTGACGTCCGCCATCCGGCTGCCTTCCGTCTTGATCGGTTCGCCCTTCCAGCGCCGGGCGCGCAGCCAGGCGCGGAATTCGTCTCGTTTCATGGCCCCCTCCACGTGCCGGCGCCGGATCCAGCGGCTTGGCGCGACACATCGCGCCCAAGGCGCGAGATGCGTCAATTGAAAAGGCCGAGTTGCCCGAGCGTAATGATATCGCCCGTCGCCTTTTTTGGTCGGCTCAGGCGGAAGCGCGCCGGGTGCGAGGGCAAGCCAGGGCCAATTCGTTTACGCTCCGTTTACCCTGTCCGGTTACCGCTGGTGAACCACAAGGATAAGCGGCGGGGACATGCGCGAAAATTGGCAGATCGGCGGCGCGGAGGCCTTTCCCCTCGATCCGTCGTCGGCGGCGGAGATCGAGGGCGAACTGGCCGAGCGGCTGGCCCGCCGTCCCTCGCCCCGCCACGTGCCTTTGCTCCTCTACGGAACGCTGTGCTTCTGTGTCGGCATCGCCTCTTACCTCGTCGGCGTGCTGATGGTCTTCCCGCGCTATCTCGGGCTCGACCCCTGGCTCGGGCCGGTCAGCCACGCGATCGTCTGGTACAGCGGCATCCCGATCGTCGCCGGCCTCGGCCTGGCGCTCGTCGACCTCCTCTTCTTCCTCGACCGCAAGCGTCCGGACCTGCCGGTGCGCTACCGGCCGGTGCGCAACGCGATGGTGACCGTCGCGCTCACCGCCTACAATGACGAGGAGAGCATCGGCCCCGCCGTCGCCGATTTCCTCGCCCACCCGCTCGTCCGCCGCGTCATCGTCGTCAGCAACAACAGCTCGGACGCCACGTTCGACCGGGCGGAGGCCTCCGGCGCGATCACCTTCAACGAGGCCCAGCCCGGCTACGGCCGCTGCGTCCACCGCTGTCTCAGCGAGGCCGCCCGCTTCACCGACACCGATTTCGTCGTGCTCTGCGAGGGCGACCTCACCTTCCGCGCCTGGGACATCGACAAATTGATCGCTTACGCCCCCCATGGCGACATCGTGAACGGCACCCGCACGATCGAGCCGCTTCGCCAGCACCGAACCCAGCTCAGCACCTTCATGTATTACGGCAACATCTTCGTCGGGAAATTGCTCGAGGCCAAGCATCTCGGCCGGGCCACCGTCTCCGACGTCGGCACCACCTACAAGCTCTGCCGCCGCGAGACCGTCCTCGCCCTGCTTCCGAAGGTGAACCCGGCGATCAACCTCGAGTTCAACGCCCATTTCCTCGATTGCGCTCTGGCCGAAGGGCATCTGCTCGTCGAATGCCCGATCACCTTCCACCAGCGGGTCGGGGTCAGCAAGGGCGGCAACGTCAACAATCTGCGCGGCTTCAAGGTGGGGATGCGGATGATCTTCGGCCTGCTGTTCGGCTGGGGCCGGCTCGCATGAGCCAAGGCTATCACGACACCCGCCTCGCCTTCGACCCGCGCCGCGAGACGGTGTGGAAGGCGCTGTGGCGCTACCATTTCCGCCATATCGTCCCGGCCGACGGATGCGTGCTTGATCTCGGCTGCGGCTACGGCGACTTCATCAACCAGGTCGAAGCGGGGCGCCGAATCGCGCTCGACAGCTGGGAGGGCTTCCCCGCTCATCTTCGCCCGGGCATCGAGACAATCGTCGGCAGCGTCACCGAGCTCGGCGGAATCGATGAGGGCAGCGTCGACTTCGCCTTCGCCAGCAATCTGTTCGAGCATCTCAGCCAGGCCGATTTCGCCGCCGCGCTCGCCGCGCTCCGGCCGAAGCTGACCGAGCGCGGCAGCCTCGCCATCCTCCAGCCGAACTGGCGCTACGCCTTCCGGGAATATTTCGACGATTACACCCACATCTCCGTCTACTCGCACGTCAGCCTCGCCGACTTCCTTCGCGCGAACGGCTGGGAGGTGATCGAGGTGCGCCCCCGCTTCCTGCCGCTCACCGTCAAGTCGCGTCTTCCGGTCTGGCCCCCGCTGATCGGCGCCTACCTGAAGTCGCCGGTGAAGCCGCTCGGCAAGCAGATGCTGGTCCGAGCGCGGCCGGCGCGGTGAAGATGGAGGCCGTCCAAGCCGCCGCCCACCGGCGCGGCCCGCAGCGCATCGCACTCATGGTCGGCCTCGCCTTACTCGTATTCAGCGCGCTGCGCCTGGTGCTGCTTGCCGGAAAGGCGCTGCTCTTCCCCTACGAACTCGATTATGGCGAGGGTATCGTCTGGCAGCAGATGGTCCTGATCTTCCA
>JAXDPL010000150.1:0-2500 GCA_034668385.1 Sphingomonadales bacterium | reverse complement strand
GTGTCGGTCGTGAGGTACGGCAGCCCGGCGCCCGCCCCGAAGATCACGACGCGGCCCTTCTCCAGGTGCCGCTCGGCCCGGCGCGGGATGTAGGGCTCGGCCACCTGCCCCATCGTGATCGCGGTCTGCACCCGGGTCGGGACGCCGGCCTTCTCCAGGAAGTCCTGCAGCGCCAGGCAGTTCATCACGGTGCCCAACATGCCCATGTAGTCGGCGCGGTCACGGTCCATGCCGCGCTGGCTGAGCTCGGCGCCGCGGAAGAAGTTGCCGCCGCCGACCACCACCGCGATCTGGGTGTCGGAGGCGTTCACCTCGCCGATCTGCCGGGCGATCGAGGCCACCACGTCCGGGTCGACGCCGACCTCGCCGCCGCCGAAGACCTGACCGGACAGCTTCAACATCACCCGCCGGTACGGGGCACGGTCAGGCTGCTGGCTGGCCGCGGACGGCGCGGGGTCCTCGGGCGAAGCCGACAGAAGGGCCGCCTGTCCGGTCTCGGTCATGGCGGCCCCTCTCGTCGTTCTTACGTTTCCTACGATCCTGCCTCATCGCGGCCTGAAAGGCGGACAGCGGCTCGGCCGTGGACCGGGCTCAGGCTGCGCCGACCTCGAACCGGGCGAAGCCGAGCAGTTTCACGCCCGCCTCGTCCATCATCGCCTTGACGGTCTTCTTGTTGTCCTGGACGGCGGACTGCTCGAGCAGCACGCCACCCTCGGACTTGAAGAAACCGTTCAGCCGGCCCTCGACGATCTTGGCGAGGGCGGCCTCGGGCTTGCCCTCCTCGCGGGCGGTGGCCTCGGCGATCCGCTTCTCGTTCTCGATCGTCTCGCCCGGCACGTCCTCGCGGGTCAGGAACTGCGCCTTCAGCGCCGCGACCTGCATCGCGGCGCCGCGGGCGGCGCTGACGTCGTCGCCCTCGAAGGCGACCAGCACGCCGACCTGCGGCGGCAGGTCGCTGGACTTGCGGTGCAGGTAGGTCGCGACCTTGCCTTCGAGCTTGACCGCGCGGCGCAGCTCGATCTTCTCGCCGATGACGGCGTTGAGGGCCTCGATGTTCTCGGCGACGGTCTTGCCGTCGACCAGCTTCTCGTTCATCAGCGACGGCGCATCGGTGGCCGACGAGCCGACGAAGTGGGCGACGATGTCGGCGGCCAGCGACTGGAACTGCTCGTTCTTCGCCACGAAGTCGGTCTCGCAGGCGAGCTCGATCATCGCGTTCTCGGCGGCGGCGACCAGGCCGTTGCTGGTCTCGCGCTCGGCGCCGCGCTTGGCGGCCTTGCCGGCGCCCTTGATCCGCAGCTCTTCCACAGCCTTGTCGAAGTCGCCGTCGGCGGCTTCGAGGGCCTTCTTCGCGTCCATCATTCCGGCGCCAGTGGCGTCCCGGAGCTTCTTCACGTCGGCGGCGCTGATTGCCATCTCGGATATGTCCCGTCTCTCGTCTTCGGATCTCAGTCTTCGGATCTCAGGTGGTGGTGGCGGGCCTTCCCATGGGAAGGGCGTCCGATCTCATCGAGACGGACGCCCTCCCGGTGGGCTTGCCCAGGCAGTCGCCGGTCAGGAAGCGGTCGTGCCGTCGGCGCTGGGGGCGTCAGCCGGCGCGGACGCCTCGGGAGCGGCTTCGGTTGCATCCGCGGCGGGCGCGGAGGCCTCGGGAGCGGCTTCGGTTGCTTCCGCGGCGGGCGCGGAGGCCTCGGCAGCTGCGTCAGCCGGCGCGGACGCCTCGGGAGCAGCGGCAACCTCCGGCGTCTGGGTCGGCTTGAGCAGCTCCTTCTCCCAGTCGGCCAGCGGCTCATCGGCGGCGAGCACGCCCGGCTCGGGCTTCTCGTCGCGGCCGGCGTTGGCAGCCAGCCCGGCCCGCTGCATCAGCCCTTCGGCGACCGCATCGGCGATCACCCGGGTCAGCAGGCCGGCGCTGCGGATCGCGTCGTCGTTGCCGGGGATCTTGTAGTCGACCTCGTCCGGATCGCAGTTGGTGTCCAGGATCGCGATGACCGGGATGTTCAGCTTGTGCGCCTCGGCGACCGCCAGGTGCTCCTTCTTGGTGTCGACGATCCAGACCGCGCTCGGCGTCTTGGTCATCTCGCGGATGCCGCCGAGGGTGCGCTCGAGCTTGATCTTCTCGCGGGTCAGGATGAGCTGTTCCTTCTTGGTCGCAGTCCCCTCCCAGCCGTTCTCCTCCATCGCCTCGAGTTCCTTCAGGCGCTGCAGCCGCTTGTAGACCGTGGAGAAGTTGGTGAGCATGCCACCCAGCCAGCGCTGGTTGACGTAGGGCATGCCGACCCGGGTGGACTGCTCGGCGATCGCTTCCTGGGCCTGCTTCTTGGTGCCGATGAACAGAACGGTGCCGCCGTGGGCGACGGTGGCCTTGACGAACTCGAACGCGCGGTCGATGTAGGACAGCGACTGCTGCAGATCGATGATGTAGATGCCATTGCGCTCGGTGAAGATGTAGCGCTTCATCTTGGGGTTCCAGCGGCGGGTCTGGTGCCCGAAGTGCACG
>JAXDPL010000149.1:0-3969 GCA_034668385.1 Sphingomonadales bacterium | reverse complement strand
CACGACTCGCGGCAGGCCCTCGATGAAATCTTTGCCCTCGACGAGTTCCAGGCCCAGGATGTCGCGCAGGATTTTGATGACCGTAATCTTGCGCGGGCCGTGCTCGACCAGGATCACGTCGACCCTTTCCTCCTCGTCCCGCCCGTCGGCCATCGTCCGGTCCTCCCCGAAACGCGATTAGGTCCCGCCCCCGGCCGCCTGTCAACGGCCATGAAAAAGGACGGCCCCCTCGCGGGGACCGCCCTTCTTCTTTCGCTCCCGAGCTGGATCCTCGCTTGCGCGAGGATGACTCCGCGCGCGCCTACGGCGCGCTGGGTCACTTCAGCTCGACGGTGGCGCCGGCTTCCTCGAGGCGCTTCTTGAGCTCCTCGGCTTCGGCCTTGTTGATGCCTTCCTTGACGGCCTTGGGAGCGCCCTCGACCAGCGCCTTGGCCTCGCCGAGGCCGAGCTGGGTGATCGCGCGCACTTCCTTGATCACGTTGATCTTCTTGCCGCCGTCATTGACGAGGATGACGTCGAACTCGGTCTGCTCCTCGGCGGCGGGGGCCGCGGCGGCGGCGGCCGGAGCGGCGGCCACGGCCGCGGCGGCCGAGACGCCCCATTTCTCTTCGAGCGCCTTGGCGAGGTCGGCGGCTTCGAGAACGGTCAGCTCGCTGAGCTTTTCGACGAGGGAATTGATGTCTGCCATTTGATTTGCTCCGTTTCTTCTCGCGTCCCTGCGAAGGCAGGGACCCAGTTCTGGGCTCCTGCCTTCGCAGGAGCACAAAGGGTTCAGTTCACTCTGTTGCTTCGTTCACGCCGCTTCGCGCGCCGCAAAGGCGCCGATCACTCGGGCGAGCATCGCGCCCGGCTCGTTGATGGTCCGCGCGATCTTCGAAGCCGGGGCCTGGATGAGGCCGATGATCTTCGCGCGCAGCTCATCGAGAGACGGGAGCTCGGCAAGCGCCTTCACGCCGTTGACGTCGAGGAGGGTATCGCCCATCGCTCCGCCGACGATCTCGAAGCGATCGGTCGTCTTGGCGAAATCCACGGCGACCTTGGCGGCCGCGATCGGATCCGATGAAGTGGCGAGCGCCGTCGGCCCGCTCAGCATGTCGCTGATCGGAGCGTAGGGCGTGTCCTCGAGCGCAATCAGGGTGAGCGTGTTCTTGGCGACCTTGAAGCTGGCGCCCGCGTCGCGCATCCGGATCCGGAGGGCGGTGGACTGCGCCACCGTCATCCCGAGATTGCGGGTGACGACCACCACGCTCGTCTCGTTGAACGTCTGCTTGAGCTGGGCGACCTGCTCGGCCTTCTGAGCTCGATCCATGCTTACACTTCCTCTAAGCGTCCCGGCGGCAAGCCGCCGGTTGGCCAAATCCCTTCGCCGGACCGTCCGGCAAAGGCACGAAATCGGCACACGCAAAAAGCGCGGGCCGGATGTCCGATGGGGAGTGGTTCAAGGCCCGAACGGATCGGGCAGCCCGGGGCGTCCGAGGGACGACCGGCGAAAACTCTTCCCCGTCTAGGCTGGAGATTAAGAAGGCCGGAGCCTCCGCCAGCTGTCTCGGACGGATGCCCGCGCGGCTCGGCCGGACGGGCGAAGCGGCGCCTATACAGCAATGCGCGCCGAGATCAAGCGGGGGGCGGGAGTCGCCGATGCAACGACTGCCCCGGCCGCTCGTTGCCCTTGCGTCCCAAACGAAGGAGACCAGTTGAAATGCGTAAGCTCATCATCGCCGCGGCGCTCGGCGCGCTGACCGTCACCGCCGTTCCGGCCGTCGCCCGCGACGCCTATCGCGACTATCGCCACGACGTCCGCAAGGCGCGCGGGGATTGCCGGCGCGACCTGCGCCGAGCCGACACCCGCTGGGAGCGGCAGAAGGCGCTGCGCGACTGCCGGCACGACATGCGCAAGGCGCGCCGCGACTATCGCGACGACGTGCGCAACGGGCGCTGATCCCCGCTCCGCAAGGGAAAGGCCGGGGCCGCCGCTGGCGGCTCCGGCCTTTCCACGAGTGGGTCAGACCGCTCGGCGGCCGGTGACGAGATGAACGATGAACAGGATGACGGCGATCACCAGGACGATGTGGATGAAGCCGCCGGCGACATGAAAGGCGAGGAACCCGAGCAGCCACAGGATGACCAGGATCGCGGCAATGGTGAGGAGCATCTGCTTTCCCCTTGGAGACCGTTGATACGCGACACCGGCGGCCTCTGCGCGCCTGTGTCAGCCGCGTAACGACCCCGCCGGACGGCGGTTCCGCATTCAGGGTAAAGCTTCAGGTCCGGACCTTGGTGAACCAGTCCTTGGTCGGGTCGCGCTCGCGCTGCGCCACCTCCTCGCCGGCGAGGCGGTTGACCACTTCCTCGAACGTCCCCTCGACCGCGACCTTCACCTCGCCGAAGAACAGGTCGACGAAATTGCCCGGGCCCGAGCGCAAGTGAGTGACCCGGTCCGGATTGATCGCGATCTTGCCGGGCTCGCCGGCTTTCCTGAGGATGACGAGGCGCATGGGCGCGGCATGCGCCGGGGGCGGTTAAGATCGCGTATCCGAAGCCCAGTCGCGGCGGCCCCTGAGCCGGCGCAAATGGCGTTCCACCGCGCGCGAGAAGGCGCGCATCGAGAAGTTCTGCGGGTCGTCGTGGCCGTCGGCGAAGCGGGCGTCGAGCACGGCGTGGAAGGCGGGGATCAGCCAGCCCCCGCGCCGGACGCCGGCCGCGACGTAGAGCAAGGCGAGGCGGTCGTACTGGGCGCGGGTGAAACCGGGCTCCGGCGCGATCCGGTCGTTGGGACGGCCGAGCGCGGGGTCGGCAACTCGCGGCTCGGTGTTCTCGACCGCGAGGAACAGCCCCGCCTTGGCCGGCGTGTCGAGGCAGGATTCGAACTTGGTCGAGCGCAGGGGCAGGTCGAAGCTCACTTCGGTGATCGAGCCGCCGATGCGGTCGGTCCAGGCGTGGGCGAGCCGGTCGGGCGCCGGCCTGGGATGGCCGAGGAAGCCGAGCTCGGCCGCCCAGGCGGCGCTGTCCCGCGCCTTGGGCAATTCGCCGGGCACCGGGCAGAGCGTCTTGCTCCAGCCCGGCTCGGAGCAATTGGGCGTGCTGGTGTCGTGGATGATGAAATAGTCGGCGGTGACGGGCGTTATCGGATCGCCGCCGAGCGCCTTGTCCGCGTCGATGCCGAGCGCCCGGACATAGTCGGCGAGCCGGCCGCGGGTGACGTCGGGCTCATGCCCGACCAGGTCCCGCAGGAAGCGGGTCAGGGTCGGGTCCCCGATGACGCCGCCCTTCATCACCTTGCGGGTGAGGCAGGCCGCCTGCTCGGCCGGACTGCCGGCGAAATGGCGCCCGGCGACGTCGTAGCCGCACAGGCCCGCCGCGGCCTGCTCGGGAGTCACGCCCTCCTTGAGCGCGCAGTTGAGCGCCAGCGCCGGGTCGGCGGCAAGGAGGGCGGCGGCGACGAGGGCGAGGCGCTTCATGCTCCTGCCCCAACGCCGCCGCTTCCGTTCCGACTCGCCCCTAGGCGCTCGCCACCTCGGCGACGTCGACCTTGAGGCCGGGGCCCATGGTCGAGGACAACGCGACCTTCTTGACGTACTTGCCCTTGGCGCCGGCCGGCTTGGCCTTGACGATGGCGTCGACGAAGGCGTCGAAGTTGCGGCGGAGGTCCTCGGCCTTGAAGCTCGCCTTGCCGATGCCGGAATGGATGATCCCGGCCTTCTCGACGCGGAACTCGACCTGGCCGCCCTTGGCGGCCTTGACCGCCTCGGTGACGTTCGGGGTCACGGTGCCGAGCTTCGGGTTCGGCATCAGCCCCTTGGGGCCGAGCACCTTGCCGAGCCGGCCGACGATGCCCATCATGTCGGGCGTGGCGATGACCCGGTCGAAGTCGATCGTTCCGCCCTGGATGGTCTCCATCAGATCCTCGGCCCCGACCACATCGGCGCCCGCCTCGCGGGCCTCGTCGGCCTTGCCGCCGCGGGCGAAGAC
>JAXDPL010000148.1:0-3391 GCA_034668385.1 Sphingomonadales bacterium | reverse complement strand
CCACAGGACCGAGATGCCGATCACCCGGCTGGCGAGCGAGCCGGCGGGAGGCCGGCGGCGGGGAATGCTCGCCCGAAGCTTCATGCGTGCGTCACTTTCGCGACGGCAGGCTCACGGCCGCGGCTCTTCCAGCGAATAGCCGAGGCCTCGGATGGTGGTGATGACGTCGGGCCCAAGCTTCTTGCGGATGCGGGTGACGAAAACCTCAATCGTGTTCGAATCGCGATCGAAATCCTGGTCGTAGATATGCTCGATCAGCTCGGTGCGGCTGACCACCTTGCCCTTGTGGTGCATCAGGTAAGAGAGCAGCTTATATTCCTGGGCGGTCAGCTTCACCGGTTCGCCGTCGAGCGTCACCTTGCCCGAGCGGGTGTCGAGGCGAACGTCGCCGGCGGTGAGCTCGGACGAGGCGTTGCCCGAGGCGCGGCGGATGAGCGCCCTGAGGCGGGCGATCAGCTCCTCGGTCTGGAAAGGCTTGGCGAGATAATCGTCGGCGCCGGCGTCGAGCCCGGCCACCTTGTCGGACCAGCTGTCGCGGGCGGTGAGGACGAGCACCGGCACGGCGATCCCCTCCTTGCGCCAGCGGTCGAGCACGGTCAGGCCGTCGACTTCGGGCAGGCCGAGATCGAGGATGATCGCGTCGTAGCTCTCGGTCGAGCCCAGATAATGGCCGTCCTCGCCGTCGGTGGCGAGATCGACCGCGTAACCGGCGCCCTCCAGCGTGGCGCGCAACTGGCGGCCGAGATTGGGTTCGTCCTCGACGATCAGGACCCGCATCGAACATCCCCTGTATGGTCAAGCCGGCGTCGGCTTATCCTTTGAACCGCCGCGCTTGCCAATGGTTTCATGCCGGGAACGAGTCCGCCACCGGGCCTCAGAAGCCCGAGCGGCCGAGGATTTCGCCGGTGCGGGCGTCGATGTCGATCCACACCACCTGCGGGCCGCGCATGAACTTGAGGCGGTAGCGGCCGGAGAAAGCGTCGAGCTCGGGGCCCAGATAGGTGAAGCCGTGCATTCGCGGGACGATGCGCTCCTCGAGGTCGCGCAGCGGCATGAAGCGCCCCGCCCGGCGGCCGCGGAACGCCTCGTCCTGCTCCCGCTCGTGCGGGCGCGCGTCGGCGAGAGCGCCGGTAAGGACGACGCCGAGGGCGGCGACAAGGGGAAGGATAGGCTTCATGGGTGGTTTCTGCTGGCTCCGTCGGGATCGATAGGCGCGATCCATTGAATAGGCCATGAATGCCTTTTGGCCTCCAGCCTCGCCCCTTTTCGCTTGGAACCGCGGCGGCGCCATGCTGTTGGCGGCTTCGCGAGACGAGGAGGCCTGGGTGCGCAAGGCGGCGGCATTGGCGATCATGGCGGGGCTTGCGGCCTGCGCGCCCAGGCCCGCGCCGCAGGTCGCGCCCCCGCCGGCGCCGACCGTTGCGAGCGCCCCTGAGCTGCCGCCGGCCCCTCCCCGGGCGCCGGACTGGCGCGATCTGCCGCTCAGCGCGGGCGACTGGACCTACGCCGCCGCGCCCGAGGGCAGCCGGGCGCTGTTCGGGGGAGGCGTCTTCACATTGCGCTGCGACGCCGCCCGGCGCGAGATCGAGCTCGCCCGAATCGCCGCCGGCGCAGGCACGATGACTGTCACGACCTCCTACGGCACGCGCAGCCTCGCCCTGCCGGCGGAAGGGGTGGCGCGGCTGCCGGCGGCAGACCCCCTGCTCGACCAGATGGCGTTCAGCCGCGGCCGATTCACGATCGAAGTCGAAGGGCTGGAGCGCCTCGTCATCCCCGCCTGGCCGGAGCCGGCGCGCGTCGTCGAGGATTGCCGAGCTTAACGCCGCCGCGGCGCGGAGAGCTGGTCGGCGATGTGGTTCGCGAAGGCTTCGGCCAAACGTTCGCGTATGCCGGTGCCGCGGGTCAGCTGGCCGAGCAGGCCGGGATGGGCGTTGTCGACGGTGACGTAGAAGATGGCGAGCGTCTCGTCGCTCGCCCGGTCGTGGACGATCACCTGCCCGGCCAGCCGGTCGGTTCGGCCGAGCGCCGACAAAGCGATTCCAGGGACTCGCAATTCGTCCATCTCGACGACGAGACGGACGGGGCGCCCGCGGGTCAGGCGACGGGCGCGAGCGACGCCTTGCACGGTCTCGGTGAACATTCGCGCGAAGGGCAAAGCGGCGCGGCCTTCGGGCGGGTCGCGGCCGGCGGCGCGCTCGGCGAGCCGCGCGTCGGCGGCGGCAAGCGCGCGCTGCAGGTCCGGCCGGAGAGTCAGCTCGACTCCTTCCACCGACGCCGCGCCGCGCAAGGCGGCGGGCGGCGCCTGCATCATGTCGATCGCCCTGGGCGCGCAGCCGGCGAGCGCGAAGAAGGCTGCGAAGATGAGAAGCCGCATGTTCAGACCCGCAAATCGAAAGGGGGAGGCGCGCGGCGCGAAGCCCGGAATCCTAGCGACGAAAAAAATGAAAACAAGCCTTGCACCGCGATTCGCGATGATTCATCCTCGCTTTGCCATCAACAAGCGAAAGGAGGTGATCCGATGTCTCATGGTTCAGCAGAGAGGTCGGTTCTGCTCGTTCGGGAGATCGAAGCACGAGCCTGATCGTTTGAGGAGGAAGCGCTTCGCGCTTCCGCCGAAAGCGTGAATCAGGCTCGCATCAACGAAGGACCTTGATTCACGCTTCAGGCTACGCCTGAAACGATCAAGGTCCGGCTTTTTCGGGTCTTCCGGGCTGGAGCATCCGGCCGCTGACCATGTCGAAGGGTCGTCGAGCCAAGGCTCGGCGGCCCTTCAACGCGTCTGGGCGACGGTGCCGGCGGGAACGGCCCGGCGCGGCGGGACGTTCAGGGCCCGAAGGAGCTTTTCGCGATGGACGAGAGCGAACGCGGCAAGCAAGCGAGCTTCGATCCCCGGACGGGCGAGGTGCACGGCAGCGGCTCGGGCGCGGGCGGCAGCGGCAACCCGGCCGAGGATTATGACGAGGACCCGATCTCGGGCGGCGGCGACCTCCCGCTCGGCGGCCCCCGGCCCGCCTCGCAAGGCGCCGACCGGCCGATCGATCCCGACGAAGGGGTCTGAGATGGACGGCAAGGGCCACCCGCTTCCCGCCAGCGACGAGGCGCGGCACGGCGAGATCCCGGAGTCGATCGAGGCTCAGAAGGGGCTTGGCGACGACCCGGCCACGGTCGTCCAGCCCGCGGGCGGGGCGGCGAACCCCGACGGCGAGCCCTATCGCTTCGACGACAATGGCCGGGGCGAAAACACCGAAGAGGAGGATTGAGCATGGCAGACCGGAACCGGGATCGCTCGACCGACCCGCAGCCGTCGCAACCGGGCAGCGGGCGCGGCGAGCGCTTCGACGAGGCGCAGGGCGGCGGCCGGAGCTGGCAGGACGTTTCGCCCGCCGGCGAC
>JAXDPL010000147.1:0-14090 GCA_034668385.1 Sphingomonadales bacterium | reverse complement strand
CGAGCTTCGGCGTCAACCAGGCGGTCGCGCGCGCCGCGGCGGCGGGGATCATCGTCGTCATGTCGGCCGGCAACAGCGGCGACAAGTCGACCGGCGACAATCCGGAAGGGTTCGCGCTGGGCGCGGCCGCGTCCGGCAACGTCATCATCGCCGGCTCGATCGACTCCAGCCGGACCCTGTCCAGCTTCTCGAACCGGGCGGGCAGCGGCCAGGCCTACTATCTCGCGGCGATCGGCTCGCGGGTCCTCGCCCCCGACAATACCGGGACGCTGTTCCTCTGGTCGGGCACCTCCTTCTCCGCGCCGGTGATCAGCGGCGCGGTGGCGCTGCTCGCCAGCGCCTTCCCCAACCTCACCGGCCAGCAGATCATGGGCATCCTGTTCAGTTCCGCCGACGATGCCGGCGCGCCCGGCGTCGATTCGGTCTACGGCCACGGCATCCTCAACATCGCCCGCGCCTTTGCGCCGCAGGGGACTCTGTCGCTGCCCGATTCGAAGGTACCGGTGACCCCGGTGGGCGGCACCGGATCGACTCCGATGGGCGACGCCCGGCCGCGGCTCGCGGGAGTCGTCATCCTCGACGGCTATTCCCGGGCCTATGTGATGAACCTCGCCGACTCGCTCCAGCACGCCGCCCAGGAGCAGCCGCTGGCCAGCGGGCTCCAGGGCGGCATCCACAGCGCCGCGGTCGGCGCGGGCGGCACGGCCGTCTCGATCACCGTCCAGCGCAACCTGATGGGCCAGCCCAATGTCGGCTTCGCGCAACTCGGCCTCACTTACGAGGACGCGCGCAAGGCGAAGATCCTCTCGGGCCTCGCGGTCAGCCGGCTGAGCCGCCGGACCGCCGTGGCGCTCGGACTGTCGGAGAGCGGCCGAACGCTGCAACAACGGCTGGCGCGACAGGAAGGCAGCGCCTTCCTCGTCGCCCGCGACCCGCTGACCCGAATGGGCTTTTACGGCGCCAGCGCGGGCAGCGTCGGATTGCGCCAGACCTTCGGGCCGGTCGGCGTGACGGTCACCGGCGAGCGGGGTCAGGTCTGGCAACCCGGGCTCAACCGGAACCTCGCCCAGCCCGGCTACAGCATCGCCTCGCTAGCGCTCGACCGCCGGTTCGGGCCGGCGAGCCTCACCTTGTCGGCCACGCGGCTCGACGAGCAGAGGACGGTGCTCGGCGCGCGCTTCACCGACATGCTCGGCATCGGCCGGGCGACAAGCTGGTACGCCGACGCCAGCGCTTCCCACGACCTCGGCGGCGGCTGGGGCGCGGCGGCGAGCTACCGGCGCGGCTGGACCGTCGCGTCGGGCGGTACGGCGCTGGCGACCGGCGGCCGCCTCTCGACCGATGCCTGGAGCTTCGACGTCACCAAGCGGGGCGCCTTCGCCGCCGGGGACACGCTGGCGGTGAGGCTGATGCAGCCGCTGCGCGTGCGCTCGGGCGGCTTCAACCTCAGCGTCCCCGTCTCCTACGATTACGCGACGCAGAGCGCCGGCTATGAGAGCCGGCTCTACGGCCTCGCCCCGACCGGCCGGGAGATCGACCTGGAGGCGGCCTATTCGGTGCCCCTGCTGGGCGGCGATCTCAGCGCCAATGCCTTCGCTCGGCGGCAACCGGGCAACATCGCTGCGCAGGACGCCGATCTCGGCGCCGCGATCCGTTTCACGCTCGGCTTCTGAGCCTCACTGCCGCGCCGCGGGACCGATGATCAGCACCTTGAGATCGCGCTCCGGCCGCCAATTGCGCTTTTCCATCTCAAAGCGGGTGGACGAGATCTTGCGTATCCCTTCGCCGCAGAAGCTTACCAGATTGTCGGCCGCGCCCTTGTCGACCACGAGGCGAAAGCGGCCGATCGGCGACCGCCAATTGGCGCCCGTGGTCAGCACGTAGCCGATCCGCTGCTCCGGAAGGATCGCAAACTCGGCGCGGGTGGCCGCCGCGCGGCGGTCGACCGAGGCGAGGAAATCGGCGTCGAGACAGTAATCGGCGATCATCCGCCGTCCCTCCGGCCCGGTCCGCGCCGTGCGGTCCACCAACATCGTGCCGACGCTGCCGCCCGTGCCGGGGGCGTAGGAATGCTCGACACGCAGGTCGCGGCCCGCCGGGAATCTCTGACGCCAATACCAGGTCTCGCGGACCGTCCAGGCGGGGACAAGGTGCTTCGCCATGCCGTGGCCGTCATCATATTCGTCGGTGGCGGCGAGCCCGAGGCGAAGCAGCCGAGCGCGCTCGGCCGGCGGCAGGGCGTCGAGCGAGGCGCCGATCCTGTCGCCGCTCACCGGCACCTTGAGCCTCGCCAGCACCTCGCCAACGTCGCGGCCTTTCACCAAGGCCTTGCGCTCGACCTGCATAGCCACTCGGCGGCCCTCGACAAGCGTCCGAAAAGCCGAAGGCCGGGCGACGTCTCGGTAATTCTCGGCGAGGAGATCGCGGTCCGGCATCGGGAAGGCGACGATGAGGGTCACGTCCCTGGTCGTGCGGTTGCGGAAGACGTAGGCGACCCGCACCGTCCCCGCCGACACGAACAGGTCTTCGGACACCATGTCGATCGCCTCCGTCCGGGTGAGGACCAGGCCTCCGGCTGCGGTCTCGGCGGTCGAATCGTTGGCGATCGCTGGCGACGGAAAGGCGAGCGCGGCGGCGATCAAGGGGAGAGTCACTTTCACGAGCCGGCAAGTGTACAGAAGAAACCGCCGGATGAAAGCGGCTGTCCCGCCGCCTCAGTTGATGGTGATGATCCCGTCGACGGCGCGCCATTCCGCGGGGCGGACGAGATGCTGATGGGCGATCCGCACCGAATGGATCGCCGCCTCGATATTGACCCGCCAATGGTCAAGAAAATCGTGAAGCACCGGGAAACGCGGCGCGACGTCATATTGCTGCCAGACGAACAGCTGGAGGAGGGCGGGGTGATCCGGCATGTAATAGCTGATCTCGGCCGTCATCAGGCCGTAGCCCTTGAGCTGGAGCCGGAAATCCTCGTCTCCCATCACGTATCCTCCGAGCGGTCCTACGAAGCATAGACGCGGAAGGTTAACGCTCGGCTAACCATAAGGGAATCCCTCGCGAATCGCGGCCCGGACGGTGAAAACCGCCATAGCCCGCGCGCCGTTGCGGCACGGAGACGAACGGGGGCGAGCCTCTACTCGGTCAGGTACTTGCCGGGCTGAAACAGATCCTTGATGAACTTCTGGCCCTCAGCCGAGCCGCCGATCAGCTGGAGGAGCTGGATGGTCCGAAGCGCCGCCCCCTCGAAATGCCAGCCGACGTCGCCGAAGGTGCACTCCTCGAGCTTGGGATGCTCGCCGCCGCCGTAGAGCAGGATCGCCGAGCGGAAATCGCAATTGACGAAAGTGCCGCCGTCGACCTCGATCCGGTCCTTGTTCACGAACGTCATGTCGCGGGCAATGCCACCCAATTCCTCTCTCCTTCGCTTTGCCGGTCAGACGGTGAAGCTCTCGCCGCAGCCGCAGCTGCCCTTGGCGTTGGGATTGGCGAAGACGAAGCCGGCGGTGAAATCGTCTTCCTTCCAGTCCATCACGCTGCCGATCAGGTAGAGGACGGACGCGGCGTCGATGTAGAAAGCCCCCGCGGGCGTGTCGATCCGCTCATCGAATGGCTTCGCCTCGCTCACATAGTCGACCGAATAAGCAAGGCCCGAGCAGCCCCGCCGCGGCGTCGACAGCTTGACGCCGACGGTCCCCCCGGGCGCCTTGGCCATCAGCGCCGCAATCCGCGCCTCGGCGGCCGGCGTGAGGGTGAGCGCCGTCGGGCGGGCGCGAGAGGTGGTGGTCGGTGCGTTCATCACAGCATTCCCAGTTCCAGCTTCGCCTCGTCCGTCATCTTCTGCGGGTCCCACGGCGGATCCCAGACCAATTCCACTTCGGCGTCGCCGATGCCTGGGACGGAGCCGACGCGCAGTTCCACCTCGCCGGGCATCGATTCGGCGACCGGGCAATGCGGCGTCGTCAAAGTCATCTAGACCTTCGCATGGTGCTCGGGCGTGATCTCGACATCGTAGATCAGGCCGAGATCGTAGATGTTGACCGGGATCTCGGGGTCGTAAATGTCCTTCAGCGCCTCGATCACCGCCTCGTACAGGTCGCTTCCGGGCGCTTCCGCATCCGTCTCCGGCGCCTTCGCCTTGAGAAAGCCTTCGAGATAGTCGCGCTTGCGTTCGAACACGTCGGACACGCGCGCCTTCGGGGGCGGCGCGACGCCGTCCACCTCCTCGACCTCGATCCTGCGTTCCTCGTTCACCCGAAGATCCTTCTTACCCGCTCGATGCCTCGGACCAGCGCCTCGACGTCGCTCGGGCCGTTATACACTCCGAAGCTCGCCCGCGCCGTCGCGTCGACTCCGAGATGCGCCATCAGCGGCTGGGCGCAATGGTGACCGGCGCGGATGGCGACCCGGCTCTCGTCCAATATGGTGCCGACATCGTGCGCGTGCACCCCCTCGACGGCGAAGCTGACGATCCCCGCGCTGTCCTCGGGTCCGAACAGGCGGACGCTGTTCAGCGAGGCCAAGGCGTCGCGGGTCTCCCGAACCAGCGCTTCCTCGTGGGCGGCGATCGCGTCGAGGCCGATCGCTTCGACATAATCGATCGCGGCCTCGAGCCCGAGCACGCCGACGACGTGCGGAGTTCCGGCCTCGAAGCGGGCGGGCGGCGGGGCGTAGGTCGTCTTGTCGAACGTCACCTTGTCGATCATCGCGCCGCCGCCCTGCCAGGGCGGCATGGCCTCGAGCTGCTCGGCGCGGCCCCACAGCACCCCGATGCCGGTCGGTCCGTAAAGCTTGTGGGCGGAGAAGACGTAGAAGTCGCAGCCCAGCTCGGCGACGCTCACGGGCATGCGCGGCACCGCCTGGCAGCCGTCCAGGAGGAGCAGCGCGCCGACCCCGTGGGCGAGATCGGCGGCGCGGCGGGCGTCGAGGACCGAGCCGAGCACGTTCGAGACGTGCGCCAAAGCGACGATCCTGTGCCGTTCGGTGAGCATGGCCGCCATCGCGTCGAGGTCGATTCGGCCGTCCCCGGTGAGCGGCGCGACGTCGATCGCCGCGCCGGTCCGCTCGGCGATCATCTGCCAGGGGACGATGTTGGAATGATGCTCCAGCACCGACAGCATGATGCGGTCGCCGGACCGCAGATTGGTCCCTCCCCAGCTTTGGGCGACGAGGTTGATTCCCTCGGTCGCGCCGCGGACGAAGACCACCTCCTCGGCCGCACGGGCGCCGATGAACCGGGCCGTGCGCCTCCGCGCCGCCTCGAAGGCGAGAGTCATCTCCGCCGAGCGCTGGTAGACGCCGCGATGGACGGTCGCGTAGGTCTCGGCATAGCCGCGCGCGATCGCCTCGATCACCGGCCTCGGCTTCTGCGCGGTCGCCGCGCTGTCGAGATAGGCCCAGCCCTCGGGGATCGCGGGGAAATCGGCGACGAGATCGAGGGGGCGGGTCCCTCTCCCGTTCAGGGAGAGCGGGGGACCCATTGCGTCAGCAATGGGGGGGTGAGGGCAAAACGATCTAGTGTCCACGTGCCCTCACCCTCCCATCCGCCTTCGCTTCGCTACGGCGGATGGGCCCCTCCCTCTCCCCTGCAGGGAGAGGGGTTTCGAACCACCGTTCCACGTCCGCGTGCATCGCCTCGCGAACCTTCTCCTCGCCGGTCCGGTCGACCGCGTCGGCGACGAAGGCGCGGGTGAGGAGCGCTCTGGCCTCCTCCCCGGGCACGCCGCGGCTGGCCATGTAGAACAGGGCGTCGCGGTCGATCTCGCCGACCGCGCAGCCGTGCGCGCATTTGACGTCGTCGGCGAATATCTCGAGCTCGGGCTTGGCGTTGATCGTCGCGCTGCGGGAGAGGAGCAGACCCTTCAAGGACTGCTCGCCGTCGGTTTTCTGCGCGCCGCGCGCGACCTCGACCCGCGCGGCGATCGAGCAGGCGGCGCGATCGTCGGCGACCGAGCGCCAGATCTGGCGGCTGGTGCCGCCGGGCTGCTCGTGGCGGACGACGAGATTGGCGTCGTGGCGCTGGCGGTCGCGGGCGAGCAGGGCGCCGCCCGCCTCGGCATAGGCGCCCTCGCCGGCGAGACGGATCTCGCCGTCCAGCCGGGTGTCGGCGGCGCCCGCGGCGAGCGTGGTCAGGACGAGGCTCGCACCTTCGCCGATCGTCGCCCTATCGGTGAAGCTTGCGAAACCGACACTTGCCAGCGACCGTCGCGCCAACATCAGGCGGGCGCCCTTGGAGAGGCTGATCGCAGTGAGGCGGTTCGCCCAGCCTTCGCCGACGAAGGTCTCGACGACCGACGCCTGGGCATCCTCATCGAGCACGATTTCGGCGGCGAGATGGTCGGCACCGCCGGTGGTGACGTGTACGATCTGGACGAGCCCGGCCGGAGCGTGGTCGCGGCCGAGCCGAAGCCGCCAGCCGTCTCGCCCGGCGAGTCGGGCGAGGGCGTGGTCGCCGGCTTCGGCCTCGACCGGACCGAGGAGGATCGGGCCAGGATCGCTGCGCGCCGCATCGAGCTTGCCGTCGACGAACAGCAGGCGCGGGCCGGGGAGGGCGCAGTCGATCCACGGCAACGCCTCCGGCACGATCCCGAGCGGCGCCCGGGCCGCGATCTCCGGAAGCGCTGAGAGGTCGCTCCAGCGCCAGGATTCGTCGCGGTTGGAGGGGAGATCGAGCAGCATCAGCCCGCCGCTCCGCAAAATAAGTTGAGGAAGTTGAGGGTTGCCGAGAGCTGGTTTCGATTCCCGCCCGAAGCGCCCCTCCGGCGCCGTGCCGGCGCGCGAATCGGAAGGGATGAGCGCGGCTCCACAGGCGGGAACAGACCACGAACCGGCGTCTGTAGGAAAGTGAATTCTGCGCTCACGCCGCGATCTCCGCATAGCCTTCGCGCTCGAGCTCGCGGGCGAGCGCGGGGCCGCCCGAGCGGACGATCCGGCCGTCGGCGAGGACGTGGACGCAATCGGGGACGACGAGGTCGAGCAGCCGCTGGTAGTGGGTGATCAGCAGGACCGCCTTGTCCGGCGCGCGCATGATCCGGTTGATGCCGTCGGCGACCACCCGAAGGGCGTCGATGTCGAGGCCGGAATCGGTCTCGTCGAGCACGGCGAGGCGGGGCGCGATGATCCCCATCTGCACCATCTCGTTGCGCTTCTTCTCGCCGCCCGAGAAGCCGACGTTCACGCCCCGCTTCAGCATGTCCATCGACACTCCGAGGGCGTCGCCCTGCTCGCGGGCGAGGCGCAGGAAATCGCCCGCCGACATCTCCGGCTCGCCCCGGGCCCGCCGCTGGGCGTTCAAGGCGGTGCGCAGGAACTGGACGTTGGAGACGCCCGGTATCTCGACCGGATATTGGAAGCCGAGGAAGAGGCCGGCGGCGGCGCGCTCATCCGCCTCCATCGCGAGGAGGTCGCGGCCCTCGAACGCGACCGAGCCCTCCGTCACCTCATAGCCTTCGCGCCCGCCGAGCACGTAGCCGAGCGTCGACTTGCCCGCCCCGTTCGGCCCCATGATCGCATGGATCTCGCCCGCCTTCAGTTCGAGCGAGAGGCCCTTGAGGATCGGCTTGCCGGCGACGGCGGCGTGGAGGTTGGTGATTTGGAGCATGCTATTTTCCAAAGTGAGCCTGCGCGGCGGCTTTGCCTGCGGCCGAGGCGGCGTCGGTCAGATCGAGGACCTTGTCGAAGTGATCGATGGCTTTCCGCACTGGCTTTAGGCTGGGTGCGATTTCTAGATAGGATACGTTGCCGTACCGGACACCAGTGCTTGCTTCCATCAAGTTGCCGTAGATTTCCTCTTGAGCGACACGCCACTCGGTGACCTCCGGGGCAGGCCCGAAAATGCTCCCGAGAATCTTCGCTTGCTCTTCGTAAACCCTAATCCGCTGATCGATTGCCTCACAGCGAGTCAGGAGGCGATCTAACTCCCGCGCTACTTTCTCCTTAGTTGGAAACCACATTTATCCCGCACTCCCCTTAAGACTGATCCGCATCTCATTATTCGAGCCACAATCGACATTCCCCACCCCTGGCCCCTCCCCTGAAGGGGAGGGGTGAGGTTGCGCGCTCTCTAGCCCCTCCCCTTCAGGGGAGGGGTTGGGGTGGGGGTTGTTCCAGCGCTTCGGCGTTTCTTTCAGCACGAGGAGGATGTGCTGGAGCACGCCATCCATGTTGGTCATCACGTCATCGTTGGTGACTCGAACCACGCGGAACCCCCGGCTGGCCAGGATATCGTCGCGTAGGCGATCCTTGGCTTCGTCATGCGTGTCGCCGTCGACCTCGACGATCAGCGCCTTCTGCGGGCAGAGGAAGTCGGCGATGGACCAGCCGATGACCGACTGGCGGCGGAATTTGTGGCCGCCGAGCTGGCC
Organism: Sphingomonadales bacterium; assembly: GCA_034668385.1. Lineage (GTDB taxonomy): Bacteria > Pseudomonadota > Alphaproteobacteria > Sphingomonadales > Sphingomonadaceae > Allosphingosinicella. The sequence continues at coordinate 5,727 of JAXDPL010000147.1, read as the reverse complement.
GTTGGAGACATTCCGCCATAGGCGTTTCTCGGGTTCGGTGGGGTTCCGCCGCATTTCGCTGGCGCGCTCGTGGAGGCGGCGGAGCTGCTCGACCGACAGGCCCCACCCCTTACCCCTCCCCTGAAGGGGAGGGGCTTCCGGGCGCCAACCCTTGTCGTAGTACGGCGCGATCATCCCACGCTCCCCTCCAAGCTGATCCCCAGCAGTTTCTGAGCCTCGACGGCGAACTCCATCGGGAGTTGCTTGAGGACCTCGCGGGCGAAGCCGTTGACGATGAGGGCGACGCTGTCCTCCCGGCTGAGGCCGCGGCTCATCGCGTAGAAGAGCTGGTCGTCGCTGATCTTGGACGTGGTCGCCTCGTGCTCGATCTGCGCGGTTGGGTTGCGGACCTCGATGTAAGGGACGGTGTGGGCGCCGCACTGGTCGCCGAGCAGGAGGGAGTCGCACTGGGTGAAGTTGCGGACGCCGTCGGCATTGGAGAGGACGCGGACGAGGCCCCGGTACGTGTTGTTCGAGCGGCCGGCGCTGATGCCCTTGGAGACGATGGTCGAGCGGCTGTTCCGGCCGATGTGGATCATCTTGGTGCCGGTGTCGGCCTGCTGGCGGTTGTTGGTCAAAGCGACCGAATAGAATTCGCCGACGCTCTCCTCGCCCTGGAGGATGCAGGACGGGTATTTCCAGGTGATGGCGGAGCCGGTCTCGACCTGGGTCCAGCTGATCTTCGAGCGCGCGCCTCGGCAGGCGCCGCGCTTGGTGACGAAATTGTAGATGCCGCCCTTGCCCTCGGCGTCGCCCGGATACCAGTTCTGCACGGTCGAATATTTGATCTCGGCATCCTCGAGCGCGACCAGTTCGACGACGGCGGCGTGGAGCTGGTTCTCGTCGCGCATCGGCGCCGTGCAGCCTTCGAGGTAGGAGACGTAGCTTCCCTTGTCGGCGACGATCAGGGTGCGCTCGAACTGGCCGGTGTTCGCGGCATTGATCCGGAAATAGGTCGAGAGCTCCATCGGGCAGCGGACGCCCTCCGGGATGTAGACGAAGGTGCCGTCGGAGAAGACCGCGCTGTTGAGGCAGGCGAAGTAATTGTCGCGCTGCGGAACCACCGAGCCGAGATATTTGCGGACCAGCTCGGGGTGCTCGCGGACCGCTTCGGAGATGGAAAGGAAGACGACTCCGGCGCGGGACAACTCCTCGCGGAAGGTGGTCGCGACCGAGACCGAATCGAACACCGCGTCGACGGCCACCTTGCGGGCGCCCTCGACCCCGGCGAGGACCTTCTGCTCCTCGATCGGGATTCCGAGCTTCTCGTAGGTGCGGCGGATCTCGGGGTCGAGCTCGTCGAGCGAGGCGAGCGTCGGCTTCTGCCTCGGCTCGGCGTAATAATAAGCGTCCTGGAAATCGATCGGCGGGATGTCGAGCTTGGCCCAGGTCACCTCCTCCATGGTCAGCCAGGCCCGATAGGCCTTGAGGCGCCATTCGAGCATCCACTCAGGCTCGCCTTTCTTCGCCGAGATGAAGCGGATCGTGTCCTCGGAAAGGCCCTTGGGCGCGAAATCCTGCTCGATGTCGGAGGTGAAGCCCCATTCGTAGGTCGACGCGCGGTCGACCGCGTCTTGGGCTTCGCGGTTGCGCACGTTCTGCTCGTTCATCTTGCGAGATCCGTTCGGGCTGAGCTTGTCGAAGCCCCTCCCTTTGGATGGGTTGAAGAAGAGTAGGACAGTCCTTCGACAGGCTCAGGACGAACGGTGGCGGGGACATCGCGCGAGAGGCTTGCCAGGGAAACCCCCTGGAGGGCGCCGCGCACGGCGACGTTGGCTGCGTTGAGGTGGGGCTTGACCCGGCAGCTGCGCTCGAGCGCGCAGTCGTAGGCCGAGCCCTCGATGCAATTGGTCATCGCGATCGGCCCCTCGACCGCCTCGATGATGTCGGCGAGGCTGATCCCGCCCGCCTCCCGCGCCAGCCGGAAGCCGCCGCCGGTGCCGCGCGCCGAGGTGAGCAGGCCCGCGGACGCAAGGCGGCCCATCAGCTTCTGCGCCGTCGGCAGCGGTACGCCGGTCTCGCCCGCAAGCAGGCCCGCGGTCAGCCGCGCGCCGTCGGCGTGCCGGGCGGCGGCGGCCATCATCACGACGGCATAATCGGCGAGCGAGGTGAGGCGCATGGCTCCAATCGGACTGATTCGGTCGGATTGCATGTGTGTTATTACACATGCGATTGCAAGCCGTGCTCTACCGCCTGCTCCGTCCCCTGATCTTCGCCCTCGACGCGGAGCGGGCGCACCGGCTGACGGTGGCGGGGCTTAAGCTTGTGCCGGCGGGGGCGGCGCCGGTGCCGGACCCGGTGCTGGCGATCAATGTTGCCGGGCTGCCGTTCCCGAATCCGATCGGCCTCGCCGCCGGGTTCGACAAGAATGCCGAGCTGTTCGCGCAGATGCTCGGCTTCGGCTTCGGCTTCGTCGAGGTCGGCACTTTGACCCCACGGCCCCAGGCGGGCAATGCGAGGCCGCGCCTGTTCCGGCTGGCCGAGGACCGGGCCGTGATCAACCGGCTGGGCTTCAACAATCTCGGGATCGAGGCGGCGGGCAAACGGCTGGCGAAACGGTGGCGGCGCAGGAACCTCGTCGGTGCCGTTCAGCAGCTCGACGCCAGGCTGACCGGCCGGCGATCGCTGATCGGAGTCAACGTGGGCGCGAACCGGGACAGCGCCGATCGCATCGCCGATTACGCCGCAGCGGTGCGCGCGATGGCGCCCTTCGCCAATTATCTGACCGTCAACGTCTCGTCTCCGAACACGCCGGGCCTTCGCTCGCTCCAGGACCCGGCCGCGCTCGAGGCACTGCTCGACGCGGTCCGCGAGGCGCGGGGCCGGATCGGGCCGCCGCTTTTCCTCAAGGTGGCGCCCGACCTCGGGCCGGCCGACGTGGACGCCATCGCTCGGGTGGCGGCCGGGCGGATCGACGCGCTCATCGTCGGCAACACCACTCTCTCCCGCCCGCCGCTCCGCTCGCGCTTTGCCGGGGAGGCTGGCGGCCTTTCCGGAGCGCCGCTGAAGGCGCTGGCGCTCGAGCGTCTCCGCGATTTCAGGCGGGCGACCGGAGGCGCCCTGCCGCTGATCGCCGCCGGCGGCATCGCGAGCGGTGCCGACGCCTATGAGCGCATCCGCGCCGGTGCGTCTCTCGTCCAGGTCTACACGGCTTTGGTTTACGAGGGACCCGGCCTCCCGCGTCGCATGGCGCGCGAGCTGAAGGCGCTGCTGGCGCGAGACGGATTCGCAAGGCTGGACGAGGCGGTCGGCAGCGCGGCGCCTTAGGCCTTGCGGCGCGGGCGTTGGCGGCTAGTGTCGCGCGCGATGTTGAACCGCCTTTCAAGTTTGCTCCTCGCCGCTCTGGTCCTGGTTGCCGCTCCCCTGGAGGCCCGGAGACCCGCGCAGGCCGCGCCGCGCGGCGAGCCCGGCATGGTCTCCGCCGCCGATCCGCGCGCCGCGGCCGCCGGGGTCGAGATTCTGCGCAAGGGCGGCAGCGCCACCGACGCGGCGATCGCCACCATGCTGGCGCTGAACGTGGTCGAGCCGCAGAGCGCGGGCATCGGCGGCGGCGCCTTCTTCCTCCGCTATGATGCGCGGAGCGGCGGAACGACGACGATCGACGGCCGCGAGGCGGCGCCCAGGGCGGCCGACGCGCACTGGTTCTACCGGCCCGACGGCACCCCGCTCGGTCACGAGGAGGCGATCCCCGGCGGCCGAAGCGTCGGAGTCCCCGGAACGCTGCGTGCGATGGCGATGGCCCATGCCAAAGGCGGGCGGCTGCCGTGGTCGGCGCTTTTCCAGCCGGCGATCCGGCTGGCGCGCGACGGGTGGGTGCTGAGCCCGCGCTTCGCCAACATGATGCGTTCCTATGCCGGCTTCGTCGACGCCGGGGCCGCGCGGGTATTCCTCGACCCGAACGGCCAGCCGCTGCCGGCGGGGACGCAAGTGCGCAATCCGGAGCAGGCGGCCCTGTTCGAGCGCATCGCCCGCGCCGGCCCGGAGGCTTTCTATACCGGCGCGACCGGCCGCCAGATCGTCGCGGCCGTGAACGGCGCGGCGCGCAACCCCTCGAAGATGACCCCCGCCGACCTTACCGCCTACCGGGCGAAGCCGCGGCCGCCGGTCTGCGGCACCTACCGCGCCTACAGGGTGTGCTCGATGGGCCCGCCCTCGTCGGGCGGCGTGACCGTGCTGATGATCCTGAAGCAGCTCGAGCGGTTCGACATGGCGGCGCTCGGGCCGAAATCGCCGGTCGCCTGGCACCTGTTCGCCGAATCCTCGCGCCTCGCTTATGCCGACCGCGACCTCTATGTCGGCGATCCCGATTTCGTGCAGGTGCCGGTCGCCGGGCTGCTCGATCCCGCCTATCTCGCCGCGCGCTCGGCGCTGATCTCGCCCGACCGGACGATGGCGCATGTGACCGCGGGGACGCCGCGCGGCGCGCCGGCGCGGCTTCGCGCGCCGCCGGGCGAGGCGGCGGGGACCACCGACCTCGTCGCCGCCGACCGCTCCGGCAACGTCGTCGAGGTGACGACGACGATCGAGAGCCCGTTCGGATCGGGCCTGTCGGTCCAGGGCACGATGCTCAACAACGAGCTCACCGATTTCGACATCGTGCCGCTCAAGGACGGCTGGCTCGCCGCCAACCGGGTCGAGGGCGGCAAAAGGCCGAGGAGCTCAATGGCGCCGACCATCGTCTACGGTCCCGACGGGAAGATCCGCATCGCCCTCGGCGCCGCCGGCGGGTCGACGATCATCGCCCAGGTGGCCAAGGCGCTGGTCGCGGTGCTCGACTGGAACATGAGCGCGCAGGACGCGATCGGCCTCGGCCTGCTCTATTCGCCCGGCGACACGGCGATGGCCGAGCGGGGAACTGCGCTCGAGGCGATGGCGCCGGCGCTGCGCGCGCTCGGCCACAAGGTCCAGGTCATGCCGCTCGGCCTCAAGGCCAACGCGATCGAGCGGGTGGGCGGCCGCTGGGCGGGCGCCGCCGATCCGCGCAGCGAAGGCGTCGGGATGAGCGAGACCGGCGAGGTCACGCATATCGTCCGCGCCGGCGCCCAGGAGCGGCCGCCCGAATGAGCGCTTCGGGGGGCAGCAGGGGGAAAGACGTGCGCCGGTTCGAGCATTTCCCGAACCTCGTCACCATGTTCTTCACCCGCGCCGCCGAGAAAGGCGACGCGCCGTTCCTGTGGGCGAAGATCGAGAAAAAATGGAGTCCGATCAGCTGGCGCGAGGCGGCCGAGCGGGTCGCTTCGCTCGCCGCCGCGCTTCGCAAGCTCGGCCTGCGCCCCGGCGACATGGTGATGCTGGTCAGCGAGAATAGGCCGGAATGGTGCATCGCCGACCTCGCCATCATGGCCGCCGGCTGCGTCACCGTTCCGACCTACACGACCAACACCGAGCGCGACCACCAGCACATCATCGACGACAGCGGCGCCCGCGCCGTCATCGTCTCGACCCAGAAGCTGGCGAAATCGGTGCTCCCCGCGGCGCAGCGCAGCTCCGGCTGCGAGCATGTCATCGCCATCGAGCCTTTGCCCGGCGGCCAGACCAGCAACATCCAGTATCACGACTGGGCGGCGCTGCTCGGCTCCGAGCCGCCCGACGTCGCCGGCTGCGCGGCCGGCGCCGATTTCGGGCGGGGCGACCTCGCCTGCCTGATCTACACGTCGGGGACCGGCGGCGCGCCGCGCGGGGTGATGC
>JAXDPL010000146.1:0-11234 GCA_034668385.1 Sphingomonadales bacterium | reverse complement strand
TCACCCCCAACCCCTCTCCCCAGGGAGAGGGGAGTCATTCGAACAAGCCTTCCTGCGCGCTCTTGGGCGGCGCGAGGCCGAGATGGGTCCAGGCCTTGCCGTTGAGGCAGCGGCCGCGCGCGGTGCGCGCCACCAGGCCGAGCTGGATGAGGAACGGCTCGATCACTTCCTCGATCGTGTCGCGCGGTTCGGAGAGGCCGGCGGCGAGCGTCTCGACCCCCACCGGCCCACCTTTGTAGAGGTCGGCGATCATCGTCAGGTAGCGCCGGTCCATCGCGTCGAGGCCGAGCTCGTCCACCTCCAGCCGGTTGAGAGCCGCGTCGGCGTCGGGCGCGTCGACCGTCTCGTGCCCGGCGGCGTGGGCGAAGTCGCGCACCCGACGGAGCAGCCGGCCGGCGATGCGCGGGGTGCCGCGCGAGCGCCGGGCGATCTCGCGGGCGCCTGCTTCGGTGAGGTCGAAGCCGAGCAACCGCGCGGCGCGGCGCACCACCTCCTCCAACTCCTCGACGCTGTAGAAGACGAGGCGGACGGGAATTCCGAACCGGTCGCGCAACGGGGTGGTGATGAGGCCCTGCCGGGTGGTGGCGCCGACCAGGGTGAAGCGGGGGAGGTCGATCCGTACCGACCGCGCCGACGGACCCTCGCCGATCATCAGGTCGAGCGCCCGATCCTCCATCGCCGGATAGAGTATTTCCTCGACCGCCGGATTGAGCCGGTGGATCTCGTCGATGAACAGGACGTCGCCGTCCTCGAGATTGGTGAGCAAAGCGGCGAGGTCGCCCGACTTGGCGATGACCGGTCCGGAAGTGGCCCGGAAGCCGACTCCGAGCTCGCGCGCGATGATCTGCGCCAGCGTGGTCTTGCCCAGCCCCGGCGGGCCGAAGAAGAGCACATGGTCGAGCGCGTCGCCCCGCGCCTTGGCGGCATGGATGAAGACCCTGAGATTCTCCCGAGCGGCCTTCTGGCCGATAAACTCGTCCAGCGTCTTTGGGCGGAGCGCCGCGTCGAGGTCCTCCGGCCGGCGGCTGGGCGTGGTGAGGCGGTCGTCGGTCACGGCCAGATGCTTAGCGGGCTCGCGCGCACCCGTCATCCGGCTTACGCCCGGATCTCCACCGGCGTGCCGTCGGCAACGGTCTGATAGAGCCAGTCCATCTCCCCGTCGGTGACTGCGACGCAGCCGCGGGTCCAGTCGATCATCCGGTGCCAGGTACCGAGCCAGCCCAGGCCGTTCGGGAGGCCGTGGATCATGATGTCGCCGCCGGGATCGACCCCCTTGAGGCGCGCAAGGCGAACCCGGGCGGGAGTCGGATAGCCCAGTTTCAGGGCCCGGTGATAGGCGCTGGCTGGCTGATGGGCGACGATCGGGAACACGCCTTCCGAAGTCCGGTCGTCGCCGGCGCGGACCTTGTCCTCCGCCGGTTCGCGGCCGAGCGCCACCGTCATTTCGCGGACGGCCCGGCCCCGTTCGAAGGCGATCAGGCGGTGCGCCGATTTTTCGACCAGGATGCGATCCACTCGGGGAACCCGATCCCGGCAGCCGAGCCCCGCGAACCAGACTTGTCGCCGATCGAGGCAGCGGTCGACCTGGAGCTCATGCCGCGCGATGCGACCCAGCCCGAGGAGCGCGATCGCAATCCCCGCAACCCACCAAACGCGGCGCTTCATTGTTCCTCGCCAGGCGCGAGCCGCCCCACCCGCGCCGACCGGACGATATCGTTCCCCAAGGCCAGGATCCCTGTGAACAGGGCCTCGGCGCGGATCGGATTCTCCTTCACGAACTCGGGATCGGCGCTGCCGGCCATCCGCCCGTCGGGCCGGGTCATGTCCATGACCGATTTGCACGAGGCATAGAAATGGACGACCTTCGAGGCCATGGCCGGCTCGACTTGCCCAGCTGCGGCGAGAGCGCCTCGAAGACCGAATAATAATTGCCGCGAATGTCGATGAACATGCCGCGCCCGTCCCAGGTGCCGGCGCGTATCGCGGCCGCCTGGCGCCGGATGTAGGGCAGGAACTCCTGGTGGTGGATCAGGCGGCAGATCGAATCGACCTCGCTGGCGATCGCGACCATCGTCGCGCGCGCGTCGCGGCGATGGTCGAACACCGAAACGAGGGTCGTCAGAAGGCCCGCTGCGACCGCCCCGAGCAGAGCCGCGAGCACCTCCGAGCTCACCGCGCCGCCTTCTTGAGGGCCGTGCGCACGAGCGCGTCCAGGGCGGCGCCAGGCCCAAGCTCGGCTTCCGCTTTCGCGACGGCGGACGACGCTTCGGCGGGGCGGAAGCCGAGGTTGAGGAGCGCTGAAACGGCGTCGGCGGCGAGGCTGCCCGGCGCGGGCGGGGCGCCGGGGCCGGCCCCCAAAGCGATCGCGCCGACCTTGTCGCGAAGCTCATGGGCGATGCGCTGGGCGAGCTTCGGGCCGACGCCGTTGGCGCGCGCGATCATCGCGCTGTCGCCTCCGGCGACCGCACGGTGGAGATCGTCCACGGAGAGCGCGGAGAAGATGGCGAGCGCGACCCGGCTGCCCACGCCCTGCACCGATGTGAGCAGGCCGAACCATTCGCGCTCCTCGCCGGTCGCGAAGCCGATCAGCCGGATATCGTCCTGGCTGACCTGCATCACCGTGTGGAGGACGACCTCGCTCCCGGTGCCACCCAGTCCGGAAAGGGTGCGGCTGGAGGCGTAAACGAGATAGCCGACGCCGTTCACGTCGATCACCGCATGATCGGCCGAGACGCTGTCGAGCAGCCCGCGCAGCCTGGCGATCATGCCGCGCTCCGCCCGATCGCCCGGGCGCTGGCGAGGTGGTGGGCGTGTGTGATGGCGACGGCGAGCGCATCGGCCGCATCGGCGCCGGCGATCTTTGCGGCGGGGAGCAGGCGCTGGACCATCGCATGGACCTGCGCCTTCTCGGCGCCGCCGGTACCGACCACCGCCTTCTTGACCAGCCGCGCTGCATATTCGCCGACCGCCAGGCCGGCCCCTGCCGCCGCCAGCAGCACGACGCCGCGCGCCTGTCCCAGCTTCAGCGTCGATTGCGGATTCTCGTTGACGAACACTTCCTCCACCGCGGCCGAATCCGGCCGGTGCTCCGACAGCACCTCGGCCAGCCGGCCGTGGAGCTGCAGCAGCCGGGCGGCCAGCTCGGCCTTGGGGTCGGTCCGGATCTGCCCGTTGGCGACGTGCGCCAGACGGTTGCCCTCGGCTGCGATCACGCCCCAGCCGGTCGTGCCGAGCCCGGGATCGAGGCCGAGGATCAGCATTCCGGCATCCTAGCCCAGCCTCTCCATCACTTCGTCGGACACTTCGTAATTGCCCCAGACGGTCTGGACGTCGTCATCCTCCTCGAGCGCATCGATCAGCTTGACCAGCTGCTCGGCGGCGTCTCCGTCCACTTCGACCGAAGTGGATGGCCGCCACGCCAGCTTGACGCTTTCCGCCTCGCCGAGCGAATCCTCGAGGGCGCGGGCGACGCCGTGGAGGCTGTCGACCCCGGTCCAGATCTGGTGCCCGTCCTCGTCCGACTCGACGTCGTCCGCTCCCGCCTCGATCGCCGCCTCGATCACCTCGTCGGCGGTGCCGGCCGAAGCCGGATAGGCGATGAGCCCGAGCCGCTCGAAGCCGTGGCTGACCGAGCCCGAGGCGCCGAGATTGCCGCCGTTCTTCGAGAAGATGGTGCGCATGTTGGTGGCGGTGCGGTTGCGGTTGTCGGTCAGCGCCTCGACGATAAGGGCCGTGCCGCCGGGCCCGAACCCTTCGTAGCGCAGCTCCTCGTAATTCTCGGCATCGCCGCCGGAGGCCTTGTCGATCGCCCGCTGGATATTGTCCTTGGGCATCGACTGGGCGCGGGCCGTCGTGACCGCGGCGCGCAGGCGCGCGTTCGCGTTGGGATCGGGCAGGCCCATCTTGGCCGCGACGGTGATCTCTCGGGCGAGCTTGGAGAACATCGCCGAGCGCTTCTTGTCCTGCGCGCCCTTGCGATACATGATGTTCTTGAACTTGCTGTGGCCGGCCATCGGCGTCTTTTTTCCTGCTGTTGAGGGCTACGCTCCCCGATAGACGACCCGCTCAGCCGTGCGCAACGGACCTGTACGCGGCCAGGTTCAGGCACAGGATCGCCAGCGCGACCACGAGGCTTAGCGGACCGTCGACGAGGGCAATCGGCCAGAAGCCGGCTTCCGGCTGCTTGATGAGGTGGAAATCGAGCATGGCGTGGAGAATGACGAGCGGCGTCACCGCCGCCGTCCAGAGAAGGTAAGCGGGCAACCAGCGCAGCAGCCCTGCGAACCAGGGCGAGGGCCGCCATGCCAGCGGTTTTTCGACGGCGATTGCGGTGAGCCACGCCGCGAACGGGGCCTGGACCGCCGCCGCCAGCAGCTCCGGGCCGACCAGCGATAGTGGATCACCCTCGGACCCGCCCATCAGCCTGCGGGCCCCGAAGGCAATTGCGAGGCCGAGGGGCAGGCTCAGCGCTGAGAGCCAGAAAGCGCCGTCTGGCATCCACGGCCGCCGCGGACTCCCGGCGATCAGTCGGCTAAGGCCGACCACCATCACCATGAGACCGAGGACCCGCACCAAGGCGGCCACGATGAAGACCGCTCCTGGCATGTGCCCCTTCACCGGCGCGTTGAGCAGGATGACGATATTGGAGGCGGTAAGCAGCACGCCCAGCAGCAATATGGGGAGAAGGAGCCGGCGGGCGTTGAGCGGCGCGACCGCCTGCTTCAGGAAGCGGATCGGACCTTCCGGGGCCCCGCGTGCCGCCGCCGTCGCGCTGCTCATTCCACGGCACCTCCCAGGCTGGCCAGTCTAGCGAGGGGCGCCGGGCGGCGGAAGCCAGCGGCTCAATCGAGTCCCAGCGCCGCCTTGTAAGTCTCCAGCAGGGCGTCGGCTTCCTGGCGGACGTGGGTCTCCATCTTCCTCAGCCGCACGATCGCCCGCACCGTCTTGGTGTCGTAGCCGCGCGACTTGGCCTCGGCATAGACGTCCTTGACGTCGTCGGCGATCGCCTTCTTTTCCTCTTCGAGCCGCTCGATCCGCTCGATGAGAAGCCTCAATTCGTCCGCCGCGATGCTGCCTTCGGCCATGTGTCTCCGCCCGAATCTGGTGTTGAGCCGCGGCGTGTAGGCGGTCCGTCAACGCCCCTCAAGGGGTGCCGGCCGCGCCGACCCGACTCGAAACCGCCGCCCTGTACAAATAGAAGCCAATGTAATATCGGGATGGCGGGAGCTGGCGAAAGGATTCGCCAAATAGAGGGGGCATCCGATGCGGAGGTCCAGAGCGACCGTTTCGGCTCTACTTCTGACGCTTACTTGCGGCTGTACACAGTATCTTATCGTCGCGCCGGAGCCGCGTTACGCCGGACAGCAGCACAGCCGGACGGTGGTGTCGCTGGGCGGCGGCAATGCGAGCAAGCCTAATCCCGGCGCGGTGGCGAAGGAGTGCGGTGACGACCAGCTGGCCATGGTGCGGGTGACGCGCGACTTCGGCCAGTCCTTCCTCTCCTTCATCACGCTCGGCCTCTACGCTCCGGCGACCATCCATTATTATTGCTCGACGCCGCCGCCGCCGCCGGTCGGCACGATCGACACGCCGGGCCGCTGATATGCCCGCCGCCTTTCCCGAAACGCCGACGCTGCACTGGTCGCCCGCCCCGAACTGGGTGAACTGGCACGACACAGTCACTCAGGCGATCGCCGGGATCTACGAGCCGCATTATCCCGGCGGCCAGACTTCGGTGCCGATCCTCAACGGGTGCACGGCCGATCTTCAGCTCGCCATCCGCGCGGCCAAGGCACGCAAACTGCGCTTGCGCGCGGCCGGAAGCGCCTGGTCGCTGTCGCGCGCCGGAGTCACCGACGGGATCATGGTCGACACCAGCCGCCTCAACGGCGTCATCAAGATCCAGGACCAGAATCTCGACCCGGGCTACAAGGGCGACGCGGACAAGAGGACCGGCCTCTTCCTGTTCCAGTGCGGCACCCTCGTCGCCGAGGTGAACAAGCTCGTCGAGAGCAACGCGTATCAGCGCTCGCTATGGACGAGCGGCGCGGCCAACGGCCAGACCATCGTCGGCGCCACGTCCACCGGGACGCACGGCTCCGCCCTCGCCTTCGGACCGTTGCACGATCACATCGTCGCCATCCATCTGCTCGCCGGGCCCGACAAGCAATATCTGCTCGAACGGGCCTCCTATCCGGTGCTGAAGCCGGGCTTGGCGGCGGCGCTCGGCGCCGAGCTGCTTCGCGACGACGACCTGTTCAACGCCGCCCTGGTCTCGTTCGGAAGCTTCGGCATCATCCACAATGTCGTGATCGAGACCCGGCCCCGCTTCCTGCTGAGGGCCGAGACCTTCGCCCCGGTCGCCTACGACGCCGACCTCAGGACTCTGATCGCCACGCTCGATCCCGAAAAGCACCCTAAGCTCAAGGGTAAGGGCAAGCCGTTCTTCCTGCAGGTCGTCGTCAACCCGCACTCGAAGGACGCGATGATCAACGCGATGTACGAGCTGCCCTGGGACGATGCCCACCATCCCGATTACGCGCTCAAGGAGGAGGACAAGGTCGGCCCCGGCTATGACGGGCTCGGGCTGGTCGGCAAGGCGCTCGACCTCGCGCCGGGGCTGATCCCGGCCTTCTTCAAGCTCGCCCAGGGGACGGTCGACACGACGACCAGGATCGGCTCGCGCGGCGAGATGTTCAGCTACAAGGCGCCGCGGCGCAAGGTGGGGAGCGGAAGCGTCGCCGTCTCGCTGACCGACGCCCTGAAGGCGCTCGACGTGCTGACCGCGGTCAACGCCGCCCATCCGGCGCCGCTCGTCTTCGGCTGCCGCTTCGTCAGGCGCTCGCCCGCTTTGCTCGCTTTCACCCGCTTCCCGACGACGATGGTGGTCAGCCTCGACGGCGTGTTCAACAACGAGACCCAGACCTTCTTCCAGAAGGCCGCCGAAGCGCTGGAGCAGGCCCACATCCCCTACACCCAGCATTGGGGCAAGGTGAACGCCTACACCGAGCCGCGACTCCGCGCCGCCTACGGGGCGGATTTCGACAAATGGATCGCGGCGCGCCACAAGCTGCTTCCCGATCCGGCCGACCGCGCCGTCTTCACCAGCCCGTTCATGGTCGAGCGCGGCCTCGCCGCCTGAGCCGGGTTGAACTGACGGCAGGAGTGTCTATTCCGCCGCCAATGGCGAATTCGGAGACGACCCCAAGCAAGTTCGTGCCGCGCAGCCGCAAGGTTCGGATCCTGGCGACCCTGGGGCCGGCGAGCCGCTCGCCCGACATGATCCGCCGCCTCGCCGAAGCCGGCGCGGACGCCTTCCGGATCAACATGAGCCACGGCAATCATGCCGAGCAGGCCCGGACGATCGAGATCGTCCGCGGCCTCGAAAAGGAGCTGGACCGGCCGACGACCATCCTCGCCGACCTGCAGGGCCCGAAGCTGCGAGTCGGGCTCTTCGAGGGCGGCGGGGCGATGCTTGAAAAGGGCCAGGCCTTCGTCTTCGACCGCAGCAAGGCGCCCGGCGATGCCCGCCGCGCCAACCTGCCCCACAAGGAAATATTCGGCGCGGTCAAGGAGGGCGCGCGCCTGCTCGTCGACGACGGCAAGATCGTCCAGCGGGTGACCAGGGTGACCTCCGATCGGATCGAAACCGTGGTCGAGGTCGGCGGCCGGATCTCGGACAACAAGGGCGTCAACGTGCCCGACGTCGTCCTGCCGCTCGCCGCCCTGACCGACAAGGACCGCGCCGACCTCGATTTCGCCCTCGACCATCATGTCGACTGGATCGCCCTCTCGTTCGTGCAGCGGCCCGAGGACGTGGCCGAGGCGCGCCGCCTCATCGCCGGCCGCGCCTCCCTGCTCGCCAAGATCGAGAAGCCGGCGGCGGTCGACCGGCTCGACGGCATATTGGAGCTGGCGGACGCTGTGATGGTCGCCCGCGGCGATCTGGGCGTCGAGCTGCCGCCGTTCGAGGTGCCGCCGCTCCAGAAGAGGATCGTCGAGGCGGCCCGCCGAGTCGGCCGCCCGGTCGTGGTCGCGACCCAGATGCTCGAATCGATGATCACCGCCCCTACGCCGACCCGCGCGGAAGTCTCGGACGTCGCCAATGCCGTCTACGACGGTGCCGACGCGGTGATGCTGTCGGCCGAAAGCGCCTCCGGCCAATATCCCTGCGAGGCGGTGACCATGATGAACTCGATCGCCACCTCGGTCGAGAACGACCCGGGCTATGCCGCCCGGGTCCATTTCACCCGGACCGATCCGGATCCGACCACGGCCGACGCCATCGCCCAGGCGGCGAACACGATGGTCGACACGGTCGGCGCGAAGGCGATCGTCTGCTTCACCTCGTCCGGCTCGACGGCGCGCCGCCTTTCCCGCGAGCGGCCCTCCGTGCCCTTGCTCGTCCTCACCCCCTCGCCGAAGACGGCGCGCCGCCTCGGCCTGCTGTGGGGCGCGCACGCGGTCCGCACCCGCGACATCGCCAATTTCGAGGAGATGATCGCCAAGGCCAAGCGCATGGCGCTGCGCCACGGCGTCGCCAAGGGCGGCGACCGAATCGTCATCATCGCCGGAGTCCCGTTCGGGACTCCAGGATCGACCAACGTCATCCATATCGTCCGGCTGGTCGGAGACGAGCTGGAACGTCATCGCAAGGCGGAAGAACGGCGCTGACGAGGCGCTAGCCCTCCATCAGCCCCGGCACCTGGTCGAGCAGCTCGCGGGCGAGGAAGCCGATCCGCCCCACTTCCTTCGAAAGCCGCCGTCCCGCCTCCCCGTGGAGATAGACGCCCCACAAGGTGGCGGTGAGCGGGTCGGCGCCGCGGGCGGCGAGGCCGCCGACGATGCCGGCCAGCGCGTCGCCCGAGCCTGAGGTGGCGAGGCCGACGCCGCCGCCCTCGAAACGGAACGCCCGTCCCTCCGGGTCGGAGATGAAGCTGAATTGGCCTTTGACCAGCGCGACGGCGTTGAAGCGCTTCGCTGCGCGGCGCGTCGCCGACAGCGGATCGGCCTCGATCTCGCCGGGCTCGCATTCGAGTAGCCGGGCCATTTCGCGGGCGTGGGGCAGGAGGATTGCTCCGCCGCGCCAGGCGCTTACCGCCTTCGCTCGGGGAGCGAGGCAGCCAAGTACGGCGGCGTCGAGGACGAGCGGCACGCCGAGCCCGCTCGCCAGCAACGCGTCGAGCAGAGCCTCGAGCGGCGGACCGTTCTGGAGTCCGCAGCCGATCATCACCGCCTGCGCGCTGCCGGCCAGATCGAGCAGGCGCTCCACGCCTTCGGTGGGGAAACACCCCTCCCCGCTCTCGGCGAATCCGACCACGCGCGCTTCGGGGACGGCGATCGCGAGCTGCGGCGCGATGCTCGCGGCCGTCGCGATCTGGAGCTTCCCGGCCCCAGCCCTGAGGCCGGCGACACCGGCCAGCTTAGCGGCACCGGCCAGCTCGCGGCTGCCGGCGATGACGAGCAGCCGGCCGCGATCCTCCTTGTCCGAATCCTCGGCCACCTCCGGCAGCGGGAAGTCGCGGATCAGCAGGCCGAGGTCGAGAGTGGCGGGCTCGGTCACCGGGCGGCGACCATGGCGTCCGGCTCGGACGTGACGGGCGCCTCGTCCTCGACGAGCGGCGCGGCGAAATTGTAGCGCACGAGGTTGGGCGCGCAGAGGCGGTCGTCGCCGTCGGGCTCGAACGCATATTCGCACAGCCCGCAATTCACCACGTCGCCTTCGCGGTCGATCGCGAGGATCTGCGCCTCGTCCATCTCCTCGAGGATGTAGCGGATGCACAGGACGACGACCTGGTGGCAGACGATGGCGACGCGGCGGTCGGCGTGGTGGAGGCTGATCGTGTCGAGCGCCCCGCGCAGCCGAAGGATGACATCGGCCCAGCTCTCCCCGCCCGGCGGGCGGTGGTAGAATTTTCCCATCAGCGCGCGCTGCTCGGCGAGCTCCGGATATTTCTCGCGAATGCCCTGGGTGGTGAGACGGTCGAAGATTCCGAACTCGCGCTCGCGCAGGCGCTCATCGACGATCGGCGGACGGGCATCGCCGACCACGCCGCCCGCCTCGCAGATCGCCTTCGCGGTCTGGCGGGCGCGCACGTAGGGGGACGCGAGCACCACCTCGGGCCGCTCCGCCTCGGGAAGCGCCGCGAACCAGCGGCCCAGGGCCTGCGCCTGGCGCTCGCCAAGGGGACTGAGAGGTACGTCGACGTCCCGCACCTTGAGGTCGATCACCGCCTTGCCGGCGGCGGTGGCTTCATCGCGGGCGAGGTTGCCGGCGCTCTGCCCGTGGCGGACCAGCCAGAGCCGTGCGGGCCATCTTTGTCTCATGCGCGAAACAAAGCGCGGGGCCGGCAAAAGTTCAGAGCAGCCCTTCGCTCTCCAGCCTGAGCCGCAGGTCCGCCGCGTCGGTGAACAGGTGGGCGTGCATCCCGACGGCCCTCGCGCCTTCGACGTTGATGGCGCGGTCGTCGACGAACAGCGCCTCCGCGGTCTTCAGCCCAAAACGGTCGAGCGCCCGGTAGTAGAGCGCCGGATCGGGCTTCAACAGTTTCTCTTCGCCCGACACGACGATGTCCCTAAAGCGGCGGAAGAACGCGTCTTCCTTCGCCCGGAACGGCCTCCAGAAATCGGCGGAGAAATTGGTGATGGCGAAGAGCGGGACGCCGCGGGCGTCGAGCTCCCCGACGAGGGCGTGGACTCCGGGCACCGGGTCGATGATCGTCTCGCCGAAGCGTTCGCCCCAGGCCGAGATGTAGGCCGCGTAATCGGGGAATTTCTCGGAGAGCTCGGCCGCCGTCTCGTCGAACGGCCGGCCGGCGTCGAGGCCGTCGTGCCAGCCCCACAGGTCGGTCTGCTCGATGAAGGCCAGGCGCTTCTCGTCCTCCGGGATCTGGCGGGCGAGAAAGGCTTCTGGGTCCCAACCGTAGAGGACGTTGCCGACGTCGAAGATGACGGCTGTGGGTTTCATCCCAACGCCGTCATTGCGAGGAGCGTAGCGACGCGGCAATCCAGACTCCGCACCGGATTGCTTCGCTACTGCGCAGCAGCGGTTTACCCTGAGCGCCGCCGCAGGCGGCGTCGAAGGGCTCGCAATGACGGGCGGTGCCCGTCAGCCCTGGCGCGCCTTGAAGCGGCGGTTGGTCTTGTTGATGACGTAGGTGCGGCCCCGGCGGCGGATCACGCGGCAGTCGCGGTGGCGCGACTTGAGGGACTTCAAGGAGTTGCGGATCTTCATG
>JAXDPL010000145.1:0-6311 GCA_034668385.1 Sphingomonadales bacterium | reverse complement strand
CGCCCGGCCGTGACCTTCCGCGCCGGCACCGAACTCGGCTTCCAGATGCTGGCACTGTGGCTGCTGAGCTGGCCGGTGCGATGGGGTTGGATCAAGTCGCTGTCCGGAGCGAGGCGCGCGATCGTGGCGCTGTACCGGCTCACCGGTCGGATCGGTGGCAAGCGCTCGGCGATGCGCGTCACCGTGGCCGGCCGGAGCGGCGGGGCGGCGGAGGAGAGGTGCTGGACCGTCGTGGCCGAGCGGGGCGAGGGACTGGAGATCCCGACGCTCGCCGCCGAGCTGCTCGCCGCGGACATTCTCGCCGGCCGCATTCCGCCGGGCGCCCGCTCGCCGGAAGCGCTGCTTCCGCTCCACCGGTTCGAGCCCCTGCTCGCCCGGCTACCGGTGCGCACCCAGGTCGTCGAGCGCCCGCTGCCGCCGCCGCTCTACGCGCGGGCGATGGGCGAGGCCTGGGCGGCGCTTCCGCCCGCCGTCCGCCGCCTCCACGACCTCAGCCGCGATGGCGGCGCGGCGGGCGAAGGGATGGTCACGCGCGGCCGCAGCCTCCTTGCGCGCGCCGTCGCCGCGGCGATGCGCTTTCCAAAGTCCGGCACCTGGCCGCTCCACGTCGCCTTCGCCGAAGCGGACGGAGTCGAGCGCTGGACCCGCGACTTCGGCGGCCACGCCTTCTCCAGCGCGCTGAGCCGGGCCGGCGCCGGGGTCACCGAGCGCTTCGGGCCGCTGCGCTTCGCCTTCGACCTGCCCTCCGGTCCGGACGGCCTCGAGATGCGCCTGCGCCGCTGGAGCCTCTGCCGACTGCCGCTGCCGCTTTTCCTCGCTCCGCGAATCGCCGCCCGCGAATGGGAGGAGGACGGCCGCTTCCGCTTCGACGTCGCCGTGTCGCTGCCGCTCGTCGGCCCGGTCGTCGCTTATTCCGGCTGGCTGGACCCGCTGTGACCGCCAACAATCCTCGCCATGCGCTTCGCGCACAGGGAGGACTAGGAAGCCGCCTTAGCCGAACGGATCGGGGCCGAGGATCGAGCGCGCCTTGGTCACCCATTGCTGGCGCTCGGCGAGGCCGATCACTCCGCCGTTGACCAGCTTGGTCAGCTTGGCGAAATCGCCGGTGTCGCAGACCGGGTTCGCATTCTTCCACTTCCAGAAGCCCAAGGCGACGCGTAGCGCGTCGGCCGGAGCGGAGGCGCGGTCGGGCGCGGCGATGAGGTCGATGCCGGCGGCCTTGCCGACATTATCATAGCCGTCGCGCCCGGTGAGCTGGATGAGGCCGCGGCCGCGGAATCGGAAGCCATCCCCCGACGCTTCGGAGCCGTTGCCCATGCGGTTGGCGTAGACGTTGTTGGCGAGCGCCTGCGGGTTGCGCTCCAGCTTCTTGGCGAGCGCGTTGGGCTGCGGCGGCCTCGCCTTGGAATTGACCGCGAAGCGGTTCGGCCAGACCGCCGCCATGCGCGGCGCCGAATAATTGAGATTCTCCTCCATCGTCGCCCCGCCGCCCGATTCATGGCCGATCTGGGCGAGGAAGAAGAACATCCGGTCCGGCTTCTCGGCGAGCCCGAATTCCCTGAACAACGGCTCCGCCTGCTCGGCCATCGCCGAGATCATCGCGTCCGGGCTCTTCGGAAACAGCGCCTTCAACTTGTCCTTGGTGATCATCCCCGCCCCCCTGAGTCGTGACCGTCCAAGGAAACGCCGCGGCCGATCCAAAGTCAAACCGGTGGCGGGACAAAGAAAAAGGCGGCCCGGAGAACCGGACCGCCTCGTCTTTTCGTTCCGGCGCTGCGTCACGCGGACTGGATCCGCGTGACGTCGGTCCTGTCCCCCGGAGCGGGTCCGGGGGCAGGCCGGCCGGCGCAGGCCGGCTCTTCGCCCTGCTCCGGCGACGCTTCGCGTCGGCGTCGCTGGGCTCGGCGGCCTAGCGCTTCGAGAACTGGAAGCTGCGGCGGGCCTTGGCCTTGCCGTACTTCTTGCGCTCGACGACGCGCGGGTCGCGGGTCAGGAAGCCCTCGCGCTTGACCGCGGTGCGCAGCGCCGGCTCGTAGCGGGTCAGAGCGGTCGAGATTCCGTGGCGGACGGCGCCGGCCTGGCCGGAGAGACCGCCGCCCTTCACCGTCGCTACCACGTCATACTGACCGCGGCGCTCGGTGACGTCGAACACCTGGTTGATGATCAGGCGCAGGGTCGGGCGGGCGAAATAGACCGCCTGGTCGCGGCCGTTGACGATGATCTGGCCGGTGCCGGGCTTCAGCCACACCCGGGCGACGGCATCCTTGCGGCGGCCGGTGGCATAGGCGCGGCCCTGCTTGTCGAGCTGCTGCTCGCGCAGGACGGCCTGGATTTGCGGGCCCTGGGTCGAGGCGCCATGGTCCTCGGAGCCGGGGATCGGCTCGCCGGCCGGGGCCGGGGCCTCGGCGGCTTCCGGCGCCGGGGGCGGCGCGGCCGCGGCCGCGCCGGTCAGCTGGCCGAGGTCGGCGAGCGATTGGCGATTGTCGGTCATTTACGCACCCACCTTGTTCTTGCGGTTCATGCCCGCGACGTCGAGAGGCTGAGGATTCTGGCCGCCGTGCGGATGCTCGGTGCCGGCATAGAGGTGAAGGGCGCGCATCTGGTCGCGGCCCAGCGGCCCGCGCGGGATCATCCGCTCCACCGCTTTCTCGAGCACGCGCTCGGGGAAGCGGCCCTCGAGCACCTTGCCGGCGGTCACGCCCTTGATTCCCCCGGCATAGCCGGTGTGGCGATAGTAGATCTTGTCGGCGAGCTTCTTGCCGGTGAACTTCACCTTGTCCGCGTTGACGATCACGACATGGTCGCCGCAATCGACGTGGGGGGTGAAGCTCGGCTTGTGCTTGCCGCGCAGGATGTTGGCGACGATCGTGGCGAGACGCCCGACCACCAGCCCGTCGGCATCGATCAGATGCCATTTCTTCTCCACCTCGGCCGGCTTCACCGACTTGGTGGTCTTCATCAGCGCCTTCATGGCAGCGACCTTTCGAAACGAGCGGCGCCGCCCACATGGGACCCCATGAAAGTACTACTTTCTTGGGAACCTGGGATCACCCGTGGAGCGGCGCGAACGGCGGGCAAATGGCAGCGGGGCTTCGGAAAGTCAAGAAAACCGGGCGTTTGCCGAGAGGTAAAATATTACCTTTCAGTTTCTGCCTCCACCCAAGCCCCGTAGGCCGGCAGGAAGTCCGCGATCGGAAAGACCACCGCCGCGGGAACCTCGTAGCTGTGCAGCTCGGCGAGGCGGACGATCAGGCGCTGTGCCGAGTCCGCGCGGGTCTTGAACAGGGCCGCGACCTCGTCGCTCTCCTCGATCCTGCCCTGCCAGCGGTAGATCGATTGGATCGGACCGAGGATGTTGGCGCAGGCGGCGAGCCGCTCCTCGACCAGGATTCGGGCGATCCGCGCCGCCTCTCCGGCGTCGGCGAAGGTCGCGTAGACGGAGACGATGGCGGTCACGCGCGGCGCTCCCCCAGCCGGTGCGCGGTCGCCAGGATCGTGCCGAGGAGGAGGACGGCCATGCCCTGGTGCGCGGCGGCGATCGGGATGCGCACGCCCGACAGCAAGGTGGCGATGCCGAGCGAGATCTGCAGCGCCACGGCGATCACCACCGCTGCCGCATGGCCGCGCCGGCCTCGGGTCCAGGCGGCGCCGGCCAGCATCGCGACGGCCAGCGCCACGCCCCAGGCGAGCCAGCGGTGGATGAACTGGACGAGGATCGGGTTGTCGACCAGGTTGGCGAGCCAGGGCCGCATCACCGGCGCCGCCGAGGGATACCATTCCCCGCCCATCTTCGGCCAGCTGTTGTAGGCGAAGCCGGCGTCGAGCCCGGCGACATAGGCGCCGTACATCAATTGCAGCGCCAGCGCGGAGAGCGCCCAGATGCCGACGGTCGGCATCCGCGCCGGCCATGCCGCCGGGTCGCTCGCCAACACCCTCAGGTCGAGCGCGACCCAAAGGCAGGCGGAGAAGATGGCGAGCGCGGTGAGGAGGTGGATGGCGAGCCGGATGTGGCTGACCTCCGGCCGGTCGACCAGGCCCGAGGCGACCATCCACCAGCCGATCGCGCCCTGCAGGGCGCCCAAGGCAAGGATCGCCCCGAGCTTCCAGCCATAGCCCCTCGGAATCGCCCGCTTCCACGCGAACCAGAGAAGCGGAAGCGCGAAGACGAGCCCGATCGCTCGGCCGAGCAGTCGGTGGACATATTCCCAGAAGAAGATGGACTTGAACTCGGCGAGGCTCATGCCGCTGTTGACGAGCTGGTATTGCGGGCTGGCGCGATAGGCGTCGAACTCGGCCTGCCACTGGGCATCGTTCAGCGGCGGCAGGGCGCCCGCGATCGGATCCCATTTGACGATCGACAGGCCCGATTCGGTCAGCCGGGTGATCCCGCCGACCACCACCATGGCGAGGACGAAGGCGGCGACGAGGAGCAGCCAGTTCGACATAGCGAGCGGCCGCGGGCGGATGTCGGGGCTGGGGAGTGCGGCGCTCGCCATGGTGCCGGCGATATGGCCGGAGCGACGGCGATCGGCAAGGCGGGCGCCGGGCGGTGCCTGAAACATGAGAAACTTTTCACAGAATGTGATGTTGTATCTTTACGGATGTGACATTATAGCAGCGGCACGTACTCAAGACGGGCGAGGGAATGTTCGCAGGCGCGCATGAAAGAGGGTTGTTCGACCGGCTGGCCATCGGCCTGTCCGGCCTGTGCCTCATCCATTGCGTCGCCAGCGCCATCTTCGTCGCCCTGCTGGCGACCGCCGGCGGCTTCCTTCTGAACCCGGCGATCCACGAGGTCGGCCTCACCTTCGCCATCGGCCTCGGCATCGCGGCGCTCGGCCGCGGCATCCTCGTCCACGGCTTCATGATGCCGCCGGCGATCGGAGGCCTCGGGCTCGGCGTGATGGCCGGCTCGCTGTCGCTGCCGGAAGGCGGCGCGGGGACGCTCTACACGATCCTCGGGGTCGCGATCCTCGCCCTCGGCCACGACCTCAACCGCCGCGCCGTCATCTGAAGAAAGAAGGCGGAAGCGGCACGAGCCGCCTCCGCCCCCCCCGGTTCGCGTACCGCCGCCGGTGCTAGCAGCGAGGCCTTGCCGAAAGGTTGAGACTCAGACCGGCTCCTGCGGCGTGTCGCCCTGCATGCCCATCCGCCGGTGGTGCCAGGCGAAGACGGCGAAGGCGCCGCGGTGGGGGCGCAGGGCTTCGGCCAGCTCGCGGATATGCTTCTCGCTCGGCCGGCCCTCGAGCCCGAAGATGTTCCCGGTCTCGATCTGCACGGCGAGGTCGCCGGCCGGCCAGATGTCCCGCCGCCCTTCTGCGAACAGGAGGTAGATTTCGGCGGTCCATCGCCCGATCCCCTTGACCCGGACCAGCTGGGCGATCGCTTCCTCGTCGTCCTCGGGCAAGGCGTCGAAATCGAGCCGGCCGGAGAGAACCTCCTCGGCGAGGCTTCGCGCGTAGCTCGCTTTCTGCCGCGAGAGGCCGGCGGCGCGCAGAGTCTCGTCGCTGGCGACGAGCAGCGCTTCGGGCGAGGGCGGATCGCCGACCAGGGCGGTCAGCTTGCTCCACATCGAGGCGGCCGCCTTGATCGAGACCTGCTGGCCGACGATGGCGCGAAGCAGGGTGACGTAGCCGCGGCCGCTGATCCGCGGCTCGGGATAGCCCGCGCGGGCGAGCGCGGCCGCGATCGCCGGCTCCCGCTCGGCCAGGGCGTCGAGCGAAGCCTTCAGATCCTCGGCGCTGATTCCCACTTCGTCCTCCGCTTGAATTCCGCCCCCGCGCCTAGCATAGGTCCGCGCCGCGGCACCTCCCGAAATCGGCGGCATCTGAAAGGCGCATGGCAAAGCTCACCATCATCGGCCGCGACGGCCGCGAAGCGACGGTCGACGGCAAGGCCGGCTGGAGCGTCATGGAGAATATCCGCAACTCGGGCTTCGACGAGTTGCTGGCGCTCTGCGGCGGCTGCTGCAGCTGCGCGACCTGCCACGTCCATGTCGATCCGGACTGGGTGGCGCGGCTGAAGCCGATCGGCGCCGACGAGGACGATTTGCTCGACAGCTCGAGCTGGCGCCAGGCCAACAGCCGCCTCTCCTGCCAGATCGAGTTCGGGGACGAGCTCGACGGGCTAAAAGTCCGCATCGCCCCGGAGGATTAGAACAATCCTCCTCCGCATTTGCGGGGGAGGATTTAGAAACGGATCACCGCGGTCGGCACCGCTTTGGTCGTGGGCGTTATCCGCCAGACGATCTTCGTCCCCGGTCCCGGCGCCGGGCCTTCCTCGTTGTTCTGCATGACGAGATTGGCGTCGGT
>JAXDPL010000144.1:0-11019 GCA_034668385.1 Sphingomonadales bacterium | reverse complement strand
TGATCGCCTGGCGGACGCCGGCGAAGAGCTGCCACGCGATGCGGGAATCGGAGTCGTCGAGGAACGGCGACTGGTTGGAGAAGACGCGCATGTTGCTCGCCTTCACCCGCGCCATGCCGACGCCGCCGCCGACGAAACCGCTGATGCCGTTGTCGTCGCCGAAGTCCAGCATGCCGTTGACCATAAAGCTCAGGGCGCTGCTGCTGCCTGCCGCCGCGCTTTGCGACGGGAAGGTCGGGCCTTGGCCCGGAAGCCGGATGCTGTTGATGACGTTGTCGATCCGGGCGTGCTTGTAGGCCGCCTCGGCCTCGATGCGGAACGCGCCGAGATCGTAGCCGACGAAGAGGCCGCCGTCATAGCCATAATGATGGCTGATCGTCAGAGCGTTGTGAGTGGTGCCGACGTTGACGTTCATGTCTTCGACGATCATCGCACCAAATTCGCCCCCCACGTACCAGGCGCCATCGCGCGCAAAGGCTGGCGTTGCGAGCAAGGTGGATGAAAGCGCCACTGCGATGGCGAGCTTCCGCATAAATCTATCCCCTTTCGTTTGCGTCCCAACGGGAACGACCTTGAACTCAATACGGTAAGCGGAGTTTCCGCGCAAGCACGCTTATCCCCACATCTGTTGCCGAAATGCCTCAGTAGATAGCTAACGAATCCCCTCGGCGGTTCGGCAGACAGGCTCGGAAACGACGCGTGGCCGCCTTGGTTTCCGGCGAGCAACGAAAAATGTCAATCGATCAGGCCGTGTGACATTAAAGCCGCAATGACGGCGTTGAGCGCGGTCCGCGCCTCCGCGTCGATTATCGTTCCGCCAGAAGGACTTGCTATGGCCGCACGGCGCTCGCCGACGACTTGGACGCCGCCTATCCTGAGACTCGAGCCGACGAGTTCGCCGCCGCTCCAGCCGGTGCCGTCGTAGCGCATGCTGAAGGCGTCCGCCTTGTTCCAGACGCTCATTCCTGCCGGCGGAGCCACGAACCGCCAGCCGCCGGACGTCCAGGCGGCGAGGCAGCCCGCCTTGCCGCTCCAGTCGCCGGTCGCGCCGGCCGCGACGATCCAGCATTGACCCTCGGCCGGCGAGGGAGGCGGCGAAGCCTGCGGCGGCCCTTCGATCGCGGCCTCGAGCGCGCAGTCGAGGACGGCCAGAGCCTCATTGTGGAAAAGCTCCTTCTGCGCCTGCCCGGGAATCAGGAAGGGCAAAGCGAAACGCGCGGTGGCCTCGGCCATTTCAATCTCCTTCAAGTCAGGATGAGGACGGCATCGCGCGATGGGCCGAACGTGCCGAGCTGGGCGATCCTGGCCTCCGCGGGCAAGGCAAGGTCCGCCGCGGCGCGATCGGAGCCTGTCGACACGAATCGCGGCTCGTCGACCTCGTAGGTGCGCGCCGCGCCGCCCGAGGCGATCGTCACCCGATAGGCCTCGCGCTCCTCTCCAAGCGGCGTGTCACGGCCGCTTGCCCAATCCCATCCCAGGCGGCTTCGCCTGACCCAGGTCAGCAGGATGGCGCCGTCGTCGCCGGCTTCGGCGCGGGCGTGGACCGGGCTCGGCGGACGAAGCGCTTCGCCGGTGATCGTCAGCCGCACCGGTGTCGCTCCCTCGTCGCCCAGCCCGGCGGGGAGCAAGGCCGCCTCGGCGCCGATCGACGCCGGCGGCACGTCCACCCGAAGCAGGGCCGGGACGTCGATCAGGACGAAATCTTCTCCCGGCACATGGAGGTTGTCCGCCCATTCGGTGCCGCGGCGGCCGCGGAGCAGACGCGACAGCCTGAATCGCCGCGGCCCGATCGGCTCGGCCGCGCCGAACTGGATGAGTTCCTGTCCCACCGCCGCGAGGTTGGCGCCGGCGGCCAAGGCGGCATCGCTTCGGCTCTCCAGCCACATCGCGTCGTTGGGCAGCTCAACCTCGAACCAATTGCGGGAATCGAGCAGCGTCGAGGGCGCCGGCCCCGGCAGGGTGAGGGCGCGGCCGATCACCGCGGGCGCGGCCGTCGGGCCGATGTCGGCCCAGGTCGATCCGCCGTCCCAGCTTAGGCTGAGCGGGGCGGCCCGCCACCCGGCGCCGCCGCTTGCGGCCGCCAATAGTCCGGGGCCGACACGGCTTTCTTCGCCCGGGACCGGCAAATCGAGCAGAACCAGGGTGGTCGGCCCGGCCTGGAGGTCGGGCTGCGCAACCGGGCGTCCGGGCTGCGCCGCGAGCGCCGCTCCCGTCCCTCCCGCGGCCCGTACCAGCTCCGCCGTCACCACGAGACGCTCGCAGGCGACGCTCGCCACCCGCCAAAGGCCGGAGCGGTTGGGCAGGCGCAGCAGGCTGCCCGGCGTCAATCCCAGAAAGACGGGAGGAAGGTGGAGCTTCGCCGATTCCCGCGCGGCCGCCAGCGCCTCGATCCTTGCCAGGGCCAGGGCTTTCGCGTCGGCGGCGGGGAGGGCCGCCGCCACCGCCCGCCGCTCGGCGCCTGGCCCGCCGGGCCGCTTCACCCGCTGGAGTCCGGTCTGGAAGTCGCGCTCCGGATCGTAATAAGCGAGGCTCACCTCGCCGGGCGCAGCGCTTTCGCCGCGACGGACAAATTCGTCCCGACCGCCGGCTCCGTCGGCGTGCGCGCCGAGGTTCTCCTCGGCCGGGACCGGCCCCATAACCGCTTCGGGGACCGTCAGGGTCAGCGCGCTTCCATCGTCGACGAGCGAGAGGCCGGCCAGCTGGGCCAGGTCCTCGAGGGCGGCCCGCACGCTGTCTCCGCCCGCCGCATAACCCAGGAGGGCCGGAGTCGCGCCCGCCGCGACTCCGCCGGCCGTGAGGCCGGCCGCGATGTCGCCGATCGCGACGGGGCCCGGGTCCGCGGTCAGCTCGAAGGTGAGGGAGGGAATGCGGTTGGCGAAGTCGGCCAGTTCGAGGTCCTCGAACACCGCATAAGCAAGGCCGCGATAGGCGGGGCTTCCCGCCGCGCCTTCGGCCGAGGCGATCAAAGGATCGACCGGCTGGTCCTCGTCGCCCGTCCAGAAGCGGAAGCGCACCGGCGCCTTGAAGTCGCCCGCCGCGCCGCGCAGCAGCTTGCCGTCTGCCCAGATGCGCCCGACGCCGAGCGCCGGCCGGCCGGAAAGCGCGACGGCGAAGCTCGCCGAATAGGAATAGCTCACCGTCTTCGGCCGCCCCTTGCCGCCGCTGGAGCTCCGCTGCTCGCGAAGATCGGTGGCCCAGATCACCGTGCCCGCCACCCGCATCCGCCCGAACAGTTTCGGGATTTCGCTGCCGTAGGTCGAGGTCTGCACCGCCAGGTCGCCGAGCCTGGGGCCCTGACGGGCCTTGGGCGCGAACAGCCGGCTGTCGATCGCCTGCCCGAGCAAGGCGCCGATCGCGCCGCCGAACGGTCCGCCGAGCGCGGTGCCGACTCCGGTGAGGACCAGGGTTGCCATCAGCCTTCCTCCTCCCGCAGCCGCCATACGCCGGCGACCGGCCAGGGCGCCGGCATCGGCCGCTCGACGATTCGGCGAAGCAGCGCGTCGGCATGGACGAAGGCGTCGCCGATGCAGACGAGCAGATGGAATTGCGCCGGCCCGCTCCGGCAGACGATCACGTCGCCCGCCGCCGCGCCTTCAACCCGGGCACAGCCTAAATCCGCCAGCCCCTGCTCGATCTCGGCGAGATGCTCGCCGCGCAGCGGATAGTCTCTCGGCACCCGCCCCGGCGGCGCGTCGATCGCCACCACGGCCGTGCCGACGCAGTCGAGGCCGTGCTGGGCGTCCCGGCCCTGCGGACGGAAGCGCAGGCCGACCAGGCCGCGCGCCCGCGCGGCGATCCTTTCGCCGAGGGTGGACATGTCAGGCTCCCGGATAGCGGGTGAGAAGGTCCATGCCCGGCAGGTGCGGCTCGCCCCGAAAATTGTCCGAATTGGCGAAGCGCTCGCGGCAGGTCGCGAACAATTTGTCGCAGCCCTCGACGATCTCGACGAGATCGCCGGGCTCCGCCGGCGAGGGCGGCGGCTGGCGAAGCGTCAGTCGCGCACCTTCCGAGGACAGGATCATCGCCGAGAGCCCGCAATTGGGGCCGGAAAGCCAGCGCAGCCGGCCGAAGGCGTAGGCATTCGGCGCTTCTGCCGCCGCCTCGACCTCGACCGCATCCTCGCCCACGACAGTCGTCACCCGGCTCATCCGCGTCCGCGGCGCCAGGTCGATCCGGCAGCGCCGATCGCCTAGCTCGGCGCGGCAATCGGGTGATGTCTGCTCGACGGCGGGACGATCGAGCACCGCCGCCGCTCCCTTCAGCTCGGCCTCGAACGCGGCGCCTTTCAGCGCCACTTCGCCCAGTTCGCCCCGCGCCAGCGTTATCCGCTCGCCGTCGGGATCCTCCCAGTCCACCGCGAACAGGCTTATCGCCGCGCCGTCCCAACGGCCCACGGCGAGGTCGGCGGCGCTGATCGCGTCGCTGGCCAACGCGCCCGAGACGTCGAGCGCGGCGGAGTCGAATCCGTCGCTCCGGGTCACCGCCGAGGGCAGCATGCCCGGCGCCGGCCGATAGGCGAGCCCGCCGATCGACAGCGCCCGGTCGTGGGTCGTGAAGCCGAGGCAGATCCCATCGCGCCGCGCCACCCGCCAGCAGAAGGCGAGCGTGGTCAGCGGCCGCTCCAGCATGGCCGTCATCTTCGTTCCTTTCGGCGAAGCTCAGTCTTCGCGTATCTCGATGAGCGGCACCGACGGGATTTCGCCGGCGCGGAACGTGGCGAGGCTGAAGGCCAGCCGGTCCTCGGCGAAACGGACCGGCACGTCGAACAGGAAGCTCGCCTCCACCGCTTCGCCCACCGCAGGCGGCGTGTCGAAGCGAACGATACCCTTGTCCTCCAGCGACCAGCCGCCCGCCCGTTCGTCACCCGCCACGAACAGCCTGACGCTGCCCGCGACCGGCCGGCTGATCGTGCGTTTCTGGCTTCCGTAGCTCCTGACCAGCTGGAATTCGGTCCGCGAACCGTCGCCGATGCCGATCGGCTCCCGCTCCCCCTCATGGTCGAATGGATCCTGGAACCGGAATCCCACGGCCGCGCCGCGCCGCGCCCGGAAGAAGGCGAGCAGCGTCTTGAGCTGCGCCTCGTCCCGCAATCCCGGTCCCGCCTCGAAGCGGAGCCTCGCATCCGCCCAGTCGCTGTTCCGGTGCTCGGCGCCGCTCGCCGTCGTCACCACCTGGGTGGAAAAAGCGGGCTCCACGCTCGCTTCCCGTCCCAGCGCTACGGGGAACGACACATCGTCGAATGCGTCCACTTCGCTTTCTCCCACTTCGAACCAGGTAAATCCGTCGCGCAGCACCTGCGGCAGCGCCCACACGAACACCTCGCCCGTACCGCGGGCGAACGCCGCCTCGGCGGCCGCCGCGACCGCCGACCAATCCGCCCGGTCCTCGGTTCCCGCCACGAAGCCGGCGAAATAATGCTGCTGAGCGACCGGATAGCCGAGCCGAGTCGCCACTTCGGCGACGGCCGAAGCGGTGGCGCCCCCGCGCCCGCCGGTGACCCATTCATAGTCCTCGAGCTGGAGCCGGTCGAAGACCGGCGCGCCCCAGCTGAGCGGCAGGTTCGCCCGGCGCACCTCGGCCCCGTCGAGTACGCGCGGCAGGTAGGCGAGCAGAAGCAGCTCGGCGCCGGGCGAATCCCCCCGCACCGCCGCGCCGATTCCCGCCGTCGCCTCGGCGAGCAGCGCGCCCGCGGCGTCCAGAGTCGCTTCCTGCGCCGGGCTCAGCGGTCCGCGCACGTCGGCGATCGGCTCCGGCGCCAGCCGCGCCACGGCCGCCGCGTCGTAGAGGCAGATCGTCCCGTCCGCCCTCACCCACCACCACGGCTCTCCGATCTGCAGGCGGACGCGCAAGCCTGCCTCGGCGGCGATCGCCGCGAACGCCCGCGCCACCGCCCGCAAATAGCCCATCGCCCCTTCGTGCGCCGGCGACAGCAGGGCCGACGGCGGGATCCAGCCGGTCAGCGCCGGGCTTCCGTCCGCCGCCCGCTGCTTCCAGTCGCCCCAGCAATGCTGGTCGAGCAGCTCGAACGACAGGGACAGAATGAGCTCGAAACCGAGCGCCTTGGCCCGAGCCGCGAAATCCCTGTGCCAGGCCTCGCACGGCCCGTTGAGAACGCCCCCGGCGAGGCTCGCGTAGAAGCCGCCCGAATTCGCCTCGAGCCGGAAATAATGGCTCATCCCGACATAATGGTCGATCGGCCCGCGATAGCCGAGGTTAAGCGCGTTCCTCAGCACTCGCGCCGGAGTCACATGATAGAGGTCGTCATAGCCGGTCGCGATGCGCAGCCGGTGCTCGGGCACCAGCCCGTCGCCGATCGACAGCACCGAGCCCGAGCCGTCGCACGCGATTCCGCTCAGCTCCGCCCAGCCTTGCGCCGGCGCCTCGAGCGGCGCGTCCTCGCCGGTGTAGCCGGGCGGCACCAGCGACACGAACAACCGGTCGATATCCCCCGCCCAGACCGGATCCTCGCCGCCCCAGCCGCCGGCCAGGGCGGCGAAATCCAGCGCGATCGCCGAGTCCTCGGGCGTCCCGCTCGCATAGTTCCACAGCCGCACGAACCAGCTGCGCGCCGCGCCCGCCTCGTCGCGGCCCTCGATGGTCAGAGTCGGCCCGTTGACCGCGTCGAGCGCGACCACTCCGCCGCTTCGCCAGCGAAAGCCGAGACGGCACGCGCGGAAGTCGCGCCGCGTCTCATAGGCGGTCAACGCGTGGTCGAACCGGTCCTCCGCTTCCCAGATCAGCCCCGCCAGGTCGTTCGCCTTGTAGAAGACGCAGTCGATCCGCAGCGCATCGGGCGCCGTCGTCACCACGCTCGCCATCATCGGCCGCGGGAAGTTGACGCTCCAGAAGCGCGGGTCGAATCGCTTGACGAACCCCGTCTCCATCGCCGCCCCGGCGGGCGCCAGCCAATGTGCCACGCTCAATCCTCCAACCGC
Source organism: Sphingomonadales bacterium (assembly GCA_034668385.1). Lineage (GTDB taxonomy): Bacteria > Pseudomonadota > Alphaproteobacteria > Sphingomonadales > Sphingomonadaceae > Allosphingosinicella. The sequence continues at coordinate 4,084 of JAXDPL010000144.1, read as the reverse complement.
GTCAGAGCCTGCCTGACCGCCCGCGCCACCTGCCGGCTCGACCGCTCCAGCGCGCGCGGCGCCTCGCCTGGCGGCGTGTTGATGGTGATGCTCAGCCGGACGTCGCGCCGGCCCGCGCCGGCCGCGCTGTCGATCCGACCGCTGGCCGTCGGAACGAACAGCTCGGGGCCCCGCTCGCCGACGAGATAGGCCCGTCCCGGCGCGACTCCTCCGCCGGTCGCCCGGCCGGGCGCACCGAGGATCGCCGGGACCAGGGCGCCGATCAGGCTCAGCAGCCCCCCGCCCCCGGCCTGACCGGCCCCGATCGCGCCGATCCCCTCGTGGACTGCGGCCCGCGCGATCTCGGCCATCGCGGCAAGCGCGATCCGCTTCAGGTCCTCGAAGCCGAGCTTGCCGGTCCGCGCCGCCTTGAGCAAAGCGTCCTCGACCAGCCGCCCGGCCCGCGCCGCGCCGGCGGCGAGCGGCCCTTCGAGCTGCCCGCGCATGTCGGCGACGTCGCGGGCGAAGGCGCCGGTATCGGCGCGGACGCTGACGATCAGCCGTTCGATCTCTTCAGCCATCGGGATGGACCTCCATCAGCCGTTCGAGCCCGGCGCGGTCGAGCGCCGCCGCCGTCTCCCCCTTCGCCGCGGCCAGCACGGCGGCCAGTTCGGCGGGCGTCGCGCCCCAGAATTCGTCGGGGCGCCAGCCGAGCAGCAAGGCCGCCGCGCCCGCCAGGCGGGACGCGGCCTCGGCGAACTCAGCCATGGCCCTGCAGGATCTGCGCGATCAGCCCGCGCAGCAGCGGCGCGATCTTCGCCAGGCCCAGCTCGGCCAGCGCCGCGCCGAGCCGCTCTCGGGTCAGCCCTTCCGGCCGGTCCTTGACGCAATGCCAGATCAGGGCGGCGATCTCGCCGAGCCTCAGTTCGCCGGCGGCGGCCCGTTCGACGAAAGCGAGCAAGGGTCCCAGCTCCTCCTCCGCGGCGACCAGAGCCTCGAAGGTCGGCCGAAGCACCAGGGAGGCGCCGCCGGCCCTGAACGCGGCCTCGCCCCGAGCGGCATTGGCGCCGCTCGCCCCGGTACCCGGCAAAGTACCACTTTGACGGGCCGTCACAGCGCGCTCACCGGGCCGGAGCTTTCGAGGCTCAGGCTGTAATTGCGCTCGCCGTTATAATCGCCGGAATAATCGAGCCGGGTGAGCAGAAAGCGGCCGCGCATCCGCTCGCCGCTCTCGAAGCTCAGCTCATAATCGTCGATAAGGCCGGCGAGCGCGTTCGACTTCAGCCGCGTCTCGGCGGCCGAGCCGGTGAAGATCCCGCTGCCCGCCACCGAAACGGACCGGATTCCGGCGCCGGACAGCAATTCGCGCCAGCCGCCGCTGTCCTTGCTGGTGACGTTGACCGGCTCTCCGTTCACCGACATCTGCGTCGTCCGGAGGCCGGCGACGGTGGCGAAGGCGGGCGGCTCGGCGCCGTCCCCGATCTTCAGCAGAAAGGCACTTCCCTTTTCCGCGGCCATGGATCAATCTCCTCTCGGTTCAAACCGTTGCACTGGAATTCGCCATGATTTCGCATGTGCTTCTGATCGCGCTGGCCGGCGCGTCCTCGCCGGGCCCCCCGCCCAATCCCAATGTCGAGCGCCAGGCGCTGACCCATTGTCTCTCCGCGCTGGTGAAGGCGGACCTCAAGGACAAGACGGCGGCCGACGCCTTCGCCACCAAGGCGAGCGCCGCCTGCATGGCCGAGGAAGCGGCGTTCCGCGCCAAGTCGATCGCCGCCGACCGCGCCGTCGGCATCCGCTCCGCGGATGCCGAGCAGAACGCCAAGTCGGAAATCACCGACATCCGCCAGAACGCGCTCGATCAGTATAAGGACTATCTGGAGTCGAACACGCTCCCGAGGTGAGCGGCGGCCCTAGCCTGCGCTGGCCGTCTCGAGCATCCGGGCCCGATATTCCGCGACTCCTGTCCATTCGACCGGGCCGGGCGAGCGCCCTTCGCGCAGGCTTAGACTGCGCTGCCAGGCGAAGGTGACGATCTGCCAGCCTTCCGCCGCCGGCGGCGCTTCGAGCACGGCCTCGATCTGGTCCATCAGCCCGTGCAGGCGGACCGGCCGCTCGCCGGAGTCGCGGACCGTGACCGCGACCCGCACCTCGCGTCCCTTGCCGCTCTTGTGGCCCCAGTCGCTTTCGAATCCGCATTCGACCAGCGCATAAGGGAAGACCGCCTGCGTCGGCGGCGCATCGTAGATCGCAAGCGCGGTGCCGGTGCGCAGCGCCGCCGCCAGGGCCGACTGAAGGGCTTCGCTCGCGCTCATCCTCTCGTCCTTTCCACCATCCAGCGCAGCGCCGGATCGACCAGCCATCGCCGAAGCAGGCCGCGCCCGACGAGCGCCACGCCGTCCGGCCGCTCCTCGACCCGCACCCCGCTCGGCAAATCCTCTCTCAGCGCATCGGCCAGGGCCGCTCTCACCCGGCGCGCCCGCCGCTCCGCCAGCGCCGCCGCGCGCGTCTCGAGCGCCTCCAGCATCACCGCAGGCTCAGCTGGCGGTACGGCCGCCACAGCGCCGTCACCGAAGCCGGCGGCGCGTCTCCCGGCATTCCCGTCCGAAGCGCGTAGAAGTGGGCGGCCATCCGGGTCACGCCGTGGCGCAAAGCCTGCGGCAGATCGCTCCAGGCCGCGGCGAGCCCGGCCTGATAGGTGACCCTTATCTTTCCCGTCACGCCGGCCTCGATCCGGATCCAGCCGTCGCCGTTGGCGTCGATGTCGATCGCGTAGGCGTCGGCCGCGAGCAACGATCCGGCACCGTCCGGTTCGATCGTCTCGGCGGCGCCGATCGAGCGCACCGGGTTGCGTCCGAGCCGTATCCAGCCCGGCCGCGCCCGCAGAGTCTGCCGCACGCCGCGTGCGAGCAGCACCCGAGCCGTGAACCGCTCGCACAGTTCCGCCGCCGCCTGCACCAGGGCGGCGATGGCCCCGTCATCCTCGCCGTGCACGGCGCGCAGCCACGCCTTCGCCTCCCCCGCCGCTTCCGGCGGCAGGGCCAGGGAATCCATCTCGATCATCTCATGTCCTTTCGTGTCGCTACAGCGAGAGGCCGAGCGACAGTCGCCGCCGCCGCTTCCTCGCCGCGAAGGCCGACGGCAGATCGAACCTGACCTCGACCGCGCCGCCGGCGCGAAGCAGCGAGCTGTCGAACCACAAAGGCCCGGTCACTCCGCTCACCGTCCGGACGGCGGTCGCCGTCGCAAGGTCGTTGCCGGTCAGATATTGCAGCACGTCCGCCGTCCGCTTCAGCCACACGAAGCCGGCCGGCGTGAACAGAGGCGGGCGGAAGAATCCGCTCTCGTAGCAGCGCCCGCTCGTCCCGCTCAGCTGGATCGCCCGGTCGATCGTGGTGGGTCCGTTGCCGGCCAGCGGATTGGCGCTGACTCCCAGGTAGAGCAACGGATTGCCCAGCGCTCGCGCCCGCAGCACGAAATCGCCCGCCATCGCCTGGTCGGAAACCGCGCTCGCGTCCGGCGTGTCGGCATTGCCAGCGGTCTTGGTGACGAGGAACACACCGCCGTCCTGGGCCTCCACCGTGCAATTGGCGGCGTTGACGATCGCCGGCATCAGTAGAGCGCCAGAAGATCGGACGCGGTGGTTCCCGTCGCCCGCACATATTGCGCCCGGAAGGGCAGGATCGAACCGTCCTGCACGTTCTTCCAGACCTGGTCGGCGCCGCCGCCGACTCCGCGCATCGCGATCGCCCCGCCGGTGCCGACGAACAAAGCCTTGGGAATGTCCGGCAAGGCGACGGTGTCGCTCGGAACCACCGGCACGGCAAGACGCGCCGGCGCGGTCGCGCTGTCGGCGACGGACGTGAAGGGATCGGCCATCGAGGCCTCCTTTGTTGGAGCAATGGTGGGTGCGCCGCACCGGCGCGCGTGGGGGGACCGGTGCGGCGCGGGATCCCCGCCGGGTGGGGCCGGCGGGATTCGGCGCCGTTCAGGCGCCGAACTTCATCAGCTTGATCGCCTCGCTGTTCGACACCTGGCCGCCGATCCGCTTGGTGGCGTAGAAGTGGACGAACGGCTTGTGGGTGAACGGATCGCGCAGGATCTG